>DWZB01000101.1 GCA_019118405.1 Candidatus Limosilactobacillus gallistercoris
GATGTAGTTAATAATTGCTTGTGCGTCTAATTCTGCCATGTGGATAACCTCTTTCTACATATTAAATAAGGAATAAATAATTACTGTTGTTGGTATGGCCGGTCCAGGCGAACCAGATCGGCGTAGCTCTCACGCTCAATTACCAGCTGGTCGTGCCCGTTCTCGACAAAGGCCACTGCCGGCCGCGGGTTGCGGTTGTAATTGGAGGCCATCGAGTAGCCATAAGCCCCGGTGTCCAGCATTGCCAGGACGTCGCCCGGCTTGGTAGCCGGCAGCCCCTGGTCCTGACTCAGAATGTCACCGGACTCGCAATACTTGCCGGCCAGGCGAACGTGTTCCTTGATTGGGGCCTGGGGATCGTTGGCCAGGACCGTTTCATATTTAGCCTGGTAGAGGGCTGGCCGGATGTTGTCGCCCATCCCCCCGTCGACGGTCACGTACGGTTTCAGTCCCGGAACGTCCTTGCGGGAACCAACCGTGTAGAGGTTGTAACCCGCGGGACCAACGATCGACCGGCCCGGCTCAATCCAAATCGCCGGCATTGCCAGGTTCGTCTTGGCAATCGTCTGCTTGATCGCCTTGATAATCGCGTCCACAAAGTCTTCCGGCATGAGTGGGTGGTCGGCGCTGACGTAGCGGATCCCAAAGCCCCCGCCCACGTTGATGACCTGGGCCTGGTAGCCGTACTTGGTCTGCCAGTGAGCGGCTACCTCAACCAGCTTATCGGCAACCCCTTCAAAGCCGGCCAGTTCAAAGATCTGCGAACCGATGTGGGCATGCAACCCGAGCATTTCCATCCGCGGGTTGGCCAGCACCTTCTCCAGTGCTTCATCCGCCTGACCAGACTGCAGGTCAAAGCCAAACTTGCTATCAACCTGACCGGTCTGGATGTACTTATTGGTGTGGGCCGAGATCCCCGGGGTGATCCGAAGCATGACCTTGATCTGGGCATCGTTTTCTTCCAACAGGTCGGCCAAGAGGTCAATCTCGTGGAAGTTGTCCAGGATGATCACGCCGACGTGATGACGGATAGCCATCTCGAGCTCTTCGCGTGACTTGTTGTTGCCGTGGAAGCTGACCCGGTCCATCGGAAAGCCGGCCTTGATCGCCGTGTAGAGTTCCCCGCCGGAGACCACGTCGGTGTGCGCGCCCTCCGCTGCGGCCACCTGGTACATGGCGATTGCTGCGAAGGCCTTGCTGGCGTAGCTGACCGCGTAGTCGACGTGGTTGGCGGCGAAGACCTTCTCAAATCGGCGGATCTGGTCGCGGATCTTGCTGACGTCATAAACGACCAGCGGGGTTCCGTACTTGTGGGCCAGTTCGACGGCATCGCAGCCGCCAATTGTCAGGTGCCCAGCAGCGTTAATCTGGTTCTCAGTTAATTGCTCATTCATCTGTCATTCCTCCTAATGCTTTTGCGGCGGGGAATCGACTTATTAAAAAAATCCACTGTTTGCGCGAACAAACAGTGGATCCCATTTATTATCCATTTAATCTGTCGATAGCGCAACGCAGGCTCTTATTGTCCTGCGACAGTCCGTAGCTTATTCAACCACGCCCCAGCAAACTCAGCCGTGCCTGACTGAGCGCTTCGGCAACCGCCCTGTTCACTAACCATCCATACTTGGCATCGCTCCAGTTAGCTACTAGTGTTGGCTGCGCCTCTTCGATTTATGATTCTAGCTTATACCAAATTATGAGAAAGTCAATAGACTAAATTAATTTTTATGGGTTTTATTTAATTTATTAGATGTAGTAAAACGTTAATATTAAAAGGTCGTTGGATAATTACACTTGCTTATTTTAAGTTCCATGTTAGAATTCGATTAAAATACGTTCGCAATAATGTGATTTATTAATTATTGCTCAAAGGAGTTTTGAGAAGATGAAAGTAGTTAAGTTCGGTGGCAGTTCCCTAGCTGATGGCGAGGGATTTGCCCAAGCAATCAAGATTATTACGGCCGATCCCGAGCGTCGGGTGATCGTCACCTCCGCGCCCGGCAAGCGGAATCCCGACGATATTAAGGTGACCGATCTGCTGATCGAATATGCCCAGCGGGTGATCGAACAGAAGCCGTATGACGACGTGCTCCACCAGATCGTGGTCCGTTACCAGGCAATTGCCAACCACTTCAATCTGCCCGATGACCAATTGGAGCCGATTATCGACCGTCTGCGCAACCTGCCCAATGGCAAGTACCCTAACGATAATTACCTCCTGGCTGCTTTCAAGGCCCACGGGGAACGTTCCAACGCTCAATTGATGTCCCTGGTCCTCAAGCACCTGGGCTACGAGGTCCGCTTCGTCACCCCGACGATGGCCGGAATTCGGGTCACCGGGACGCCTAACAACGCCACGGTGATCCCCGAAACCTACAGCCTCCTCGACCAGTTCACGGCCAAGCAGAGCGAGCTCCTGGTCTTTCCTGGTTTCTACGGCATCACCCTGGCCGGCCACATTGCGACCTTCTCCCGCGGGGGTTCCGACATCACCGGGGCGATCCTGGCCCGGGGCCTGCACGCCGACCTGTACGAGAACTTCACCGACGTCGACGCGATCTATGCGGCTAACCCGAACGTTGTCGACAACCCGCAGCCGATCAGCCGGATGACCTACCGGGAGATGCGGGAACTCTCCTACGCCGGCTTCTCGGTCTTCCATGACGAGGCCCTGATCCCCGCGATCGAAGGCAACGTCCCGATCAACGTCAAGAATACCCAGCACCCGGAGAAACCCGGCACCCTGATCGTTCCCGATAAGGGCTTCCAGCCGAGCGACATTGTCACCGGGATTGTCAGCGGCAAGCACTTCGCGGCCCTCTACCTCCACAAGTACCTGCTGAACAAGCAGACCGGGTTTACCCTTCGCATCCTGCAGATCCTTGCTGAACACAACATCCCCTATGAACACATGCCATCCGGGATCGATGACATCACCATCATCCTCGACCGCAACCTGGTTAACGACCAGCTGATCGATACCATCTCCAATGAAATCCAGGAAGCCGTCAACCCGGACCGGCTCGAATGGATCGATAACTACGCCGTCACCATGGTTGTCGGCGAGGGGATGCGCAACCGGATCGGCGTCATCAACGATATTCTCTCCCCACTGGCCCAGCACCACATCGCCGTGCCGATGATCAACCAGGGGGCCTCCCGGATCTCCATCATGATCGGGACCTACGATGACGACGCCGACGATGCGGTTCGCGCCATCTACCACCGCTTCTTCGTCAACTAAGGAGGAATTTCATATGCCAACCCTTCTCAAAGTCCATGGTTCCCAGAACCAATTTTTCATCCTGGACCAGACCCGACTCGCACAGCCGCTGACGGATCCCGAACTCCGCCAGCTTACCCAGCGCATCACCGACCCCAAGACCGGGCTGCTGGGCGGTGCTGACGGCGTCCTCGTGGTCGACAAGCCGTTCCGTGAGGGTTCCCAGGCCCAGATGCGGGTAATCAACGCTGACGGGAGCGAGGCCGCCATGTGCGGTAACGGTCTGCGGACGGTGGCCCGTTACGTCGCCGGTCGGGACCACCGCGACCAGTTCAAGGTCGATACTATCGATGCCAGCCTCCGTGTCCGCAAGCAGGACGACCTGGCTGCCGTGGTCCCCGCCTTTGCCGTCGAGATCTCCCCGGTCCGTTTCAACCGTGAGGCCCTGCCTTTTGATAACCTGGGGTACGACCGCCTGCTCGACACCCCCGCACCAGAGCTCTGCCCCCAGCTACGTTTCAGCGCCATCGCCGTGCCGAACCCGCACCTGATCAGTTTCGTCGACCGTCCCGCACTCCAGGATGACGTCCTCGGCGTGATCGGCCGCCGCCTGAACGGGGAGAACCCCTACTTCAGCGACGGGGTGAACGTCAATTTTGCCCATATTCTCGGGCAAAACCAGCTCTTCGTGCGGACCTATGAGCGGGGCGTGGGCTTCACCAATGCTTGCGGGACCGGAATGTCTGCCACCAGCCTGGCCTTTGTCCTCCTCCACCCCGACCAGGCCAGTTTCGACCAGCCAATCGACGTCTTCAACCCTGGCGGCAAGGTCCGGACCATTGTCCACTACCAGGATCAGGAGTACTGGATTGAGCTGATCGGGAACGCCACCTTCACCCACCGGATCGCGGTCGATGAAGCGGTCCTCCACCAGGGTAACGTTCAGGCCGCTGATTGCCAGATCACTGAGACTGGCGAGCAGAAAGCCTACCAGGCCTTCGTTGACCAGCTGCCCACGCTGGGTCTTGTCGACTAACTACGAATAATAGACGAAATGAAACAGCCGCTTCTAAAGTGAAGCTAGCTACTGGGAGCCTCTGTGAGCACAAATAGCCTCAAACGTCAAAAAATTACGGACGTTTGAGGCTATTTGCATACCGCACTGTAGAATTCTAATTTATTTCAATAGTATGTTATAATGATATACATATGGAGGTGAATCATATGAAAACAACACCAACAACTATTCGTCTTGATGATGATCTAAAAAAAGAACTAACCAAGGAGTTAAGTTCCATGGGGTTAAGCATTAACGGATACTTCAACTTGGCTGCTCGTCAATTGGTTATTCAAAAAAAAGTTCCATTTGAAGTGCTGGCTGAATCAAATGAGCCAACGGAAGCTACTAAGAAAGCCTTAGTAGCAGCCCAAGCAAAAGAATTAGGTATCATTCCCGATGACTCCCCAAGCTTCGATAATATGAATGAACTTAAGAATTATTTGGATAAAGATTAAAGTATCGTCACCCCAAATTAATTAAT
>DWZB01000102.1 GCA_019118405.1 Candidatus Limosilactobacillus gallistercoris
CCGGAACATCCTCTACCGGAAGGGCTACGAAACTGAGCTGCTGGAAAACTACGAACCGAACATGCGGATGTTTGCCGAATGGTGGAAGCAATTGGCCGGCGAATCCGAAGGGAAGGACCACAAGGGCATCTACCCATCCAGCGCCAACTTTACCACCGACCTCCACTCTCTGGGCCAGTACATCCAGGAAGGCCGGCGCTTCCTGATGGAAACCGTCGTTAAGCTGGATAAGCCGAACTACGATGTTGAAATTCCAAGTGAGGACGACAACCTGGACGGCTTGAAGTACCTGGAAGGCAAGACGATGGACTTCGCCAACACCAAGGCCTACGAAGCCGTTGTAGCGGCCCACACGGCTGGCGGCGTTCCAGTTATGACCGTCCACATTCCAGAAGAAAACGAATACACGCTCGGTTACCTGATCTACTTCTTTGAAGTGGCCATGGGAATTTCCGGTTACCTGAATGGGATCAACCCATTCAATCAACCAGGTGTCGAAGCCTACAAGGGCAACATGTTCGGCCTGCTGGGCAAGCCTGGTTACGAAGAGATTGGCAAGAAATTACGTGCTGAAATGGATAAGAACAACTAAGGAGGACCAAAATATGTTATTAGGAAGTATTGAAGCCGGCGGGACCAAGTTTGTCTGCGCGGTCGGCGACATCAACTACCAGATCAAGGATTCCATTCACATCCCAACTACGACACCAGAGGAAACTATCCAAAAGTGCATTGATTGGTTTGATCAATACAAGGATGAATTATCCGCCATTGGGATTGCTTCTTTCGGTCCAATTGAGATTCGGCGGAGCTCGCCAAAGTACGGTTACATCACCAACACTCCTAAGAAGGGCTGGGCGGATACTGACTTTGTCGGTCCATTCAAGAAGCACTTTAACATCCCGATCGCTTGGACCACGGATGTTAATGGTTCAGCCTATGGGGAGTACGTCCTCTCAACGTTGTTCAACAAGCGGATCAACTCCCTGGTCTACTACACGGTCGGCACTGGTTGTGGGGCCGGAGCCGTGATTGACGGCAAGTTTGTCGGTGAGCTCGGCCACCCCGAGATGGGCCACACCCGCTTAAAGCGGCACCCCGATGACCTGGACTTCAAGGGTATCTGCCCATTCCACGGCGACTGCCTGGAAGGCCTGGTTTCTGGACCAACTTTCGAAGCTCGGACCGGCAAGAAGGGGCAGGATGTTCCGTTGACGGACCACGTCTGGGACATCGTGGCCTACTATGTTGCCCAGGCTGCTTTGGACGCCACTCTGATGTTCCGTCCCGGCCAGATCGTCTTCGGTGGCGGGGTCGTCAGCGAAGAGTTCCTGAAGAAGGTGCGGCGTGAGTTCAAGAAGCTCCTGAACAACTACGTCGATGTTGGCAACGTGGATGAATACATCACGATGCCACTGGCCCAGAACAATGGGTCCGCCACGATCGGTGACTTTGCTCTGGCATTGAAGGCCGCTACAAACTAATTGGGTACCTCAATAGAAAAATAAGCACAAAGGGGAACAGAATTATGAAGGAAACAAAATTTATCCGGGTTTTGAGTGTTATTGCTAGTGTTATCGCTGTCTGCATGTACGTTTCATACATCCCACAGATCATCAACAACCTTCATGGCGCTTACTGTGCACCACTACAACCGTTTGTTGCCGGGGTGAACTGCACCCTCTGGTCAATCTACGCCTGGTTTAAGAGTGAACGGGATTGGGCCGTGTTTGTCGCCAACTTCCCAGGAATCTTCTTTGGATTCATCACTTTCTTTACTGCCTTGCATTAATCTAAATACTTGATAAAATACCTCGATAAAAAATCACCCAGGAAATATTTCCCGGGTGATTTTTGGCTCTTGCGTTATTTATTATGGGTGTGATACATTCTAACAAATAATTATTGGGAGGATAGAAGGAATGAGTGAGCAAAAGGATAGCCGAAGCAACCGCCGCTTCCGCCTGCTGGCGACGCGACGGCGACGGTGGCTAATGCTGGGGAGCGCGATCCTAATCGTTGTGATTGTCATTGTCGCTGTGCGGGGAATGAATAATAAGGAAGCAGACCGGCCAAAGTATCACACAATGCGGGTTACCAGTCAGGTCGACTTTGCCCTGACCGGGAAGGTGGAGCCGACACAGACTCAGGTGCTCTCCTTGCCGGCGGGGAAACTGCAGGACCTGAACGTTAAAAACGGCGACCACGTTACCCAGGGGGAAACGATCCTGACAATGCACGACCAGGATAGTCAGGACAGTGCTGTTGAACTGCAGGGCGACCTTACCAAGAGTCAGCAACAGGTAAGGTCCCAGCAGCAGACCATCAACAGCCTGCAGCAACAGCTGAACGGGGCGGATCCTAATGAACAAGGCGACCTGCAGAGTCAACTGACTGAGGCCCGGAATGCCTATGCCGATGCCCAGGCCAGTGTCAGTGCAACCCAGAATCGTTTGAATAATACCAATAGCAAGGTGAGCCAGGCCCTGACCGCCTCCTACGCCGGTTACGTTACGGTCGACCAGTCCAAGCAGGGGGCGCCAGTGGTGACCCTTTATTCGGATAGCCTGCAGTTCACGGGTCAGGTATCAGAATATGACTATGCTAAGCTGCACAATGGTACCAACCTGCATGTGAAGGTCTTGGCGACGAACCGGACCGAGACGACGCCAGTGACCTACCTGGCGAAGGTACCAACTAGAGACAGCGGCAATAATAGCAAGTATGAGGTCACCGCCAACCTCAACGCGGACAAGTTCATGGCGGGCCAGACAGCCAAGGCCTTTATCGCCCAGGACGGTGTCCGTATTCCAAAGTCAGCGGTTCAGCACGGGCGCGTCTTTGTGGTTGAGGACGGTCGCGCCCGGGCGGTGAACGTCAGCGGCCACGCAGTCAATAACTACTATGTGGTTACGGACGGCGTTGATGCGGGCGACCGGATTGTTACCGATCCCGGTCAGCGCCTGAAGAACAATACAAGGATTGATCAAGATGATTAAACTGACCAACATCAATAAGTACTATCGCCAGGGTGACCAGCGTTTTCACGTCCTGCATGACATCAATCTGACGGTCGACCAGGGGGAGTTTGTGGCGATCATCGGGGAGTCCGGTTCCGGGAAGTCCACGCTGATCAATATCATCGGCTTCCTCGACGATGATTTCACCGGCACCTACTTTTATGAGGGGCAGCCGATCCATAATTACACGCGCAAGCAGTTTTCCCGCCTGCGCAACCAGAACGTCGGCTTCGTCTTCCAGAACTTCAAGCTGATCCGGGAGGCTACCGTGGCGGAGAATGTGGCCCTGCCGCTCCTGTATGCTGGTCACCAGCGCCGTGAGATCAGTGATCGGGTGACGGCGGTGCTTGACCAGGTCGGTTTGCACGGGTATGAAGATCAACTTCCCCAGAACATGTCCGGTGGCCAGCAGCAGCGGGTCTCGATTGCCCGGGCGATTATCGGTCATCCGCACTTTTTGATTGCTGATGAGCCGACCGGGGCCCTGGATACGGAGACCAGTCAGGAGATCATGGACCTCTTCAAGCGTCTCAACCAGGACGAGGGGACGATGATTATCATGGTGACCCATGACCCACATGTAGCGGCCCAGTGTGAGCGGGTTGTGAAGATTATCGATGGGCGCGTCGTTAGCGACAGCCAGGGGGCACAAGATGCGGATAAGTGAACTATTACGAACAGCCCTGTGCTCACTGCGGGCTAATAAGAAGCGCAGTTTTCTGACGATCATCGGGATCATGATTGGGATTGCAGCGGTGATCACGATCATGGGGATTGGGGACGGAATTACCCAGACGATGTATGACAAGTTTGGCAATAATACTAAACAGGGCCAGCAATCGACCGAGATTTACTACCTGCCGGACAATGAAAACTCAACGGTCAACGGCTTCACCCAGCAGGACCTTACCAACATTGACAACCAATTTGGCGGTGAGATCAGGCGGGTGCGGATCGAGCATGAGACCGCTAACCTCAATACCCACGCCGACATTGGCGACGTCACCAAGAACGTCACCGTCAGCCTATTAAAGAAGCCCACCACTGCAATCAAGCTAGTGGCGGGCCGATCGTTATCAGCAAATGAACTGGCGACAGGTCAGGCAGTGGCCCTGATGAAGCTCTCGCTGGCCAAACGGCAGTATGGGACGGCCCAGAATGCCCTGGGGACCACGGTGACTGTGGGAACAACGACGTACCAGGTCGTGGGGGTATACAAGAACCAGGCCGAATACTCGCTGGATGGTGACCAGAACAAGTATGGAGCCGGCCTTCTCCTGCCCGCTGACCTCTATTACCAGGGGGACGCCGTTAACCAAGGGGATACAATCAAATTGACCTTTGACCAAGGGACCGATGCCGGTCGGATCTCCAAACGGGTTGCCAAATACCTGAAGAAGAACGGAACAGCGGCCAATCAGGGAAGCTACCAGTATGAGGATATGGAAAAGGAATTAAAGCAGTTCTCCTCCCAGATGAACATCATCACGAAGTTCATCAGTTTCATCGCTGCTATTTCACTCTTCATCGCCGGAATTGGGGTGATGAACATGATGTACATCTCAGTCTCGGAGCGGACCCAGGAGATCGGGATCCGTCTGGCAGTGGGGGCGACCCCAGCCAACATCATGATGCAGTTCCTGGTTGAGGCTGTGACCCTGACAGTGACCGGGGGCCTGCTGGGCTTCCTGGGCGGTGCTGGGCTAGCCCACCTGATTGCGCCGTTGTTGTCCCATTCGATCGGTGGCGGCATCCACATCCATGCCCACATTACCATGACCGCCTTCCTGCTGGCCTTTGGGACTTCTGCCGCGGTGGGTTTGATCTTCGGTATCCTGCCGGCGCGGCAGGCGGCCAACAAGAACCTGATTGATATCCTGCGCTAGCGGCCAATCACCTGCACTGAGAAGCCGGCCTGCCTGAGGAAACGCAGGAGGTCGCCGGTAGCCAGAATTGTGGTCATGGTGTTGTCATTGGGGTGGCAGCCGATGGTGGCGGCGGTAGCAACGTCCCGGTCGACGAAGAGCTGGACGTCATGGTCGCGGTTGTTCAAGAGACCAAACGGCGAGACGCTTCCTGGAGTGAGCCCCAGCTTTTCCTGTAGTTCGGCGGGGGAGGCGAAGGTCAGTCGCGGCGTCCCTATCAGCTGGCGAAAGCGTTTGGTGTCTAAACGCTTGTGTTCCTCAATCAGGACCAGGTAGTAATGGTTATGCTTATTGGTGGTCAAAAAGAGGTTCTTGGTGCGGACAAAATTTTCTTCTCGAACATAGCGGTCAGCCTGTTCAGCGGTAAAGACGGCGAGGTGGCTGATAGTTCGAAAGGGAATTCCCTGTTCCTGCAGCTTTTGGCTGATCTGTTGCGCATTGATCATGACAGTCCCTCCTTGAAAATTATTACGAATATTATAGCATTTCCCCAATCTGTGTAGATTGTTAGTGATGGGCTGATATATAATAAGGAGCAGTTTACATTGAGGGGGAGCAACAATGAATATTGTTTGGACATGGGACGTCGTGCGGCGCATCATCGAAGTCCTGTGGTTAATTAACATTGGCTTTGCAATCTGGACGGTCTTCCGGACCCGGCGTGACATCGCCTCAACCTGGGCCTGGCTCCTGGTCCTGTCGGTCTTTCCGGTGATCGGCTTTATCATCTACCTGTTCGTGGGCCGGAAGCTATCGAGCGACGATATCTTCACTATCCGGGCCGAGCAGGAGGCCTTTGGTAAGAAATTGGTTGAGCGGCAACAGAAACGGGTTCGGGGCCACCAGTTCCTGGTTTCCAGTGGTAAACTGGCCCGGGCCCGGCAGCTGATCAGCCTTTCTTTGAGCCTCGATCGGGCCCTGGTTACCTTTAATAACAAGGTTCACGTCTTCACCGATGGCCACCAGCTCTTTGATAAGCTGATCGATGATATCAACCACGCAGAGAAGCAGGTCTACGTGGAGTTTTATACCTTCTATGCGGATGATCTGGGGAAACGGGTCCTGAAAGCGTTGGAGGCAGCGGCCAAGCGGGGCGTGACCGTCAAGGTGCTCTATGACCTGAGCGGGTCCCGAGGAACGACCTACCGCTTCTTCGCCCACCTTGAGGAGCTGGGCGGGGATGCCCAGCCCTTCAACTCCAAGTCCAACAAGCGGATTACGACCCCGCGGCTGAACTATCACCTGCACCGCAAGATCGTGGTGATTGACCAACAGATCGGCTACATCGGCGGCTTCAATATCGGTGACCAGTATCTGGGGACCGTCCCTAAGTTTGGTTACTGGCGTGATACCCACCTCCGGATTGTCGGTCAGGCGGCGATGATGCTGATGGTTCGTTTTGGCATGGATTGGAATACAACCTGTCGCAAAACTGATAAGCAGCGGATTGACCTGACAGCACCTTTCAAGAACTTCAAGGTGGAGCAACCGACGGATGAAGAGGACGTGGCAATGCAGATCGTTTCCTCGGGTCCCGACAATGATAACTTTGCGATCCGGCGGGGGTATGAGTCGATCATCAGCTCGGCCCGCAAGTACGTCTACATCCAGACGCCATACCTGATTCCTGGCGAGCCGATCCTGGAGTCGCTGGTGATTGCCGCCCGGAGCGGGATCGACGTGCGGATCATGATCCCGTGCATGCCGGACCATCCCTTCGTCTACCGGGCCACGGAGTACTACGCTAAGTACCTGGTCAACAATGGAGTAAAGGTTTACAAGTACGATAATGGCTTTATCCACGCCAAGACGATGGTCAGCGGGAACAACCTGGCCTCGGTCGGCTCGGCTAACCAGGATTACCGGAGCTACCGGCTTAACTTTGAGGCCAACGCCTTTGCCTACAGTGAACAACTCACGGCTGAATTAAAAGCGGCCTTTGAACGCGACATGGAGAAGAGTACCCTGCTGACGCCGGAGTACTTTGCCAAGCAGTCCAACTGGCGGAAGTTCAAGCAGTACTTCTCCCGTCTGCTCTCCCCAATTCTTTAGTTATTAAATGTAAAAAAGAAGCAGAAGCCAATCGTGGCTTCTGCTTCTTTTTAGTTCTGACAATTAGTAGTTGAACAGATCGGTGGACAGGTAACGATCACCGCCGTCTGGGGAAACGGTGATGACCTTCTTGCCCTTGCCCAGCTTCTTAGCCAATTCGATCGCGCCCTTGATGTTGGCACCAGCGGAGATTCCTACTAGGATTCCTTCCTTGTGGGCCACTTCCCGGGCCGTGGCGATGGCGTCATCACTGCTGATCTCGACGATCCCGTCGTAAACATCCTTGTCGAGCACCTTCGGGATGAAGCCGGCACTGATTCCTTGAATCTTGTGCTTGCCGCCGTGACCTTCCTTGAGGAGTGGTGATTCGGCAGGTTCCAGGGCGTAAACCTTGGTAGCCGGGTTAGCCTTCTTGAGGGCGTGGCCAATCCCAGTCAGGGTACCACCAGTACCAACCCCGGCAACAAAGGCATCTGGCAGGTTGTCCTTGCCAAAGACGGCGATGATTTCGGCCCCCGTAGTTGCCTCATGGATGGCCGGGTTAGCCGGGTTTTCAAACTGCATTGGCATGAAGTAGCCTTTCTCCTTAACCAACTCTTCGGCCTTGGCGATGGAGCCCTTCATTCCGTCAGCACCAGGAGTGAGGATCAATTCAGCCCCGTACCCCTGCATTAACTTACGGCGTTCTACACTCATAGTTTCCGGCATAGTGATTACCAGGTGGTAGCCCTTAGCAGCAGCGACCATTGCCAGGCCGACCCCGGTGTTACCAGAGGTTGGTTCCACAATGGTACCACCGGCGGTCAGCTTGCCTTCCTTTTCCGCCCGTTCGATCATTGCCAGGGCGATCCGGTCCTTGATGGAACCAGCGGGGTTGAAGAATTCCAACTTAACGTAGATATCGGCGGCATCTTCAGGAACAACGCGGTTTAATTTAACGATCGGGGTGTTACCGATCAGGTCAGTGATTGAGTTAACGATTTTAGTCATGATTGATTACTCCTTTACTAATTGCTTGTTTTGCAGGTTGTGGACAACGGTTTGCAACCAGTTGTCGAAGTAGATGTGCTGGGCCGGTTGCCACTTGAACTGCGGCCCCTTCATGTGAATTGAGTCGAGGAAGTAGTTTTGCGGCTTGGCGTACTCTCGATCCGGGTAGGCGTTCTTCTCCCGTCGGTACTCCTTCAGCAGGGCTTCCCGTCCGTATTCCAGGTGAGCGAACAAGAAACTTTGCTGGTACTTGGGAGCGCGGAAGGAGAAGAGATCACCATCGATGGTGGTAGCCTCAAGGACCAGGTCGGGATGGTCAATGATCTGCTGGTGGTCCAGCTCTGCGTATCGTGCGTGGGGAGCTAAGAAACCATCTGGCAGACCCGCCAGCAGCGGCCCCTGGTTGACAATGTGGTTAGGAAAGATTCCAAATAATTTTTCTGGCAGCCGGTGCTTTTCGATCCCGTACAGGTAGTTGGCAGCGGCCATTGCTCCCCAGCAGATGTAGAGCTGTGGGATGTCGAACCTAACCAGCTGATCGATCAGGTGGCGGATTTCATCGATGTAGGTAACATCGTTGAAGTTGAGCTGCTCGATTGGGGCCCCGGTAATGATGAAAGCGTCGAACTCGTTGACCCGGTTAAGGTCGAGTGGTTGTGAAATCTGTTGGATCAGGTCGGGAACCGCCCGGCCGCGGTAATGGGTTTGCGGGTACAGGAAGGTCAGTTCAACCGGATAGGCGGTATGGGCAAAGACGTTCGTGAACCGCTTCTGGGTATCGACCTTATCATGCATCAGGTTGAGAATCCCAATCTTAATCTGGGGAGTGGCCATAATTTATCACCTCAATTCATTGTTATTTAGGCACTAAAAAAGCTGTTGTTAATCAAAAAGAGGGTAAGCCAAAGGGCCCCAGCGAGAACTGGGGCAGGCACCAAATGATTAACAACAGCAGCTAGTGGACCACGGATGAATTGAATTTGCGATTTTTAACATTGGGACCACTCCTTTTTTATTTAACACTTATTTATTGTTAGCAATATTCTAACCTGGTTGCCAATGGAAGTCAATCAATATCTATCTGCCTACATCAAAAACGTCCACCAGCTGTGATAGCAGTGGACGTTAAAAATTAATGAATGCCGTCGACGATCTGGTGGTAAATCCGGGTGGTCAGGCCATAGATCAGCAGGTAGATGACTAAGAGGGCCAAGGTGATCGATCCCGCAACCGTGACCATCAGTGGGAGGTTGTAGAAACTCAGCTGGGTCATGATCTGCTTGATGGCTGGCATCGCGAAGAGCAGGTTGATGATGGCGCCAACGATTGGCAGCATGAAAACCATCAACACCTGATTGTGAATACTCTTGGCGGTTTCACGCTCGCTGAGGCCGACCTGTTGCATTGTCTTGAAGCGGTACCGGTCGGCGTATCCTTCAGAGATCTGCTTGAAGTAGATGACGATGGTGGTCGTGATTCCCAGGGCCAGACTGATCAGGATCCCGGCGAACACCAGGCCCCCGTACAGACTATTGAACAGGTAGTGGATGTTGTACCGCCCAGTTACCTGACTATTGGTGAGCTGGAAGTGGGCTTGGAGGTCGTTTTCAAATTGCATGTGCCGATGCTCCGAACCGTTCAGGCGGTAACGGAAACTGGTGACGTTCATCGTCGGTATTCCGGCCGGCAGGTGGTTGACGATCACGAAGGCCGGCGCGTAGATGGAGTGCTCGGGGTTAAAGGCGAAGCTGAGCTGGCGGAGGCTTTTCGCCTGGTAATGGTGCCCGGCGATGGTGAGCTTTCCGGTGTGCTGCTTGGCCGGTGAATAGACCAGGGCTTGGTGATCGTTGAGCTGGGCCGTCTTGCCAGTCATCTGGCGGTACTCCCGGCTGGTGACGAAGATGATGGAGCTGGTGGTGTCCTTGGTCATGTGTTCCAGGGAGCCCTGGTTGATAAAGCGCTGGCCCCGCCAGTAACCATTCTGGGGCGTCGTGGCCTGGTAGCTATCTTGATCAAATACTTTAACGTGGTGGTTACGAGCCACCCGTTTGATGGTGCCCTGCTGCTCTCCAGGCAGTGGTTGATTGGTGATCATGACCACGTCTTTGGGGACGTAGCGGTTGACCGAATCGCCGATGCCGGCGTAGAGGGAAATGGAGCTGAAGAGGGCGACGAGGACGGCCGAGCACAGCAGGCAGATGGTGGCGAGGCTGGCCCCGTTTTGTTCCATCCGCTGGAGCATCCCCGAGATGGCGATGAAGTGGCGTGGCCGGTAGTAAAACTTCTTCCGGCGCTGCAGGAAGCGGAGGATAAGGACACTTCCGGCAATGAAGAGCAGGTAGGTGCCGGCAACTACGAGCAGGACGGCAGTCATAAAGTTGCTGAACGCGGAGATGCGGGGCTTAGTGGTCAGAGTGAGGTAGTAGGCCCCGGCAAGGAGGATAATTCCCAGCATGCCCATGACCGTAAACAGCCAGCCGTACCGCCGGGGTGATCGTGTAGTAGTGTGCCAGAGCTGGTTGGGATTGAGCCGGTGGAGCTTGACCAGGTCAACTGCCATCAGGATGACGAAGAAGCCGGCCATGTACAGAGTCGTCCGCGCCAGAGCGGCCGGTTCAATCCAGGACTGCTTAAGGCTATGAACCTTCAGGAGGCGGCCCAGCCCCAGGAAGGCGAGCCGCTCAAAGATGCCCCCGGTGATGAGCCCGCAGATGATACTGCCGATAAAGAGGTAGCATTTCTCAATAATGGTCAGCAGCTCCAGGTTATGGCTGGTCATCCCCAGCATGCTGTAGAGGCCCAGCTCGCTGCTGCGTTGCTGCCAGAGGAAACGGTTGACGTACAGGAGAAAGGCGAAGGTGACCAGGAGGATGAAATTAGCACTGATGTTGATCATTGCTGTGGTCGCCGCGCTGCTGGACAGGTGGTGGAGACTGCAGTTGACACTGATTGCAGCGAAGATGTAGTTGATCGCTACGAGCATGCTGGACGCCAGCAGATAGGGCCCGTAGACCTTGCCGTTACGCCGGAAGCTGGAATTGATTAACTTGAAGAAGAGCATCGTTATTCACCACCATTCGTGAGGGTCATCATCGTGTTACTGATTTCTTCTTGGTATTTTTTCAGTGCGAGGTCGCCACGGAAAAGCTCGTGGTAGATTCGACCATCCTTGATGAAAAGGGTCCGCTTGGCGTGGCTGGCCGCGGCCGCACTGTGAGTTACCATCAGGATGGTCTGGCCGTTCTCGTTGACATCGTCGAATAACTCCAAGATTTCAGCACTGGTGTTGGAATCCAGGGCGCCGGTCGGTTCATCGGCCAGCAGGAGGTCCGGTTGAGCAATCAGCGCCCGGGCGATGGCCACCCGCTGTTGCTGGCCCCCGGAGACCTCGCTCGGGAAACGGTCGATTATCTTTGCAATCCGCAACCGTTTCATCAGGGGAGCTAGACGCCGTTCCATGACCGTGGGATCGGTCTTGGCCAGCACTAGGGGCAGGTAGATGTTGTCCCGGTTGGAGAGATTATCGAGGAGGTTGAAGTGCTGGAAGATGAAGCCGAGGTGTTCGCGCCGGTAGCGGGCCGCCTCGTCCTTGGTCAGGGCACCGAGGTCCTGGCCGTTGAGGATCGCCTGGCCGCCGGTGGCCTGTTCCAGGGTGGCGATGATGTTCAGCAGGGTACTCTTACCGGCACCGGATTCCCCCATGATGGCCATGTACTCGCCGTTTTCAACGGTGAAGTTAATATCCTTTAAGGCGGTGACGGGGTGGGCGGAGTTGGCATTGTAGGTCCGCTGGACGTGGTTGAGTTGTAGTAATGGCATGATAATTGCTCCTTTCGCTTGGTTCGCTGTTGATACTTTAATTATAAAAAGGCCCTGGCCACTTTCCTACTTACGAAAGTGGCCAGAACCTTACAGTTTTGTAATGTTAGCGGGTGTTACCGGCAGGGAAAATCAGGGAAAAGCTGCTTCCCTGGCCGACTTTGGAGCGGACCCGGATGGTGAAATTGAGTTTATCAGTAATCCGCTTGACGAGGTAGAGCCCCATCCCGGTCGATTGGGTGGTCTGGTGACCATTGTGACCGGTAAAGCCGTTCTCGAAGATTCGTTGCTGGTCGGCCGGGGAGATGCCCATCCCCTGGTCGCTGACAATCAGGGCGTGGGCATGCCAGGCGATGGTGATTGTGCCGCCGGGGGATGAATATTTGATGGCGTTGGAGAGGAGCTGGTTGATGCAGAAACGCAGCCACTTGGGGTCGGTCAGGACACGGTGATCGAGGCTGACCAGGTCGGGAACCAGCTGTCGGCGGATGAAGAGGGCCGAGTTCTGCTGAATTATGGTATTAACAAGGTCTGCCAGATTAACCCAGGAGAACTCGTAGTCGTTGCTGGCCATCGTCAGCCGTTCGTCGTTTAAGAGGAGGTCCAGGTAGTAGTTAGCCTCGCGGACCTCCTCCTTAACGGTGGTGCTGGCAACAATCGGGACATTTTCGGCCGCGGCCTTGAGGCTAGTCAGAGAGTTTTTGATTTCGTGGGCGAAGAGGTCGAGGTTGTCGAGCTGTTCCTGCTGTTGAAGTCGCAACGCCCGGACATGGCGGTCGCTATCGGTTTGGGCCCGCTGGAGCTGGTCCAAGAGCTGGCCCTCAACTGGATTATGGGGTGCTACTGAAACATTGTGATGCTGGAGACGGCGAACCCGTTGCCAGTTGCGGAGCCCGATGATTCCTAGCCAGACCAGGAGTACGGGAAGGCTAAAACGGATGAGGTCCCAGCAAAATTGTTGTGGAAGCTGGTAGAGGATTGCCAGGAGCCAGGCCAGGCCAACCAGCAGGAGGTAGGCGATGAAAATTGGGAGGGTGGCGCGGACCAGCAGTCGCCAGAAACGGCTATTCATCAGCGGTCACCAGACGGTAGCCCACGCCCCGTTCCGTTCGGATGGCCCGGTCCAGCTTGAGCGGTGTCAGCTTGGCCCGTAGCCGGCTGATGTTGACGTTGAGGGTATTTTCGTTGAGATACTTGCCGCCCTGCCATAGCCACTCCAGCAAGGTTTCCTTACTGACGGTCTGGTTGCGGTGGCTGAGCAGGACTTGGAGCATGGCCCCCTCGGTAGGGGTTAGCTGGGCCTGGCCGGCAGAATTATGGACCTCGTTGGTCAGGGTGTTGAAATGGTTATCGTCCCAGTCAACCTGGGGGCTGTTTTCTTCCTGACGGTTGCGCCGCAGGAGGGCTTGAACCTTGGCCAATAAGACGGTCATGGAGAAGGGCTTCATCAGGTAGTCGTCCGCCCCGGCCGCGACCGCATGCATCACGTTACTGTCGATGTCGGCCGCGGAGATCACAATGATGGGCACCTGGCTTTGCTTGCGCAGATCCTGGATCCAGTAGAAACCATCAAAGCTCGGCAGGGTGATGTCGAAAAGGACCAGGTCTGGCTGAGCAGCCATGATCTCAGTCGTGACTTCTTGCCAGTCCTGGACCGTAGTCACGCTGTGTTGCCACTTGGCCAGTTCTTTGGTGACGGCCCCGATGATCTGGGGGTTATCCTCCACAATAAAAATTTCTGCCACGCTAATCCCTCCTTTTGGGTCTGATTATACAAAAAAATGCCGGCCGATGACACGGCGCGGCGTAAAATTCAACTATTCCAATCCCATCTCGTGGACATAGGCAGTCTCTTCCTTGATCAGGCGCTGCCGTTCCTTCTGGTTGTACCATGGGGAAACGGTGAAGGCGAGGATATCGTTAATCACGTAGATAGAAGAATTAACGGCCATTGCCAGGGTTGCGGAACCCTGCCGGTAGGAGACGAACCAGAGGACCAATTGGGCGATCCCGGATGCCAGCCACCAGAAGAACTGGTTGTTAAAACGCAGGAAGCAGATCACCCCAGCGGTCAGGCTGATGGAGAAGCTGATGGCGTCGATCCAGGGACGGGGATCATCGGTGAGCTGACCGATCAGGTAGCCAGATACCAGGTAGACCAGGATGGTTGCGGCGATGGCAACGACCCAGCTTTTCGCGGTGAAGTGGCGGATCTTGGAAGCCATGTTGACGTTCCAGTTGGCGGACAGGAGGACTGGCACGTCCAGGGTAATGACGTAGGCCAGCTGTTCACCGATACTGAGGTAGTTCTTGGCGTTTAACCCGGCGATGATGAAGCAAATCGCGGAGAGGATCCCGAGCCAGCCGTTGACGGACTTGGCGGCGTTGATGGCGAGCACGCAGAGGACCCCCAGAGTGGTTCCGATGAAGGTGATGACCGTCACCCAGGTAATCGGGGTGCTGACGAGGGTCATCACCTGACAGCCGAGGCTGAAGAAGAACAGGTAGTAGTTCTGCTGCGGCCAGCCCTGCAGCTGGTGGCCAAGAAATTTAAGATAATTATTGAACATGATAAAACCCCTATACTAAATATTGCGGTTTACATGTAATAATCACGGTGCCGACACAATATGTAGTGATTAAAAATGTAACGCGTACTAGTATAACGGGCCCGGTTCATCGACGCAAGCAATAGTTGTGACCATTAATTGCCTGATTATTAACGTCAACTTCACGGTGATAGGCGGGTAACCGGTTACCGAACTGAAGTGAAATTATTTTTTAATCAACGACCTGGATCTTGATGATGGTCACCTGATAGCTGGCCTGGGGAGCCTGGACGGTGACTGTTTCACCGGCCCGGTGGTGGAGGAGGGCCTTGCCCAGCGGCGAGTCGAAGGAAATCTTCTGCTTGGCGAGGTTGGCCTCCATCTTGCCGACCACCTGGTAGTCGGTGACCTCATCGTCGTCGTCAAAACGCAGCCTTACCTTAGTACCGAGGTCTACGGTCTGCCCGTCAGCCGGTTTGACCACCTGAGAATATTGAAGCTGCTTGTTGAGGTAACGCAGGCGGCTTTCCAGGTGGCGGAGTTCCCGCTTGGCCGTACTGTACTCGGTATTTTCCGAAAGGTCCCCGAGAGCCCGGGCAGCCTTGAGCTGAGCAATCTTGGTCGGTCGCTTTTCCTGCAGCTGGGCGATCTCCTGCTCGATCTCATGGTAGCCGTTGGGGGTCATCTTCTGGAAGTAGACGTTCTTCATCGCTTCGGCAATCTTCTTGCGTTGCATTTTTGATCAGTCCTTTACTTTTTAGCTACTTCACAATTATGGTATCATAGTAAGGAAAATTCAATTTTGAGACGGAGGATAATTAAAAGAATGAACGAGCAAGAAGAACACGTGAAACAGTTCCTCACTTCGTCCACGTATCATCAGCTATCTGCTAACCAGCAGAAGCATGCTCAAGATATTTTAGTCCGGTTTAATCAGCAGATGAAAAATGAGCAGCACTTGGCCGACACCGCGTGGACACCCCAAGCGGTTAAGGAGGTAATGGTTGGTGACTTTATCGCGGACCCGGCACTGACCAACCAGTTTGGCATTGCGGTTGCCCCGGTTCTAAAGGCCTACCAGAAATTCCTTGGCGTTGACCAATTGAAGGAGATTGTTCAGGCAATCGATGACCAACGGGCCAACATGAATGCCTGCCGGAAGGCTCACAAGACCTGGGCCCAGCTGCACGGCACGGATACCGCGGAACAGTCTTCTGCGGCTGCTAAACCAGCAAGTAAGCCGGCTCAACCGGCGCCAACAGTCAAGATCCAACCGACCGCGCCAGCCAAGCCCGCGTGGAGCGAGGAGAAACTGGCACAGCTGATCAAGCAGGTCAAGCGTGACATGCCAGCGGCACCCGAGTTCCAGCACCAGGCCCTTAGTCTGGATGAGCAGCAGTACGTTGCTGCCGAATTCCTGAACCTGATGCACCAGGAATTCAACGAATATCCCGGCGAGTGGGTCTTTGCGGACCTGCAACGGGTTCTCGGCATGATGATGCCGCTCGATCCGGCCATCACGCCAAAGCAGATCAAGAACATTGTGCCAACCGCTCAGGCATTGTTTGACTACCTGAAGCGCAACGGTGTGATCACGATGGACCAGTACAAGGTGGGCATGAAGGCCATCGCCAACATGCAGAACTCCCAGGAGATGCTGGCCTCCCTTTCCCGCAAGGAACGGGAGACGCAGCTGATGCTGTCATTTATCAACAGCAACGGAATTAACACTGATGATGTTCAGGCGGCGGAGGCCTGGATGGATGACCACCGGGACGAGGTGGCGGCCTTTATGCGGACGCTGCTCAATCCATGGCGCGACTACGAACACCAGCAGCTGGTTAAGCGCCAGGAAGAATCCCGGCGCCGCACTCAGCTGGCATCGGCTAACGGCGGCAAGGTTACCCACCACCGGGCACCGCGGGGCATTAAGTTTAGCAAGAAGGCCCGGAAGAAGCGGCGTCGCAAGTAAGAGAAAGGAAGCAGACGGCAATGAGTATTCAGATTCCACAGAGTATGACCGAGGTTGAAGTGCAGCTATTAGACCGGCAAAAGCACGGTGAGCACGTGACTAAGGAGGAAATCATTCGCAATGCCGTCCGGGACACCCTCCAGGCATTGATGGACGAAGCCTTGGATGGCCACTACGATGACGTCAAGTGGGATGATCAGGGCCATGACCTGGTGATCTACGATATCATGGGCAAGCAGGTCGGTCGGGTTGCCCCGCAAAAGGATAGCTTCATCGAAGAGTTTACCGCCAGTCCGGATAACCTGATGTTGCATTTTGACGATGCAGTAACCAAGGTTGTTGGCGGTCGGTAAGCCGTTAAAAACAAAAAGGGAGTGTGACAGAAGTCGTTTACGACTTCGTCTTCACACCCCCGCGAGCACAAATAGAGGGGGCTGTGACATAAGTCCCCAAAAATAAGCGGAGTTAGATGAAATCTTCGGATTTCATTTAACTCAGTTTTCCTTTAAAATTAGTAAAAGAAAAAGCACCGACCTGACCGTCGATGCTTCTCAAATACCCTCGAAAGGATACAAAACCTTGAGTACATATTATAACATGAATCAACTTAGTTTGAACATACCTACTGCTTATGAACCTGAATCGAGTCATCCGGCACACTATATTAATCGTTTAGTTGAAAGTCTGGCTGTCCGTCGACCTAGAATAATGGGTCGCCCGAGAGAGTATGATCCACGCATGCTACTAAAGCTAGTCCTACTGGCCTATAGTTATGGAATCATTTCCTGTCGGAAAATCGAACGCTTTGCTCGTGAAAATCTAGTAGCGATGTGGCTAACCCAAGAACAACGGCCAACGTATCGGACCATTGCTCGCTTTATCATTTCTGAAGAGTTAGAAGAAATGATCCAAAGTAGCTTCAAAGAATTTCATAGTTACTTAAAAGCTCAAGGAATGATTGATGAGGCTTCGTTTATTGATGGCACTAAAATTCTAGCTAATGCTAATAAGTACTCCTTCGTTTGGAAGAAGCGGACAATTAAGTATAGTGAATTGAATGTTGAAAAAGCTCGTAAGTTAATTCATGAGATTAAACAGGCAGAAGTTAAGATCAAAGTTGATGAAGAAAACTTCGATATCGATCAGCTTGATACTGTTATTGCGTTGCTTGAACAACGGATTGAAGATCTTAATCAACGAGTTAGTGAAACCGCAAAGGTTTCACCGAACCCAGCTAAGCAAGAGCGGCGCCATGCTAAAAAGTATCTTCATGCACTAGATCACTGTCGCCAAAAGCACCTTGAATATCAGGCCCAGGCACAAATCGCTGGTCAACGTAATAGCTATTCTAAGACTGATCACGATGCTACTTTTATGCGTTTGAAGGAAGATCCGATGCGCAACGGTCAAACTAAGCCGGCATATAATCTTCAAATTATGACCAATTCACAATATGTCCTTGGTTATAGCCTAATGCAGAACCCTACTGATACGAGAACTCTGATTCCCTTCCTTCACCAACTCGACCAAAACGGCGTTTTGGGTCGAGAGATTGT
>DWZB01000103.1 GCA_019118405.1 Candidatus Limosilactobacillus gallistercoris
ACATGAAGAAAATGGCCGGAAGGCCGTCTTCGTATTCATATAACTTCAAGAAAAAAGGAAGAACCATTCAGAATTTCTTTGGAAATTCCGAATGGTTCTTTTATTTCAAGGGACTTTTGTCACAGCCCCCTCATTTGTGTACCGCGCTGTTCGCTTTTTATCTATGTAGCGGGGCTTATGTCACGGCCCCTTTTATTACCCGTTCAGCTAGTTAAAACGCAAAGACAGGCAGGTCAGGCCGCCATCGATCTTGCTGAACTCGGACATGTTAACTTCGCGGGTGGTAAAGCCATTGTCTTCCAGCAGTTTCTTAACCCTTGGGAAGCCCGCCGGCATGATTACCCCGTTGCCAGTGTTAATGCAGTTGACGGCGTAGTCCTCGCCCGCCGGTACCTTGAGCTGGTCGAAATTCTTGAAATAAGGGCTGTCGATATATTCACCGGCCACCAGCAGTTTGTTGTTGCCCAGGTAGGTGGTACCGGTCTTGAGGTGGAGCACCTTTTGAACGGGCACCGCCTTGACGGTCTTGCCAAACTTAGCGGCAATCTTGGTGAACTGGTCAATCCCGGCCTGGTTCGTCCGGGCAGAGCGGCCGACGTAGATGACATTATTGTCGACCGGCATGACGTCCCCGCCCTCCAGGGTTCCTGGACTGGTGATTTCAAAGATTTGGTAGTCGGTATAGAACTGCTTGATTGCCGGCCTGATGAGGTCGCGTTCCTTCTGCCGGGTGCTCCGGGCGGGATTGGTAATCACCGCGAAGTCATCAAAGACCACCGCTGGGTCCTCGACAAAACAGGAGTCGGGGTAGTCTTCCAACGGTCCCAGAATTGTAGTGGTGATACCGAGATCATTCAGGGTCGCAACGTAGTCTTGGTGCTCCTTGAGCGCTAGTTGATAGTCAGGCTTTCCTTCATCGGCATAGTCATCGATCCCGTTAACGACACTCTTAGCAGGAGTACGAACAATTGCTTTGGTAAATAACATATAGAGACCCTCTTCCCAGAAAACGCTTTCAACCGCTAACCTTAGTATACAATTTACCCAGTTTGAGTTCAATATGATAAAGAAGCGGCAACCCCAGCTGTGGGACTGCCGCTTCTTTATTTTAAATTCTAAAGCTTGTTCTTAATCTGGTACGGCTTTTGGCCGGCTCTCGGCTCCTTCGCCGCATCCTTAGCGTAGAAGATGGCGTACTCCTCGTCGTCGGGGCCCTTGGCAATGACCAGGTCATCGTTGCGGCGTTCCCGCTTGAAGATCTGTCCCTTCCGGACGGCCTCATTGTAATCGTGGATGTTAGCGATTGAGTCACCGGGGTTAAAGAAAATTCTGGTTTCCATTCTGCTTCACTTCCTTATGCACGATTTGGTAAGTCTATTTTACCATGATCGAGGATATGACCGTGAGCCGCATGAATAAATTCGTTCAGCCAATAGCCATTCTTCAGCGGCAGAGCGGTGTCGAGGGCATAAACCCGCAACGTGTAATCATGTGTCTGGTCAGGCGGCTGGGGACCAACGTAGCCGGTGATGATCTGCGGGTCACCGTTGACCAGGGCGCCGGCATTACTGTTACGACCCTGAACGAACTGGTCAGCCAGGTCCTGGCTGGCGTTGGCTGGAATATCGGTCATCGTTGCTGGAATGTTGGCGGCCAGCCAATGGATCCAGGTAAAGCCGCAGACGGGCGTGGAATCGTAGTCCACGAAGGTCAGGGCAAGCGTCTTGGTGCCGGCCGGCAGGTCACTGACCGTAATCGGGAATGATTTAATCGGGTGGTCGGCGAGCATTGCCGATGCTGGAGCGTACTTTCCGTATTCGTCGGCGAGCAGGCCATTCTCAAGTGGTACTGAAATCTTCATTTTAATTCCTCCTCATTCAAGGTAGCGGTCGCGCAACTGGTGAAGCTGGTCGTCACTGAGTTCCAGGTAGTTGGTCAGGTAGTGCTGGACGTCGCCGTACCGGTCCTCAATGACACCGATGGCTTTTTGCAGGTAGGCAGCATGGACCGATGCCAGGTCCCGCCGGTTATTGATCAGGATCTCCGTGGCGGGAGTGGCCGGCAGCTCCTTTCTCATCTGGGCCAGCCAGCCCTCCCGAAAGTCTTCCGTCACCTGGTTAGTCAGTAAATAGTCGTCGAGGATCGTTTCACGTGGAACACCCAGGGCGCTGAGGATCAGGAAAGCAGCCATCCCGGTCCGGTCCTTACCAGCGGTGCAGTGAAAGAGAGTTGCCCCATTTTGGTTAGCAAGCAAGCGGGCGAATAGCTGACGAAAGGCGCGTTTGGCACTCGGAATGGTGGCCATCCGGGAATAAACCCTCAGCATGCGCCGGTAGCCGTTGCCTTCTTCCTGCATCCACTTGGCAATTTCCTCGTTGCTGTGTGAGGCGTCTGTTTCGTCCTCGTCAAATACAGGCAAGTGGTAGTAAGCGGCAGTTTGCGGGACCCGGTCTGGCATTTGCCGAACTTCGGCCTGACCACGCAGGTCAATGTCTTGGGTGACGGGGATCTGGGCCAGGGTCGTCAGGTCGTCATTGCTTAGGGTAGCTAATGATCCGGTCCGCAGTAATTGACGCCATTTAATGGTGCGGCCATCCGCGGTTTGGTAGCCGCCAAGGTCGCGAAAGTTATGGCCACTGTTAATATCGAGCAGTCGATTTGGCATAGGAATCCTCCCTTGTGATTTTAGTGGTTAATACCTATTTTATACCTTTTTGCCTAAGTAGGGAGCAATTACGCGCGCTAGGTGCTGTCCCGCAATAGTGGCTCCCGCCTGATTGGGATGAAGACCGTCAGTGTAAGACGGGCACCAGTTGGCAGTGTCGATCACCCGCAGCTGGTGACGATGACCGATGGTGGTAATCTCGTTCTTGAAGTGTTGGCTGAAGGGGATCATCAAGACGATCGGGGCGGCTGGGAAGGTAGTGGTGACCTGCCGGATGAAGCGATCATAGGCGGTAACAAATTGGTTTACCGGATAGCGGCGGTCATTCACCCCGAGGTTGACGACCACCAGTTGGGGATGGTTGGGCGTCCACGGAGTATCGCGGTCGATCCAGCGAAGAAACTTGCTGGCCACTGGCACACCGCCAGTAGCCGGGCGAAGGACTCCGCCAGCCGAGTAGGCAATTCGGACACTGTCGGTATTGACCAGGTCGGCGCAGGTGGCGGCGTAATTGCTCTCGGGGCGATAGTCCGCTGCGGCATGGCGCCCGGCGACCCAGCAGCCGGCCGTAATCGAGTCGCCGATGAAGTCGATCACTAGCCGGGTGGGGGCCGCCGTTAGTATTCCGGCATCGTCCACGGCCAGGGAACGGATGGCAAATCCCTGTTTGCCAGTCCAGACTTCATCCAGGTCGGTATTTCCGGCCGCCATTATTTCGATGATGTGCGGTGCCGGCGTGAGGGGCACCGTAATTTTTTCCTGCCGAGCGGGGAAACGCCGCCAGAGGTTGCCGTCGACCCGGAGCGCGTAGACCTGGCCGGGGCCAAGGTCAGAATGATGGTTGGCAACAGTTAAGATGAGCTGATGACTGCCTGTGACCCGGCAGCGCAGGTAGCTGCCCAGGTTGGTGGTATAGAGGACCTGGTCGTCGTCAATATCTCTGACTGCCCAGCGCCCGGTTTGCTGAGCGGGGTTCAATAGTTGTGGTGGAAAATAGGTACGCATGGGAACTCCTCCTTCAAGTTAATCTTAGTTTAGCATGGCCGCCGCGAAAAATTTACCGACAGTGTTTCCCACCACTGCCGGGAAGCGCTTGCAAACTTTATTAGACAAATATGAAAGCGCTTATTGACAAATTGGGTAAAGCAGACTAAATTAGATTTAGTAAAAGTTTACTACAGTTTTTTCGCAACATGATGGATTGAAGTATGGAGGTTATTGTGATGGATAAGCAACAATTCTTAGATGAATACAAAAAGGTCTTCAACGAAAATGGCAAGGACGTCTTCTTCTCCCCTGGTCGGATCAATGTGATCGGTGAACACACCGACTACAACGGTGGGCACGTTTTCCCATGTGCCATCAGTATTGGTACCTACGGGGTCTATGGCCCACGGGAAGACACGAAGGTAGAAATTTACTCAGCTAATTCCGCTAAGGAAGAAAACAGCAAGATCATCACCTTTGATATTAATGATGACCAGCCGCAGACCGCTAAAGATGAGAAGTGGGTTAACTACTTCAAGGGGATGCTGGTATACCTGAAGCAGCGCGGCTACAAGATTGACCACGGGTTTAACTTCTACATTCACGGTTACCTGCCATACGGGTCCGGCCTGTCTTCATCTGCTTCAATTGAAATGCTGATGGGGAACATCCTCAAGGAAGAATTCAACCTCGACATCGACGAGATCGAACTGGTTAAGCTGGGCCAAAAGACCGAAAACTACTTCGTAGGTCTTAACTCCGGGATCATGGACCAGTTTGCGGTCGGCATGGGGAAGAAGGACAACGCCATCTACCTCGACTGCAACACCCTGGAATACCGGTACCTGCCACTGGAACTCGGCGACTACGAGATCGTCATCATGAGCACCAACAAGACCCACTCCTTGGCCGGTTCCAAGTACAACGAACGGGTTCAGGAATGTGAAGAGGCCGTTAAGCGCCTGAGCAAGAAGCTCAACATTAACAAGCTGGGTGAGATTGACCTCGACACCTTCGACCAATACACTTACCTGATCAACGATGACACCCTGATCCGGCGGGCCCAGCACGCAGTTAGCGAAAACGAACGGACCAAGAAGGCCATCGATGCCATGGAGAAGGGGGACCTGGAAGAACTGGGTCGCCTGATCAATGCCTCCCACGTTTCCCTGAAGTATGACTACGAGGTTACTGGTAAGGAACTGGATACCTTAGCTGAAACTGCTTGGGAACAACCTGGTTGCCTTGGCGCCCGGATGGTTGGCGGTGGTTTCGCCGGCTCTGCAATCGCCATCGTCAAGAAGTCCGAAGCGGACAACTTCAAGAAGAATGTCGGCAAGGTTTACCGTGACAAGATCGGTTACGATGCCAGCTTCTACGATGCCGAAGTTGTTGATGGGCCACACAAGCTTTAATTATTGTTTGAATAGTGTTTTTAGTGGGGGAACGAGATAATGAAGTTAATGGAACAATATGCCGATAAGGTGATCGCTAGTGGCGCTTATGAACCGCTTGACCGGATCTATGTCTTAAACAAGATTCGCGGCTTTGCTGGAGACGAAGATGTTGAAGCCAAGGATAACGAGCCGTTGGTCAGCCAGCTAGTTGATCTGGCAGTTAAGCGTGGCAAGATCGAAGACGGTCAGACCGAACGGGAAATCTTAAACGATCAGCTCTATGACCTGATGACGCCGCGTCCGTCCGTTGTTAACCACGAATTCTGGGAGAAGTACCAGCAGTCGCCAGATACGGCCACCAACTGGTTCTACAACCTGTGTACGAGCAACGACTATGTCAAGGTCGCTGCTATCAAGAAGAACGTGGTCTTTGACAAGCCAACCAAGTACGGCAACCTGGAAATCACCATTAACCTTTCCAAGCCGGAGAAAGATCCAAAGGCCATCGCTGCAGCTGCTCACGATACCAAGAAAAAGTACCCGCAATGTGCCCTGTGCATGGAGAACGAAGGCTACAAGGGCCGGCTCGGTCAGGCAGCGCGGAGTAACCACCGGATCATTCGGATGATGATCGGTGGACACAAGTGGGGCTTCCAGTACTCACCATACGCTTACTTCAACGAGCACTGCATCTTCCTCGATAGCAAGCACGAGCCGATGAAGATCAACCGCCAGACCCTGATCAACCTGGTTGAAATCGAAAAGCAGCTGCCGGCTTACTTTGTCGGCAGCAACGCCGACCTGCCAATCGTCGGCGGGTCAATGCTGGCCCACGAACACTATCAGGGTGGTCGTCACAGCTTCCCAATGATGAAGGCTGCCATCAAGCAGCCGCTGGAGTTCAAGGACTACCCGGAGGTTGAGGCCGGGATCGTTAACTGGCCAATGAGCGATATTCGTCTGACCAGTGCGGACACGACCCAGCTGATCGACCTCGGGACCCACATCATTGATGTTTGGGACCACTACAGTGACGAAAGCCTCGATATCAAGGCCTTTGACGGCGACACCCGCCACCACACCGTAACCCCAATTATGCACCGGGACGGTGAAAAGTTCGTTCTCGACCTGGTATTGCGGGACAACAACACCAGCGACAAGTACCCGCTGGGAATCTTCCACCCACACGAAAAGCTGTGGCACATCAAGAAGGAAAACATTGGTCTGATCGAAGTCATGGGACGGGCAATCCTGCCGGCCCGGTTAAAGAGTGAACTGGCTGAGGTCAAGAAGTTCTGGCTTGGTCAGGACAATCAGATCGCTGACAGCCACCTGCCATGGGCTAAGGAGATCCAGGCCAAAATGACCATCACCCCGGACAACGTTGACGAGGTCATGGAGCAAGAACTGGCCAACGTCTTTGCCAACGTCCTCGAAAACGCCGGGGTCTTCAAGGACGATGCTGCCGGTCAGGCCGGTTGGTCCAGATTCATTGAAAAATTATAGTAAAAGCTGGTAAAATAATTTCTGTTAATTTTTACGAAAGGGGCGAATGTTAAGAATGGCAGTAACACTGCGCGACATTGCAAACAAAGCGGGGGTTTCGATTGCTACCGTTTCGCGAATTCTTAATAACGATGCGACCCTTTCCGTAAACGAAAAGACGCGGCAACGGGTACTGGATACGGCAGAACGTTTCAACTACACCAAGCACAAGCGTTCCCAGAGCAACCGCACCCAGAAGATCGCAGTTGTCCAATGGTATTCGCTGACCCAGGAACTGGATGACCTCTACTACATGGCAATTCGCATGGAAATCGAGCGTTCCGCTCAGCAGCGGGGCCTGCAGACCGTGCCAATCTACCAGAACAACATGGAGGATATTCCCCAGGACGTCACGGGAATTATCGCCATCGGGAAGTTCAGTGATAGTCAGGTCGAGAAGTTTCGCCTGGTAACGCCGAACATCGTCTTCGTGGACTACGACAGTCTGGCCGCCGGTTATGACTGCCTGGTCCCAGACTTCGAGAACGCTGTTCGGTCAGTGATCAGTGAGTTCTGCAATGAGGGAATCAACGACATTGGTATGCTGGCGGGAACCGAGACCACGACGGACAACGAAACCGTCCCAGATTTGCGGCGCTTCTATTTTGAGAGCGACCTGCGTCAACGGGGCCTCTATCACCCTGAATTCATCTTTGCCGGCAACTACACCTCGATGTCCGGCTATCAGGTGATGAAGAAGGCGATTGCGGACCTCGGTGACCGGTTGCCGCACGGGATCTTTATTGCTAATGATCCGATGGCGGTCGGTGCGCTCAAGGCGGTCCAGGAGGCTAAAATCAGTATTCCCAACCGTCTGGCGATGATCAGCTTCAACGATACTGCTCTGGTTAAGTACGTCTACCCAAGCATGTCCGCGGTTCACGTTGCCACTGACGAGATGGCCCATTCGGCGGTCGACATGATGATCAAACGACTACAAAATCCTGATAACGATCCATGCAAGACTGTCGTCGGTACCCACCTAATCAAGCGGCA
>DWZB01000104.1 GCA_019118405.1 Candidatus Limosilactobacillus gallistercoris
TTATCCAACCATTATGACAGCAAGGCCACAAAGATTGGTCCTAGTAGTGTGATTCCGATATTACCAACAACGAAGGCTGGCGTAAAGGCAGCCGCATAGTAGGCGCCACCCTCGGGCCCCGCCTTCTGTGAGATCTCGCTCATCGCTGCGGCAATGGTCCCGGATCCGGTCAGCGCCCCCAGCAGGGCCAGGGGTTCCATCCGCAGAACATACCGGCCGAACAATAACGTCAGCAGGTGCGGTGCAATCGAAACCACGGCCCCAACAACCAGAACACCGAAGCCGAGGCTCTTGATCGCCCCGGTGAAAGCCTGGGCGGATTGCAGACCAACCGTACCAACAAAAAGGGTCAGGCCGAGGCTCTGCAGGAAGTTCGTCACGGTCGTTGGAATCGACTTGTAGTCGCGGTGCCGATCGATCCAGGAGCTGAGAACCAGCCCCATGATCAGGGCCGCGGTTCCGTTCCCAAGCTGCAAGGGAATACCATTTAATTTTAAGCCGATAATCCCTAAAAGGGAAGCCCCACCAATTCCTAGAGAGAACAGGACGTAGTTGATGGCCTGGTCGGTAGTAGCCCAGCGTCCGAGCTGGTGCAGGATGTGGGCCGTCCGCGAGGTATTACCGGTCAAAGAGATGACATTGCCAGGACGAAGCTGGTTGATCAGCTGCTCGTTCCCCGTAATCGGGTCCTGAATGTTGATGAAGACGCCGTGCTGCCGCAAGATGGCCAGTTGAACCGGCTTGAACTTCTTGCCGAGGACGAATTTCCGTTCCTTCGGCGCATTGGTCGGCGTCAGGACCTCCTTGATCCCTGGGACCTGGTGAAGACGGTCGAAATGAACCGCATAGCCGATCACGGTCACCAAATCGCCCGGGCGAATTTTGTATTCAAGGTGGTCCGTCATCTCATGGCCGCGAAAAACCGCCAGGGCGATGATCCGGTAGTTAGTCCACTTGTTGAAATCGGCAATGGTCTTGCCCACCAGCGGTGAGTCGGCAGCCACCTTGTAGGTCCGCCGCCAAGTGGGGTTAGGGTTCTTAGCGTGGAAGTGGTACTTGCGCGCCATCGCCGGCCCCTGCTTTTCAATGCTGATGCCCATCATCTTAGGGGCCAGGTCCCTCAGGAAGATGATGACTCCCAGGGTCCCAAAGACGTAGGTCAAGGCGTAGGCAACCGGCAATTGGGCCTCATAAGTAGCTTTGACCGCGTGACTGACCGGCAATGACCCAATCGTCTGCAGGGAACTGGCGACCGTCGCCGACTGGGTCAGCGAACCGGAGATAACCCCGGCCGCGATCCCCGGTCCGATATGGCAGGCAGCAAAGAGTCCCCAGCCGACCAGGAAGACGGTCACCATCCAGAAGAGACTGGCGATGACAATCCGCACCCCGAACAGGCGCAAGCTGACCAGCAGCTGGGGTCCGATCCGGTAGCCGACGGAGAACATGAAGGCCCCGAAGAAGATTGTTCCCAGCATCTCGTTACGCGGGAAGGCCCCGATCTGGCCGACAATTAGGGTGACAATCAGGCTCCCCACGGTCGCCCCGATGTTGAACTTGCCGCCGATCTTGTAGTTACCGATCGCAAAGCCCAGGGCCATACAGATAAATAGGGTAAAGACCTGATTATTCACCATGAAGTGAATGATTGTATCCATCATTAATTATCTCTTTTGTACTTTCTTTATGATTCAGTCACATTATCACATTGATGATAAGCTAATTCAATCGAATCGCCGCTTTTACCGACACATAACCGATATTGTTCATATCGGGTTCCCACATTTGAAATAAATGCGGCCCGTGACGATAATCTCTACCGTCACAGGCCACTGATTTTAATGTTTTAAGGCTGGCTTACTTTTTTTCAACGAAGTACTTCTCAAAGTTCTTCTGGTAGTTGTGGTTGATCCGCTTCTCCATCAGCCATCGCATCAGGTTCATGTCCTTGTCGTAGTGGAAGGTCGTCCCGTAGCGGCCCTCTTTGATCAGCTGTTCCGCCTGGTGCTTGATTTCGTTATCCTTGGCATATTCGAGAAAGGTCTTCTTCCCGACCCCGAGCCAGAGTTGGTACTTCTTCGGGTCCTTGTTGGCATAAATCGTCTCCTGGTCCTTGAGGCTGTCGAAGATGTAGTCCTCAACCGGGAACGTTGCCAGCTGGTGGTCATTCAGTGAGACAAAGAAGCTGGAGCGCCCTTGCCGCGGGTTAAGATCAAAGACCTTGAACTGGCCATCGCGGCGGTCGTACTTCAGGTCGAAGTTGACAAAACCGGTAAACTTCACGCTCTCTAAGAACTTCTTGATGTTCTGGTAGATCTGCTCGTCATAGGCCGGCATGATGGCAACATAATTACCGACGTTGGCCGGATTACAATCTTCCAGCAATGGGTGGCCGAGACTCATCAATTTGACCTCGTGGTTACGGTCAACGTAGCAGTTGATCGTCCGCATGTTGCTGTCGTCACCAGGGATGAATTCCTGAAGGATCAGGTCGCCCTTGTATGGACTGTGCTCATAGATGATTTCCAGTACTTCTTGAAGGCGCTTGGTATCGTTGATGATGTAGGCCTTCTCGTAGCCTTCAAAGTTTCCCTTGTGCCATTCAACCGCGTCCGCTGCCTTCAGGGCAATTGGGAAATCAAACGGAGACTGGTAATGCTTGTAGTCCGTCTCCGGGGTCAGAATGTCCGTCTTCGGGTATGGCAAGCCGTACTGTTCGCAGACCTGGTAAAATTCTTCCTTATTGGTCAGCTTAGCGACTTCATCGTAATCGGCATATGGGCAGGCCATGTACTTGGAAAGTTCCTTGCGATGCTTGCTGACCAGCTCCGTGTAGTCATCCCCGCAGCTGATCAGGACAACCTTCTTGCCCTGGGCAATGTATTGTTTGGTAGCATCGATCAGGACTTTGGTAAACATGTCCGGGGCCTGCAGGTTCTCGTTAAAGTGCAGGTCCACAATCTTGGAATACCGGGTTGGGGCCAACTCGTGCCGTGCGTACAGGTGGGACTTCACCCCGTACTTTTCATACATCGACCGCGCCATTCCATAGGCGTTAAAATCGCTTCCTAAAATCAGCGGAACAAATGGTTGTTCGCTCATCCTTGCTCACTCCTTAAAATTCAGCACTGCTTATTACGAACCCCTATTTTACCATACTTCGGCGCCAATAAAGTCCCAATCATTTACTGGTCTTAGAAAGCTGGCGCTGCCAACGATAATTAGTCACGATCGCGATCACAACCACCACCGCCGGGGCCGTCAGCAGAAGGTAGTCAATCCGACCACCAACGAAGGTCCGCTGGGCCAGCGAGCCGGTACTATGCTGCTGGGTCAATGCGATCACCGAGGCCAGCAGCCCCGTCCCCAGCGAGCCGGCAAACTGCTGAACCATGTTGAAAATCGAGTTGACATCAGAACTATTGCGCTGTTCTACCAGGACGGAAGCGTTAGAGATCGTGTTCCCAAAGGCAAAGTTGAATCCCGCCCGCAGGATCACGAAGAAGAGCATCATCCACCAGGCCGTCAATTGATGTTGAAAGACGGCGAAGCACGCTGTCCCGACCAGGAGGAGGGTTCCCCCAAAGGTCACCGGCCGTCTAAAGCCCTGTTCATCTGCCAGGCGACCGGCCAGCGGGGCCAAGAATGCGCCGAGAACCGAACCCGGCAGGAGGATCAGCCCGGCCACCGTCGCCGATGTATGGAGGACATACTGGGCATACAGAGGAATTACCAGGGAAATCCCAATGTTGATGAACTGCAGGCTAAAGTAGGTCAAAGTCGACAGCCGCAGGGGCTTTACCTTGAAGACCGTCAAGTCAAACAGCTGGGAGTGACCATGGTTGTTGATGTAGATGAAGAGGCCGAAGCAGATTACTGCCGCTACCAGCAGGCCCCAGAAGAGCAGGCCGAAGCCGCTCTTCCCGATGGTCGAACAGGCATAGACAACCGCAAACAGAGATAGCGCCAGGGTAATCAGACTCCCATAGCTGAAGGATTGGTCATTGCCAAGCGGCCGGTTGCGGATATAGAGCTGGCCGACCACCAGGCTGATCAGGGCCAGCGGCAGGAGCAGCCAGAAGATCATCCGCCAGGAGAAAGCCTCGGAGATAAAGCCCCCATAGGTTGGTCCAAGCGCCGGGGCAAATGAGATCACCATCCCCGCAAAACCAGTCATCGCGCCCAGCTTCTCCCGCGGGATCTCCGTGAAGATCAGGTGGAAGAGGATCGGAGTCGCCAAGCCCGTGGCCACGGACTGGATCAAGCGCCCGATCAAAAGCATCGGGAAGTTAACCGCCATGGCGCTCAGGACGTCACCGACAATAAAGGCGGTGACAGCCACCAGGTGCAGCCGCCGCGCCGTGAACTGGCGCAATAGGTAGGCTGTCGTCCCCATTGTGATCGTCACCATCAGCAAATACCCGGTGGTGATCCACTGAACGACATCCAGCGAGACGTGGAACAGACTCGCTAACTCCGGATAGGTAACGTTCATCGAAGTCTCATTCAGGATCCCGATAAAGGTAATCAGCGCCAGGGCCCCCAGGGCGGCATAGATATGTTTTGTTTTTGTTTGCTGCAAAGCAACCCCTCCTTACAAAAATTACAGATAAAAAGGGTGCTAACGGTGATTTGCTCCACCATAGCACCCTGATATTTCTTTGGTAACGAATCAATTATACCAAAGGTCATCTTGAATTTCATGCAGGAATTTACAGTTGGCTAAGTGCCCGCAGCCACTGTTGAGTCCCCTCGTCCAATTGCGAATCAATCGTAAACGGGAACGGCGACAGCAGCGCCCGCACCTTCGCCCAGTCAATCGTCCCGTCGTGGTAGATACTGCCGTACAGTAGCTGAGCCGTCTGTTGCTGCATAGCCGCCGGAACGTTGGGCCGCTTCAGGAAGGTGATCACTGCCGCCTTCTTAGCCAGCAATTTGGCCACTGCCTTCGTCAGGTCAGCCGTCGTCACTGTCGTGGTCACGTAGCACCGCTGAGCTAGCGGCACTGCCGGCAGTTCCTTCTTCAGGAAGTCCTGCAGGAGGTCCCACTGCGGCAGCAGCTGCATGTAGAATTGCCACGGGGCCCGGTGGCTGATGTCATCCAAGAGATCCGGCACCAGGCTGGCCAGGTCCCCCTGGGCGGCAACCAGCTGGTCGAATACTTCGATCAAAAAACGCTGGGCGGTCTCCTGGGCAGCATGCGGGATCCGTTTCTTGGCCGTCAGGTTGAACCGGACAAGGAGGAAATCCGGCAACTGGTCCGCGGAAATGGTCTTTCCCCGCTGGCGACTGCGCACCTTAAAGTTATTGAGCTGTTTGAGCCGGGCTGACTTGGCAAATTGTCCCTGTTTTGGCATGATTGATTTCCTTTCTATAAAAACAAAAGTTCCTAAGATATGATAGCACATCTCAGGAACCTGCTTATTTTAATTAGTCAAGTTGTTTCTTCCGGTTACCCTCATCGTCACGGAATGATGACTTGATTGGGTAAGTCAGGTGAATCGTGGATGGAACAACCAGCGGAATGACGATCACGAGAATAATCAGCCCACAGATAACGGTCATCGCTACCTCGATCAGGGTTGGAATACCGGATGGGATCAAAGCCGCAAAGGTACCGCTCAGGATAATGGCCGCGGAAATCACCACGGTCCCGATTTCCTTAGCCGCCCGGACAATCCGCTCGGTCGGCAGGTACTTGGTCTGGTCAATGTTCCGGTAACGCATGACGAGGAAGATACTGTAGTCAACCCCAAGGGCCAGCAGCATGATGAAACTGAAGAACGGCGTGTTCCAGGTCAGCATTGGCCGGCCGAGAAATGCCCGCGTCATCAGGTGGGTCAGCGACAAAGCTGCCATGTAGGCAGAAACCAGCGTTCCCAAAATGTAGACTGGCTGGAGGAGTGACCGAGTGATCAGGATCAGAGCCAGGACAATCGTGATCTTAGCCATCTTCTTATCAGCAGACAGGTAATTGTCAATGGCTGCTTGGAACTCACGGTTGTGCAATTGGTTGTTCGGAATGTAGAAGTCCTTGGCCGCTGTCGAGTTCTGCAGGCCGGTCAGGTAATCACCGCCCTGGGTGAGGCCGTCACTCATCCGGCTGACCCCCTGCATCATCTGCATGCCGCTCTGTTGTTGGGCCTGCAGCTGGGCTGGACTGGCCCCGGACATTGCTGCCTGAGCCGCCGCAGCACTGGCCTGGTTCTGCATTCCTGATGAAAGCTGGGAGATGCTGGACTGGGCCGTGCCGAGCTGACCGGTGATCTGCTTCAATTGGTTGTTGACGTAGAGTTCATCAACCTTGGAACCGGCCGGCTGGGTAACGGAGGCTACCGTCTTGACCCCGTTGCTCTTCTTCAACTGGTTGGTAACCCGGTCGATCAGCATCAAGTCCTGCTCGTTATCGAAACGGTGCTTAGACTTGATGTAGACGGTCGTCGGTTCTGCCGTCCCCTTGGAGAAGTGGTCTTCAACGACCAGCAGCCCCTTCTTAGAAGGAACAGTGTTGCTGATTTCATCCGCATCATCATAATTCAGGTGATTATGATAAGAAAGACCGACTGGCAACAGAATGGCAAAGACGACTACCAGGGTGATGATTGGGTGCAGAACCGAGCTCTGGGCCATCTTGTTCCACAGTTTGCTAGTGGACTCACCCGTGAACTTCTTGTCCGGCCAGAACATCTTCTTACCGAGCGTGTCCATGAAGAATGGGTTCAGGGTCAACAGCAGAACGAGCAGGACCGCTACCCCCACGGCCACCCCAACGGCAGATTGGTAAACCGAGAACTTGGCCAGGGCCAGGGAAGTAAAACCGATCAGAATTGAGGAACCGGAATACAGGATTGTCCGGCCGGCATTGTGCTGGGCTTCCCGGGCGGCTTCCCACTTGTCCATCCCCTGACCGAGGTTCTCCTTGAACCGGTTATACATCAGGATGTTGTAGTCCGTCCCAATTCCAAAGAGGACGATCACCATGAAGACCTGGGTGAAGTTGGAAAACGGAAAGTTAGCGTGCTTCACCAGGTTCGTCACAATACTGAATGAAGTGATGAAGGCAATCCCGACGTTCAGCAGGGAGATCAATGGCGTGATCGGTGAACGGAAGACCAGGAGTAAGACAACGAAGATGAAGATGACGGAGATGGTCTCAGTTTTCTTGATCCCCTCTTGAACCGCCCCAAAGAAGTCATCGTTTAGGATATCGGCCCCGGTGATGTAGGTCTTAACGCCATTGGTCTTAGCCGCGCTGGACAGCTGGCGGTTGATGTACCGCAGAGTCCCATGGTCCTTGCTGACGTTCAGCTGGGCAATCTCCGTGGTCTTGTCCTTGGAAATCAGTTGCTTACGCGTTGCCGCATTGTCATTCGGCCCCGTAACTGCCTTGATCCCATACTTACCACTGTGCTTTTCTAAGTGGTCAATGGTTTTCTGGACATTTTGCTTGTCCTTCTTTGTCATTGCCCGGTCGCCATTATTGAACACCGCCACCACCTGGTAGGTGTTGTTCTGGTGATGCCCCCAGTGATCGTTTTGCAACGCACTGGCAACTTGGCTCTGGTCACTCTTTGGCAAGTTGATTGCAGAGTGTTCACGGGTCAACTGGTTGACGTTGGGCAGGGCAACGATGGCAACCACCGTGATCACAATCCATGCAATCAACGCAAATACGTGATTATGAACCAATTTCTTCAAAATAACAAAATCCTTCCCTCTCATGTCCTCGGCCGGTCCTGCCAAGGCCGGCCGTTTTTGGACAGCATGGTAAATAATTTAATTCTTTACAAGGGGACCCATTCAAACACACTTTGAGCTATTTGTTTCATTTCAATACATTCATTGAAAATTAAACTTTAAAACAAAAAAAGACGATGGTCAATCAACCATCATCTTTAATCAGTTGGGCTAGCTGGATTCGAACCAGCGCATGACGGTACCAAAAACCGTTGCCTTACCGCTTGGCTATAGCCCAATAATAAATGGGGGAGAGTGGATTCGAACCACCGAACCCGAAGGAACGGTTTTACAGACCGTCGCGTTTAACCAGACTTCGCTACTCCCCCAAAAGGGTTCATCGATCAACTGTGCAAGCACAACTAATCAACGTTTATTATAATACCGAATTCCACAAGCAAATGCAAGCCCTAATTGTAATTTTTTAATTGCGTCCCCTTCCCCATTAAAAAAGCCCACCGGACACTTGCCGGCAGGCTTTTAGTAGTAATCAAGTTTAATTGTAATGCTTAGTCAACGCCACCCATGAGACGGTGGATCCGCTTGACGAAGAACATCAAGATGACCCCGAAAACGATACTTACAATCCCGATCGTCAGGAAGTAAGGAACTTCCGTTGCGGATGAGTAGAATTTAACGATCTGGGCGTTAACCGCTTGGGCAGCGGCATCGGCCAGGAACCACATACTCATCATCTGGGACTTGAAGGCCTTTGGTGCCAACCGCGTCGTAACTGACAGACCGATTGGCGAGATCAGCATTTCACCGATTTCAACGATGAACCAGGAACCGACCAGCCAGAATGGGGAAACCCGTCCGGCGGTGGTACCGTGAATCAGTGCTGGCAATGCCATGAAGGCGTATGACAGACCGGCGAAGACCAGCCCGGCAGCAAACTTACCAGGGGCACTTGGTTGGCTCTTCCAGTGGTCCCACAGGGAAACGAACACTGGCGTCAGGATCATGATGAACAGGGGATTCAAAGTCTGGAAGTTGGCCGCAGCAAAGTGCCAGCTACCAATGTGAAGAATTGTCCGCTGTTCGGCGAAGAGGGCCAGAACAACTGAACCAGATTCTTCAATTGCCCAGAAGATAACAGCGGCGATGAACAATGGGATGTAAGCAAGCACCCGGGAGTGTTCTTCCTTCGTTACCTTCTTGGAGTTCAGCATCATAATGAAGTAGTAAACTGGCAAGGCAATCGCGATAATCGTGATAATCGTGATGACGTTGGTGATGTTCAATTGACCAACAGCGGCCAGCAGGCCCAGCACAACGGCCAGGACAACGATCCCAACCAGAGTCCAGATCATGACTGGACGAAGGCTTTCCTTGTCAATCGGATCGTCTGGGTACAGGCTATCCTTTGACAGGTATTTCCGCCCGCCGATGACGTACTGGACCAGGCCGAAGAACATCCCGATAGCAGCCAGGGAGAACCCGGCATGGAAGTTCATCTCACCATGGAAGAGGTTCATCCCGAAGCCGTTAGCAGCCCACGGAACCGCCCATGGGGCAACCGCGGCCCCTAAGTTGATTCCGAAGACGAACATACTGAAACCGGAATCCCGGCGCCGGTCATTCTCAGAGTACAGGCCCCCGACCATTTCGGAAACGTTTGGCTTCAAGAGCCCGGTCCCGGCAACGATCAATGCAATCGAAACATAAAGGGCGCTAACCCCGAACGGCAGTGACAAGGCGATGTGCCCGAACATGATTAGGACACCACCGATGAAGACAGTCCGCCGTGGGCCCCAGACCCGGTCAGACAACCAACCACCAACAACCCCGGACAGGTAAACTAGGGAACCGTAGATCGACATGATCGAGGCGGCAGTGGTTTCGCCCATCCCCAGGCCGCCCTTAGTGACGGCATAGTACATGTAGAATAACAGAATTGCCCGCATTCCGTAGTAACTGAACCGTTCCCACATTTCAGTGAAGAACAGGGTCGAGAGACCACGCGGTTGCCCGAAGAATGCGGTATCAATATCTTTTTGTTTGCTCATAAAGATTTGATTCCTCCATTTATAATTACAGTCAGATTAATCATTGTGGAATACTCATTCCGAATATTAGAAAAGTCTAACTTTCTTATAACAATGTAATTATTTTAGTCCTCCCGCCCTGAATAGTCAATTACAAAATAAAGTTTTGATGAGAGAAAAGTGGGAAAACGTTTCATTTTACTTAAAAAATTTCAGGTCGCCTTCTACACATATTAACTTAATTAAGCATACACCCTAATTTATTTAAAAAGAAAAGCAGTCCCGCCTAACGATGACTGCTTATTTTCCACGGCCGAACCTAATATAGGCCAGAATTACTGTTCCGACTAAGTAAGCCACTGATAACACAAAGATGGCATTTCCAATATTATCCCAAGATCGACTGTCGAAGAACCCCAGGAAGAACATGCTCAAGCCTAGGCCGATCAGACCAGGGGCAATAATCAACCCCGGTTTCTTGAGTTCCTCCTGGCTCTGTTTCCCATGGCCGACCAAGAGCCGTAACCACTTGCCGCGGGTAAACTGAATCCCGATCACCATGAAGACCACACATAATGTCAGATACAAGATATCCATTAAAATCCCCCACTCAATAAAAAACGGCTGATGAAAAACTCACCAGCCGCCTTAGTAGCTCCGGCAGTCAGACTCGAACTGACGACAACCTGATTAACAG
>DWZB01000105.1 GCA_019118405.1 Candidatus Limosilactobacillus gallistercoris
AATTCTGGTTTCGTTGAAGACTTCTAATCTCATGATTCGTGAATTATCAAAAAAGAGAACTAGACCAAAAGCCAAAGTGGCTTAGTCTAGTTCTCAAAAATCTCTTCATCCTTACCGATTGACAAAGAGCCTCTATTTCTCTATATGATTATAGACTTGCCAATTCGCAAACCACCCCTGTTGAGACGAAGTGTGGTAAGATAATTAGTATGAAATCAGTGGTTGTCCATTATCAACACCAGTTGAGGATGAGCGGCCTTTTTATTTGGAGGAACAGCTAGTGGCGAAGAAATTCTATGCAGTGAAGAAGGGCTACCAGCCAGGAATCTATACCTCCTGGCCGGAATGCCAGCGACAGGTCAGCGGCTATGCTGGAGCGGTCTACAAGGGCTTCCCCAGCCGGAGTACCGCACTAGCCTGGCTAAAGGGGGCAGACACTCCCGCCAAGCCGCAGCAATTGAGCCTTTCTTTGGCCGCAGATGATGCAGCTTTCGACAGCCCGGCTATTTGGCTATATACGGATGGCGGCTCGCGTAACCACGGCAATAAGCTGGGACAGCACGTCAAAAGCGACGATAAGGCGGCTTGGGCGTACCTGATTGAGTACCACCAGCAGCGCATTACCAGGACTGACGGCGAATTTGGGGCGACTAACAACAAAATGGAAGTCACGGCCCTGGTCAAGGCATTGGAATACCTGCTTGCCCACCACTTGAATGACGAAACAATCCTGGCGACCCTGGACTCGCATTATGTTCTAGACCCGATTATGAAGGGGTGGCTCTATGGCTGGCGGCGCCGCGGCTGGGTGACCGCCAGTGGCAGTCCCGTTGCCAATCAGGAGCTGTGGGAAACGGTGCTTCGCCTGCTGCCGCAATTTTCCCGCCTGCGCTTCAGCTGGACCAAGGGCCATGCGGTTAACCAGGGTAATAACACGGTTGATGAATTGCTGAATGAGACGATGGATCAGATGAAAAAGAATTGAGGTTGAATAAGATGAAGATTGGAATTGACAAAATGGCTTTTGCAACGACCGACCAGTATATTGAACTGACGGAACTGGCTGAAAAGCGAGGAGTGGACCCCAACAAGTACACGATCGGGATCGGTCAAGACCGCCAGGCAGTAGTTCCGCCAACCCAGGATATTGTGACGCTCGGGGCGCGGGCGGCCAAAAAACTATTGACGCCAGACGTCACCCGGCGCCTGTCGACGATCATTGTGGCGACCGAATCCGGAATCGATAATTCCAAGGCCAGCGCCATCTACATCAAACACCTCTTGGGACTCGATGACTACATCCGGGCGGTAGAACTCAAGGAGGCCTGCTATTCCGGTACTGCCGCAATCCAGTTTGCCCGTGGGCTGGTTGCCCTGAACTCCCAAGAGACGGTCTTAGTAATTGCGGCCGACATTGCTCGCTACGGACTCAATACTCCCGGTGAAGTAACCCAGGGGGCTGGAGCGGTTGCCATGCTAATCAGTGCTGATCCGCACGTTCTGGCAATTGAACCGACGAGTGTCTCCTACAGTCGCGACCTCATGGACTTCTGGCGTCCCCTCTACGCTACGGAGGCCATTGTGGATGGGAAGTACTCGACCGGGGTCTACGTTGACTTCTTTAAGAACACCCTGACCCGCTACCTTCAACGGACCGGGCGCCGACTGGATGATTTCGCCGGGATCGCCTTCCACCTGCCATTTACCAAAATGGGCAAGAAGGGACTAGAGGGCGTCCTCCAGGATCGTGATGATGCGGTGGCCAATCGCCTCCGTGACCAGCTGACAGCCAGTCAGGTTTACTGCCGGCAGGTCGGTAACCTTTATACCGGCTCGCTGTACCTGGGCTTGATGTCGCTTTTGCAAAACGGGCAAGTTAAGCCGGGTGACCGCTTGGGACTCTTCTCATATGGCTCCGGGGCCGAGGGCGAGTTCTACAGCGGGATTGTTCAACCAGCGTTTGCCGAAAACCTCAGCGATGTTAAGGAGGATCTGGCCGATCGGCACCAGGTTTCAATTGACGAGTATGAGCAGCTGTTCAACAGTCAATTGGGGATGCAGACGGCTGACGTCCAGTTTGACTTGCAGAATGATGATGCACCATTTGTCCTGGCTGGTCAAAAGGACCACCAGCGGATCTACCAACGACGGTAAAATAAAAATGGCTGACGAAATTCGTCAGCCATTTTTGCTTTTAAAAGATATGGTCACGGAAAAGGCCAATCACCTTACCGAGGATTTTAACGTTTTGAAGGAAAATGGGGTCCATTGTGTCATTCTCCGGCTGCAGGCGGAAACGGGTCTTCTCTTTGAAGAACCGTTTACAGGTAGCCTCATTGTCGTCGTTCATGGCGATGACAATGTCACCGTTGCGGGCGGTTGACTGCTTGCGGACAATCACGTCGTCACCATTCAGAATCCCGGCCTTGATCATACTGGTTCCGCGAATCTTCAACATGAATAAGTCATTGTTGTCTTGGATCGATGGTGGGATTGGGAAGAAGTCGGTGGCATCCTGAACAGCGAGAATCGGTTGCCCGGCGGTAACGACCCCCAGCATTGGGATCTTGGTCTGCATCGGCTTGACTCCGAGCAGGTCAAGCCCCTTTGGTGTGATCTCAAGGGCCCGAGGCTTAGCAGAGTCCTTACGCAAAAAGCCCTGCTCGATCAGGCGGGTAATATGACCGTGGACGGTCGAGGTGGATGAGAGACCCACAGCACTGCAGATTTCCCGAACGGTCGGCGGATAGCCGTGCACGTCAACCTGCTTATGAATATAAGATAGGACCGCCATCTGTTTGTTTTTAGCGGATCGTGGCATAATAACACCTCATTATCATTATTATTATGTCAAGGATATCATAGTAATAGTAATATTTCAAACGTACGTTCGCTAGTGATTTTATGTTAACGGAAAAGTTTGCAATTGGACATTAAATTCGGTAAAATCAAGCCGATAAAGGTGTTAGATCGATTGGAGGGAAGAGATTCATGGCTGAATCAGAAGAACAAGATAAGCTGTTGAAGCGGATCAACGAATTGGCCCACAAGAACAAGAAGGAAGGACTGACGGAGGCGGAAACCCGGGAACGTGAACGCTTGCGTCGGGAATACATCAAGAACTTTCGTGAAGCAATGCGGAGCAACATTGAGATGATGCGGATCTTTGATAAGGACGGCAAGGAAGTAACACCGGAGAAGGTTCGTAATATTCAACGTAAAAAGGGCCTGCGTGACGACTAAGCGTTGATTTTCTCTTTTCAAGATCCTTTCTTTCGTGTAAGATGGAAAGGTAACTAACCAAAGGAGGAATTAGTCGTGGGTATGACAATTTTATGGGCCGTTATCGCATTATTAGTAGGCCTGGTTGTCGGTTTCTTCGGCGCCCGTAAGTACATGGAAAATTACCTTCGTAATAATCCACCGATTTCAGAAGAAATGCTGCGGACAATGATGCTCCAGATGGGGCAAAAGCCTTCCAGCCGAAAGCTTCACCAGATGATGCAAACCATGAAGGCCCAAGCGCGGAAAGCAAACCGCAAATAATAAAAAAGGATGCGTCACCGCATCCTTTTTTATTACTTTAGAAGTCATCGTCCGCCGGCTTTGGTGGCATGACGTAGTGGTAGTTCGGGTCGATCTGCTTGTCTAGGGCATCGAAGGCCGCTTGCATCTGGTTTTCAATTTTAGCCTGATTTTCATCGGTCAACCGTTCTTTACGGTCAATGTAAATCGGCTTTCCAAAGGCAATGTGCCGCGGACGCCGAGTGAAAAGCTGGCCAAACTTTAATGGCCCCTGGTAGACGACCGGAACCAGCGGCACGTTGGCCAGCTTGGCGATTACCACCGCACCACCCTTGAGCTTGGCTGAGTAGCGCGACCCCGATGGAAAGATGATCGTTGAAAGGTCGGTCTTACGCAGAATATTTACCGGCGTCTTAACGGCTGATGGTCCCGGGTGCTTACGGTCAACCGGGAAGGCGTTCAAGGCGCGCAGAAACTTTCCCGCGATCGGGTTCTTAAAGAGTTCCTTCTTGGCCATGAAGCTGAATTTCTTAGGCCAGACCACCAGGGCGATTAAGACCGGGTCCATCCACGTCCGGTGGGGTGCCACGATGATGTAGTTGCCATCCGGCAGGTTTTCACGATTATAGACCTTTGTTCGACCGTTGATTAGGTTGAGCAAGGGGTTCACGATTCTTACTAAAAAATTGTAAAGCATGATTGTTCTTCCAATCTTCAAATAAATTTTTACTCTCTAGCCCCTAAGTATGACGAAAAATGGCAGCAGATGCAAGGGGCGAATCACGAAAGGAATATGATGATGGAACCAACTTCCCTATTAAAAGATGATGAACGCATTGACCAGCTGTACAGTCAGGATGTGCAGATTATCCAAAGCCCCAGCTGTTTTGCCTTTTCCCTAGATGCGGTTCTTCTGGCAGATTTTGTCCGGCCCAACCACCGGCATAAGCTGTGCACCGTTGATCTCTGTGCGGGGAACGGGGCAATCGGGCTGTTTCTGCACAAAAAACTCGGTGGGACCTTTACTGAGGTCGAATTGCAACCCCGGATTGCCGACATGGCCAAGCGGAGCGTTGAATTAAATGGGTTAACCGATCGCTACCGGGTCCTCAACATGGATATTGCCGATGTCTTCACGGCGGTGCCCAAGGATTCGGCTGACGTGGTACTGTGCAACCCGCCGTACTTTCCAGTGACGGCACAGAGCCAAAAGAACCCGAACCGCTACCTGGCCATTGCCCGGCACGAGATTGCCACCAACCTGGAAACGGTGGCGGAACAGATGAGCGGCCTGCTGAAGATGAATGGTCATGGCTACCTGGTCCACCGGCCGGACCGCTTAACTGAGATCCTGACTACCATGCAGGAACACCGCCTGGTTCCCAAACGCATCC
>DWZB01000106.1 GCA_019118405.1 Candidatus Limosilactobacillus gallistercoris
CCGCTATACTAGAAAGCATCAGCAAACGATAACTTTAGTAAGGGGAGATTATCATGGTAACCGTCTTTTCTAAGCATAATTGCATCCAATGCAAGATGACCAAGAAGTTCTTAACGCAACACAAGATTGACTTTGTTGAATACAACATTGACGAACAGCCCGAATACGTCGCTAAGCTGAAGGCCGAGGGTTTCATGGCCACTCCGGTTGTGAAGCTTCCTAACGGTAACGCATTTTCCGGCTTCCGTCCAGACCGTCTTCAACAATTAGCATAGTCGTTGAAAGCTACTAACCAGCCAGGCAGAAAAGCGCGATTCGCCCCCTTCTTCCTGGCTTATTTATTGTCACCAACAGCAATTAGAAAGCGAGCACACCAACATGGCATTATCTGACATTGACCTGACAAAAGTTCGTTACTTCGATCTTAACAATGAGGTGAACATCCCCCGCAACGGGCAGATTCAACTCGATAAGGATAAAGAAGCCCTGACAGACTTCATCGAGCACAACGTTAAGCCCAACACTAAGCGTTTTTCTTCATTAAAGGAGCGGTTCACCTGGCTGGAGGATCACGACTACATCGAACGCGGCTTCATGGATAAGTATAGCCTGAAGTTTATTGAGAAAATGTACGACTACCTCAAGGCGCAAAACTTCCACTTCCACTCTTTCATGGCCGCCTACAAGTTCTACGCCCAATATGCCCTGCGGACCAACGACAAGGAATACTACCTGGAGAACTACATTGACCGGGTCGCCATGAACGCCCTCTACCTGGCTGACGGCGACCAGGACCTGGCCATGGACCTGGCTGATGAGATCATTCACCAGCGCTACCAGCCCGCAACACCAACCTTTTTGAACGTGGGCCGTAAGCGCCGGGGCGAGTTCATCTCCTGCTTTGCCATCCAGACGACTGATGACATGAACACCATCGGCCGGACGATTAACTCCGCTCTTCAGCTCTCCAAGATTGGCGGCGGGGTCGGCATTAACCTCTCCAACCTCCGGGAAGCCGGGTCCCCAATCAAGAAGATCAAGGGGGCTGCCAGCGGGGTTGTCCCGGTCATGAAGCTCCTCGAAGACAGCTTCTCCTATTCTAACCAATTAGGCCAGCGGCAAGGGGCCGGCGTGGTCTACCTGAGCGTCTTCCACCCCGACATCATCGAATTCCTGGGGGCCAAGAAGGAAAACGCCGACGAAAAGATTCGCCTAAAGACCCTCTCCCTAGGGGTCACCGTTCCGGACAAGTTCTATGAGCTGGTCGAAGCCAACAAGGATATGTACCTCTTCAGTCCCTACGACGTTGAACGTGTCTATGGCGTGCCGTTCTCCTACGTGGACATCACGAAGGAATACGACAACATGGTCGCCAACGACGAGATCCACAAGAAGAAGCTCAACGCCCGTGACCTGGAAGATGAGATCAGCAAGCTCCAGCAGGAATCCGGCTACCCATACATCATCAACATCGACACGGTCAACCGCGCCAACCCGATTGACGGTAAGATCGTCATGAGCAACCTCTGCTCCGAAATCGCCCAGGTGCAGGTGCCATCCCGGGTCAACGATGACCAGACTTACACCAAGCTGGGTCAGGACATCAGCTGTAACCTCGGTTCGACCAACATCGCCAACATGATGGACAGCCCCGACTTTGGCAGGTCTGTCCGGGCCATGGTCCGCGGCTTGACCCGGATCAGCGACGTTGAGCAGATCGACACCGTTCCAACCATTAAGCACGGTAACGACCTCACCCATTCCATCGGTCTGGGGGCCATGGGATTGCACGGCTACCTGGCCAAGAACCACATTCAATACGGCAGTCCGGTGGCCATCGAATTTACCGGGGTCTACTTCATGCTGCTGAACTACTGGTCTTTGGTCACCTCCAACGAAATCGCCAAGGAGCGGGGCGAGTCCTTTCATGATTTCGACAAGAGTGCCTACGCCGACGGTTCCTACTTCGATAAGTACGTCAACAAGGACTGGCGGCCGCAATCCGATGTCGTCAGGGACCTCTTTAACGGGATCTTCCTCCCTGGTCCGGATGACTGGAAGAAGCTCCGCGATCAAGTCATGAAAGACGGCCTCTACAACGCCTACCGCCTAGCCGTGGCTCCGAACGGTTCGACGGCCTACATCAACGACTCGACGGCCAGCCTAACCCCCATCGTCAACCGGATCGAGGAACGGCAGGAAAAGATGATTGGGAAGATCTACTACCCGGCACCGTACCTGTCCAACGACACCATGCCGTACTACAAGTCCGCCTACGACATGGACATGCGCAAGGTCATCGACACGTACGCTGCCGCCCAGCAGCACGTTGACCAATCCATGTCCCTGACCCTCTTCATGCGGTCCACCATCCCAGATGGTCTCTACGACTGGAAGGCCGGCCGGACTAACAAGATGACGACCCGGGACCTCAACCTCCTGCGGCACTACGCCTACAAGAAGGGAATCAAGTCGATCTACTACATCCGGACCTTTACCGATGACAACGACGAGATTGGTGCCAACCAGTGCGAAAGCTGTGTCATTTGATTTGCTACCGGGCACTTGTTAAACTTAAGAACGCTAGTACGATACTTGTTGAATTACGATAAAGGAGTCCCATACATATAATGAAGCTTGAAGAAAAATTTAAGCCGCTAGAGAGTTACAAGGCGATCAATTGGAACGAGGTTTCCGACATGATCGACAAGGCAACCTGGGAAAAGCTGACCGAGCAATTCTGGTTGGACACCCGGATTCCTGTTTCCAACGACCTTGACGACTGGCGGGAACTCGACGATGATCACCGTTGGACCGTCAGTCATGTCTTCGGGGGCTTAACCCTCCTGGACACCGTTCAATCCGAGGCCGGCATGACCGCCTTGAAGCAAGATGTCAAGACCCAGCATGAGACCGCCGTCTTGAACAACATCCAATTCATGGAATCGGTCCACGCTAAGAGTTACTCCACCATTTTCTCCACTCTGAACACCCCTGACGAGATTGAGGAAATCTTCAAGTGGTCAGACTCTGAGGAGTACCTGCAAAACAAGGCGACACGGATCGCCAACATGTACCTTGACCCTGAAGAAGACCCATTGAAGAAGAAGGTCGCCAACGTCTTCTTGGAAACCTTCCTCTTCTACTCCGGCTTCTACACCCCACTCTACTACCTGGGGCACAATAAGCTGAATAACGTGGCTGAAATCATCAAGCTGATCCTCCGTGACGAATCCGTCCACGGTACCTACATTGGCTACAAGTTCCAGGTAGGGATGCATGACCGGACCGAGAAGCAGCAACAGGATATGAAGGACTGGATGTACAACTTCCTCTATGACCTCTACAGCAACGAGGAGGACTACACCCACCTCCTCTACGACCAGGTTGGCTGGACCAACGACGTTTTGACCTTCATCCGTTACAACGCCAACAAGGCCCTGATGAACCTCGGTCAGGAACCGCTCTTCCCCGACACTGCGGCTGATGTTAACCCGGTGGTCATGAACGGGATTTCAACCTCGACCTCTAACCACGACTTCTTCAGCCAGGTCGGTAATGGCTACCGCCTTGGTGAGGTGGAAGCGATGAGTGACGATGACTACAACATCAAAGACCCTAACGCCGGTAAAGATAAGAACTCACGTGAATAATTAGACGAGCCCCGCCAGCTGATTGCCAAGCTGGCGGGGCTTTTTTTTATTCGCTTATGTGAAGCTTAACTCAAGCAATGAATGAACCAAATTTTATACAATCTGCGGCCGCAAAAATTATACCAATGTTTTTATTAATTGGCCGCGCCTTTACGGGATAATGATGTAAGCGAATTCACCAGCATAACCATTGTTCAAGTCGTCACAAAGTACTTGATTTCTTCCTGGGCATATATTACTATTAATCATGTTCAAAACATAACAAACTTATTAAAAATCAAAGGAGCAATTTGTTATGGCTAATCAAAAGAAACAAACTACTGAATCTAAAGAAACCAAGCAGCAGCAAGCTCAAGCCATGGTCGATGACCTGATGAAAAAGAGCTTGGCTGCCTTTGAGAAATTAAGATACTATTCACAAGAACAAGTTGATAAGATCTGTCAAGCAATGGCCCTGGCTGCTGAAGAACACCACATGGACTTAGCCGTTGACGCCGCTAAGGAAACTGGCCGTGGGGTTGCCGAAGATAAGGCAATCAAGAACATCTACGCCAGTGAATACATCTGGAACAACATCCGCCACGACAAGACGGTCGGCATCATCGAAGACAACGATGAGGACCAAACCGTCACCATCGCGGACCCGCTGGGGGTCATCGCCGGGATCGTTCCGGTTACTAACCCAACATCCACCACGATCTTCAAGTCCATCATCTCTGCTAAGACGCGGAACACGATCATCTTCTCCTTCCACCCGCAAGCACTGCAATCTTCCATCAAGACTGCTAAGATCCTGCAGGAAGCCGCTGAAAAAGCTGGGGCACCAAAGAACATGATTCAATGGATCCCACAATGCAGCATCGAAGCAACGACGGCCCTGATCCAAAACCCGAACACCGCCACTATTCTGGCAACTGGTGGTCCCGCCATGGTTAAGGCTGCCTACAGTTCTGGTAACCCAGCATTAGGGGTTGGTCCTGGTAACGGTCCGGCTTACATCGAAAAGTCTGCTAACATTGCCCGTTCCATCTACGACATCGTGCTTTCCAAGACCTTCGATAACGGGATGATCTGTGCTTCCGAAAACTCCGTCGTAGTTGACGATGAAATCTACGACCAAGTTAAGGAAGAATTCAAGAAGTGGAACTGCTACTTCATCAAGCCAAACGAAATCAAGACCTTCACTGACGGCTTCATTGACCCTGAACGTCACCAGGTCCGGGGACCAATCGCCGGTCGTTCTGCTAACGCCATCGCTGAGATGTGTGGTCTGAAGAACGTCCCAGCCAACACCAAAGTTCTGATCGCTGAATACGACGGTGTCGGTGACAAGTACCCGCTTTCTGCTGAAAAGCTTTCACCAGTGCTGACGATGTACCGGGCAAGCTCCCGTGAAAACGCCTTTGACATCTGCCGTCAACTGCTGCACTACGGTGGTGAAGGTCACACGGCTGCCATCCACACCTTGGATGACGACCTGGTTACCAAGTACGGTCTGGAGATGCGGGCATCACGGATCATTGTTAACTCCCCATCCGGTATCGGTGGGATTGGTAACATCTACAACAACATGACGCCTTCCCTGACCCTGGGGACTGGTTCCTACGGTGGTAACTCTGTTTCCCATAATGTTACCGACTGGGATCTCTTGAACATCAAGGTAATCGCTAAGCGGCGGGAGAACCGTCAATGGGTCAAGATCCCCCCAAAAGTATACTTTCAACGGAACTCACTAAAAGAATTGCGGGATATCCCAAACATTGAACGGGCCTTCATCGTTACCGGCCCAGGGATGAGCAAGCGGGGTTACGTTCAACGGGTAATCGACCAACTGCGGCTTCGTCAAAACCGGACTGCTTACCTGGTATTCGATGACGTTGAAGAAGATCCATCAACGAACACCGTTGAAAAGGGTGTTGCAATGATGAACGACTTCAAGCCGGACACTATCATCGCCCTCGGTGGTGGTTCACCAATGGACGCTGCCAAGGCAATGTGGATGTTCTACGAGCACCCAGAGACCTCCTGGTACGGTGTCATGCAGAAGTACCTCGATATCCGGAAGCGTGCTTACCAGATCAAGAAGCCGGTTAAGGCCCAAATGATCGGGATCCCAACCACTTCTGGGACTGGTTCTGAAGTAACGCCATTCGCCGTTATCACCGACTCCAAGACCCACGTTAAGTACCCACTGGCCGACTACGCCCTGACACCAAACATTGCGATCGTGGACTCCCAATTCGTTGAAACGGTCCCAGCCAAGACCACGGCTTACACTGGTCTGGACGTTATCTGCCACGCCACTGAATCATACGTTTCCGTAATGGCAACTGACTACACCCGTGGTTGGTCACTGCAGACCGTCAAGGGTGCGATGGAATACCTGCCAAAGTCTGTCCGTGGTGACAAGCTCGCCCGGCGGAAGATGCACGATTTCTCCACGATGGCCGGAATGGCATTCGGTCAAGCCTTCCTGGGAATCACCCACTCACTGGCCCACAAGATGGGTGGTGCGTTCGGTCTTCCTCACGGTCTGCTGATCGCCATCGCAATGCCCCAGGTAATCCGCTTCAACGCTAAGCGGCCGCAAAAGCTTGCCCTCTGGCCACACTACGAGACTTACCACGCAACCAAGGACTACGCCGACCTGGCACGGTTCATCGGCCTGCAGGGGAACTCAGACGAAGAGCTGGCTGAAGCCTACGCTAAGAAGTACATCGAAGTGGCTCATGAATGTGGTGTTAAGTTAAGCTTGAAGGACAACGGGGTTACCCGTGAACAATTCGACAAGGTTGTTGACGAACTCGCCGTCCTGGCTTACGAAGATCAATGTACTACTACCAACCCGGTTGAACCACTGGTCAGCCAACTCAAGGAACTCCTTGAACGCTGCTACGACGGTACCGGTGTTGAAGACAAGTAATGACAATTCAATTTGATTATAAGAACGCCGCCTGGCAGTTGTCGGGCGGCGCTTTTAGTTATCTTAAGAATTTCTTAAGTCCGTCTTCCCCCGCCATTTTGCTTCCCCGGATCTGATAAAATTAAGGTAAACATCAATGAAGGAGGCTTATATGCTCAAAGAGTTCAAAGAATTTATCGCCCGCGGCAACGTGATGGACATGGCCGTCGGGATCATCGTCGGGTCCGCATTCACCACCATCGTCAAGGACCTGGTCGCCTACCTAATCAACCCCCTGATAGGGCTCTTCATCGGGAAGATCGACCTCTCCAACATCGTCTTTACCGTCGGCGCGGCCCAGTTCAAGGTCGGCTCGTTCCTGAACGCCGTGATCAACTTCCTGATCATCGCCTTTGTTGTCTTCCTCCTGGTCAAGGGGGTCAACCACTTCCGGAGCAAGAAGGAAGAAGCACCGGAAGAGGTGCCGAGTGCCGAGGTACAGTACCTCAAGGAGATTGCTGAAACCCTGAAACAGCAGAGTTCGCCCACTACTGTTAAAAATACTGAGAACGTAAAAGATCGATAACTAATAAAAGCAGGTACCCCGCTAGGCACCTGCTTTTATTAGTTATCAAATTCGTTATCACCGGACTGGGTGATCAGCTCCAGGGTATTATTAGCGGTCATATTATCTTCAACCGTGTCCTGGTCCCGGTCACGACCATTGACAGCATTGTCGCCACTGGTGGTCTGCAGCCGGTAGCCATCGATGCCAGCGGCATGGACCTCGTTATCACCAGAATCATTGTTGACCCGGTAGTAGCCGTTGACCCGCAGCTGGTGGGCCGTGAAGTCACCCGAATTCAGTTCGGCCTGGCCCCCATTAAGGACTAGGTTAGTCAGGTCAACGTCCCCGCTGGCCACATCAATTTTAGTATTAGTCAGGTCGACCCCGTCAACATCGAGATCGCCGCTGCCCAGCTTGATCGTGCCCCCGGTGATCTGGGCATCGCGAGGCAGCGTAATCGTCAGCTGGTCATCAAAGCCGTTGACATTGAAGAAGAAGCCGCCGCTGCTAGTCGACTGCTTGATTACCAGAGTCTGCCCCTTCTTCACCACAAGCGGCTTATTCTTGGTCAAGCCATGGTAGCTCACCCGAAAGGCGGCCCCGCGCTTGATCCGCACATTGGCGGTCGTCACGTCCAGGTTAACCTTATCAAAGCGACGGTTGGTCAGCCGCCAGCTGGCCTGGCGCTGAACCTGCGGCCGCCCGTTGTGAAAATCAACGTCCCGGTCACCATGATTCAGGTAACCGACCATGAGGGCAACTAGGCCGACCACTAAGACCAGCCAGCCGATCTTAAACATCCGTTTCATCATCAGGCTTCCTCCCTTCTGGACTGGATCTTCCGGTAAACAAACTTAGCAAAGTTGGCAATTGCCTGAGCCAACAGGCGCACTAGCCAGTACAATAGCGGCAGGCAGACCATGAAGCCCCCGATGGCACTTAATCCAATCCCGCCGTAGAAGAGACCAGTCAGCGGTTCCGTGGCGATAAGACCAATGCCCACATACAAAGCGGCAATGGCAGCCACTGCCAGTGAGGCTACCAGGGCCAGGGCCCCAATAATCACCCCAAACAGGCAGGCTGCCAGGGCAATCAGGGTGACCACCGCCACCAGGCCAATGCCAAAGGTCAGCGGCGAGGTGATGATGGCGACCAACACCCACCAGAAAACCCGCCAGCTGGAATGAGGACTAGCCGGGCGGCCCGCCTTCTTCGACTGGTCGTTGGCCTTGATCGAGTAGTCCGCCAAGATCTTCCGGCTCAATTGCCGCGGTGTCCCGAGACGCTTCTCAATGGCCTGCCGGCTGTCCAGTCCCCCATCGGCAATAAACTCGTCATAAAATTCCAGTGCATCCTGGCGTTCCGTAGCCGTCAGTGGGCTAAGGTAACTGGCCAGGTCACTGATGTACTTTTCACGCTCATTCATTTTTCATTTTCCTCCCCCGTTGGATTGAATAGCTGATCGAGGCTGTTTTTATAGTCATTCCAGAGCTTCCGCACCCGCTCCAGGTGGGCTTCCCCGTCAGCAGTAATCTGATAGTAGCGGCGATTGCGTCCCTGGTAGGGCTGGTCGTAGGTGGTCACAAAGCCATCCCGCTTCAGCCGGCGCAGTACCGGGTACATCGTTGACTCTGAGACCGTGATGACCTCCTGAACGCGCTGGGTCAGTGCATAGCCGTAATAGTCATCCTGCTTGAGAATGGCCAGCACGATCCCGTCCAGCAGGTCCGCGGTGATCTGAATTTTCATTTTAGCCTCCTCCTTCGTCTTATATTATATTGTATATAGTATTATACTTAATTGCATTTAGGAAAACAACCACTTTAGTTGCGTGAACAGTCTCCATCTTATGTGCCAAAAAGGAACGGTTATCTTCATATTCCCATTCACTAACTAATTACCCCAGCATGTCCATTAACTGGCCATTTATCAATACACAATGCTTAATGACGGCCCGATACTGACCTACAATAAGGGTGATCGATGAGGAAGATCATTGATCCGTTGTCACAATGTAAACTCTAAGGAGGGGGTGTCTTATGTTTAACTTTGTATTTTGGGTTTTAGCCATTTGGTTTGTCATCATTGTGGTATGGAGGTGGTTCAAGTTCGATGATCAAACGTTACAAAAGACCTTCACTTGGATTAATGTTTGTGCAATTGTAATTGAATTCTGGGTATACTACGGTGTTACCCACGACGCCAGCGGAATTGACGGCTGGTTCATCACCATGAATTGGGTCAACATCGCTGTCGCTGCTCTTCAGTTCTACTTCGGCTACCGGAACTTAACGAACACCCACAGTGCTCACAACATTCACCACAAGGCTGCCTAAGTTAGAATCAATAATCCAAAACGGCTCCCCAAACTGCTGCTGGTAGTTGGGAAGCCGTTTTACTTTTTAGCAAAAAAGATTATTAAGTTTAAGAAAGCGCTTGCATTTGGGGGCGGATCGGGCTAAAGTAAAAACCGAGGTGATCATTTAATTTTTCACTCTTTCAACAAATTCAAACATTCTTGATCGCCTCAAGGAGATGCTTTGCAATGAAAGCTGCTGTAGTACGTGACAATTGTGATGGTTACTTTGACGTTAAGGACGTTGAGCTGCGTGATCTCAAGGCCGGTGAATCCCTGGTCAAGATGGAGTACTGTGGTCTCTGCCACACTGACCTCCACGTTGCGGCTGGCGACTTCGGTAAGGTTCCGGGCCGGATCACCGGTCACGAAGGAATCGGCCGGGTTGTCAAGGTTGCTCCCGGGGTTACCAGTGTCAAAGTCGGCGACCGGGTTTCAATCGCCTGGTTCTTCTCCGGCTGTGGCCACTGTGAATACTGTGTCAGCGGTAATGAATCCCTTTGCCGCCACGTTAAGAACGCCGGCTACAGCGTCGATGGTGCGATGGCTGAATACTGCATCGTCGAAGCCAACTACGCGGTTAAGGTTCCAGAAAACCTTGATCCAATCAAGGCCACGTCAGTAACCTGTGCCGGGGTCACCACCTACAAGGCCATCAAGACCAGCGAAATTCGTCCTGGTCAATGGATCGCCATTTACGGTGCTGGTGGCCTGGGGAACCTCGGTGTTCAATGGGCTAAGAATGTTTTCAAGGCCCACGTCATCGCAGTTGACATCAATGATGACAAGCTGCAATCCGCCAAGGAAAACGGTGCTGACATCATCATCAATTCTGCCAAGACCGACCCAGCCAAGGAAATCCAAGACAAGATCGGCGGCGCTCAGGCAGCCATCGTAACGGCTACTGCCCCGATTTGCTACGACCAGGCCCTAGCTTCTGTCAAGGCTGGTGGCAAGGTTGTTGCTGTTTCCCTGCCAAAGGGTAACATCGACGTCCCGATCTCCAAGACCGTCCTTGACGGGATTGAGATCGTTGGTTCACTGGTTGGGACCCGGCAAGACCTGGCCGAGGCCTTCCAACTGGCCGCAGACGGCGGAATTGACCCAATCGTCCACACCCGGAAGCTCAGTGAAATCAACGATATTGTTGACGAGATGAAGGCCGGGAAGATCATTGGCCGGATGGTGGTCGACTTCACCAACGGTGCCAACTAAGCTTAAACTTTGGAAAGTAAACGTTACGGAGCAATCTGGTAACGATTAAAATAAATTAGGATCATGACAGGTTCCATCCTCTGTCATGACCCTAATTTTTAAAAAGAAAAAGACCGCCAAACAGCGGTCTTTTCTGTATTAATGAATGTAAGACTACTTAAGGGTAACAGTAGCACCAGCGGCTTCAAGCTTTTCCTTGATGTCGTTAGCTTCGTCTTCCTTAACGTCTTCCTTGATAGCTGAAGGAGCGTTGTCA
>DWZB01000107.1 GCA_019118405.1 Candidatus Limosilactobacillus gallistercoris
AAAGGGAGGTGATCACGTCCACCGGGTTGGTAATGACAACGATCTTGCCGTTAAAGCCACTCTCCTTGATCTTGGCAGCAACATCAGCAACGGCCTTCCGGGTAAACGGCAGCTCGGCAAAACGATCCGCATTGGGGTTGTCCTGAAGCTTGATATTCCCCACCGCCGAAACAATCACGTCGGTGTCTGCTAAAGCACCATAGTCATTGACGGTGATGTTGGTATGGAACAGCAGGTTGGCCATGGCATCCTTGAAATCCAGGGCATCCGCCTTGGCTTTGGCTTCATTGGTATCGATCAGTACCAGGTCGTCCGCAAAGCCATTAGCGACAATATAGTGGGCGACCGTTGAACCAACGTGCCCCATTCCGATTACTGCAACTTTTCGTGCCATTATATAAGACCCCTTTCGGTTAGTTTCTCTCATCAAAATTTAATATAGCATGTTTTAACCATTAGTACCAGGTTTCTTTGTACTAATTTTAGTCCGCTCCCATTAAGCGTGATCTTTCCGGTTGCTCAGCTATTTTTTAATAACCGTTGTTTTTATAGTAGATATCTTTTTAAATTAAATTTTGCCATAAAAGTGTTGACAAGAATGAGAAAGTTATTATAATAAAGCCATAATCAATTAATCAAAGTTAAACATATCGAAAAGCAGAGTAAGCAGTAAAGCCTTCAAGAGAGCTTCTGGACGGTGTAAAGGAGCAGGTGTAGCTGTTGAAGATGGGCTTGGAATGGTACTGGCGAACTTGTTAGCCAGTAACGGGTTAGCACACGTTATTCGTGCTAGGTAATTCTAATTATTAGAGTAACCTGCTGAGGCTGGACCGGTGACGGTTCAACGAATAAAGGTGGTAACGCGAAGCACTCGTCCTTTAATTTAGGGGACGGGTGCTTTTTTTCATCCCCAGCACCGACTTTGGTTAGTTCATTCAGTAAGAAAACATGAAAGGGAGTTATTACTATGCGGAATCGAAAGAAGAAGAGAACAATTATTTGGGTGGTTGTCGCCATCCTGGTTATCATTGCTGGTTACTTCAGTTTTGTGCAGCCCCGTCAGCAAAGTCAACGGACGGTGACCGTTGGGATCATGGCTGGAGATAAGAACGAAGCCAAGTTATGGCAATCAGTCACCAAGACCGCTAAGGACAAGTACCACGTTACGGTCAAGACCAAAGACTTCACCGATTACAACCAGCCAAACAAGGCCCTGCAAAACGGTGATATTGACCTGAACGCCTTCCAACACAAGCTCTTCTTACGGAGCTGGAATAAGGCCCACCACACCGACATCGTTTCGATCGGTGACACCTACATCACCCCAATCCGGGTCTACTCACAAAATTACAAGAGCTTAAAGGACCTGCCGGACAACGCGACGGTAGCTGTTCCTAACGATGCTACCAACGAATCCCGGGCCCTGTTCGCCCTAAAGAACGCCGGCCTGATCACCCTGAAGAAGGGCACGACCCTGGCAAGTGCAAACTCAGTCGCCAAGAACCCGAAGCACATCCAGTTCAAGGAATTAGCCGCTGAACAAACCGCCCGTTCCTTAAAGGATGTTGACGCCGCGGTTGTCAACACCAACTACGCGCAAGCCGCCGGGATCAACTACAAGTCCGCCATCTACGTTGAACCAATCAACAAGGATTCCGAGCAATGGGTCAACATCATCGCGGCCAAGAAGAGCAACCGTAACAACAAGGCCTACCAAGACGTGGTTAAGGCTTACCAAACTGAAAAGACTAAGCAATTCATCAAGAAGCACTACGGAACCGCTGAATTACCAGCCTGGGACCTGAACTTCAATAAGTAACGGGAGGACTTTGTATGGCAGATCCAATTATTAACTTACAAGACATTAACGTCACCTTTAAGCAGGGTAAGAAGGTGGTTCACGCCGTCCAAGACGTCTCCCTCCAGATCCAACCTGGTGACATCTACGGGATTGTCGGTTACTCCGGGGCCGGGAAGTCTACCCTGGTGCGGACAATCAACCTCTTGCAGAAGCCAACGGACGGCACGGTGACCGTCGATGGCGACACCTTCTTCAGTGACCACCGTCAACAGGTTTCCAACAAGGAACTGCAGAACAAGCGTCGTAACATCGGAATGATCTTCCAACACTTCAATCTGCTCAACGAAACCTCCGTGATCGAAAACGTCCTGTTTGCCTTAAAGCACAGTGACCTCGATGACGACGCCCAGGAAAAGAAGGCCCTGGAGTTACTCGACCTGGTAGGCCTCAAGGACAAGGCTGAATTCTACCCGGTCCAACTCTCCGGTGGTGAGCAGCAACGGGTTTCCATCGCCCGGGCCCTGGCTAACGACCCGAAGATCCTGATCTCCGACGAAGCCACCTCCGCCCTAGACCCACAGAATACCAACCAGATCCTTGACCTCTTGAAGAGCCTCAACCAGAAGATCGGGTTAACCGTCGTCCTGATCACCCACGAGATGGACGCCGTCAAGCGGGTGGCCAACAAGATCGCCGTGATGGAGCACGGCAAGATCATTGAGAAGGGTGCCCTCCAGGACGTCTTCCTGCGGCCAAAGGAAGAATTGACCCGGCAGTTCGTCGGGGGCTCCCTAGCCGCCGTCGATACCCTCAAGGCCTTCAACCTGGACCACCTTGAAGACGACGAGGAGCTCTTCCAACTGGTCTACAACAGCAACAACGTGACCCAGTCGATCATTGTCGAACTCTACAAGCGCCTCAACGTCGAGGCCAGCATCCTCTATGGGAATGTCGAAGTCCTCAGTGGTCAGCCGGTCGGGACCCTGTTCATCGTCGTCAAGGGCGACGCCAAGCAGCGTGAACAGGCCGTCGACTTCCTTAAGCAAAGCAACGTAACCGTAACAAAGATTGATGATAGGAGGATTTGGAATGAGTAAGCTTTTACCAAACGTGATTCAACTCGGCTGGGGTGGCGACAACGGTTGGGGAACCTCAATCGTGCAGACCATCTACATGACCTTCTGGCCGGCAATCTTCGGTGGCATCCTTGGCCTCATCTTCGGGGTCGCCCTGGTGGTCACCGAACCCGGCGGTATCCTTGAGAATAGATTTTGGTTCAACGTCTGTGATAAAGTTGTATCAATCTTCCGGGCCATCCCGTTCATCATCCTGTTGGCCTTCATCGCTCCATTCACCCAGCTTTTAGTTGGGACCCAGATTGGGACGACGGCGGCTCTGGTCCCGCTGACTCTCGGGGTGTTCGGTTTCTACGCCCGGCAGGTTCAAGTAGCTTTGGAGAGTGTCGACCACGGAAAGATCGAGGCAGCCGAGGCCATTGGGGCCACCAACTGGGACATCATCAAGGACGTCTACCTGCGGGAAGCCCGTTCCGAACTGACCCGGGTCTCCACGGTGACCCTGATCAGTCTAGTCGGTCTGACCGCCATGGCCGGTGCGATCGGTGCCGGTGGTCTTGGTAACACCGCTATCTCTTACGGGTACAACCGTTTCAACAACGATGTGACCCTGGTTGCCACCCTGCTCGTGCTGCTCTTTGTCCTGGTCATTCAAGTGGTTGGTGACTTTATCGCTAAGAAGCTTGATCATCAGACTCGTTAGCCCATTCTAACCTACCCCCCAACAAAGGAGGCTGCTACTATGGAAACCAACGAACAAGTCCAGGTCCTGCAAGACCTGATTAAGATCCACTCCGTCAACGGCAATGAGATTGCGGTAGCGGAGTACCTGCAGAAACTGTTTCTGGCCCACGGCATTGATGTCACCGTCGATGCCTTTGGCGACCGTCGCGCTAATCTGATTGCCCAGATCGGGGCCGGCACCGATCCGCGGGTCCTCGGCTTCACCGGCCACCAGGACACGGTAGCCGTACCCAATCCCGAGCGCTGGCAGCACGATCCCTTCGGCGGTGAAGTAGTCAGTGGCCACATTTACGGCCGGGGTGCCGCCGATATGAAGAGCGGCCTGGCTGCCCAGGCAATTGCCCTGATCGAACTCAAAGAGGCTGGCTACCAGCCTGCCGGGACCCTTAAGTTTCTTGCTACCTCTGGCGAGGAAACGGGGACCCCGGGCGCCTGGCGACTAGAGAAGCAAGGGGTCATCGATGATCTCGATGCCCTGGTAGTCGGGGAGCCGACCGGCGGGAACGTCGTGTTTGCCCACTCCGGCAGTCTGACCTACCGGATCACCAGTATCGGTAAGTCAGTGCACAGTTCCCACCCCGACCAGGGGATCAATGCCATTGCAGGCCTGCTTCACTTTATCGAGCAGGAAAACGCACTCTTTGACGACGTCGGCGATGACCAGTACCTGGGTAAGGTTCAGCACTGCATCACCATCATCGAAGGTGGTAAGCAGGCCAACACAATCCCGGACCTCGCCCACCTCTTCGGCAACATCCGGCCGACCGCGGTTTTCAATAACCAGCAGGTCACCCAGCGGCTGACGGACCTGGTAGATCAGATCAACCACCAGACCCCCTTCCAGCTGGAACTAAAGGTTACCCAGAGCTTCGGGCCGGTCATCACCAAGCCGGACAACGACTTCGTTCAGTTGGCCCTCCATGCCGCACAGCGGAACTACCCAAACGACGTGGAACTCAAGACCATCAACGGGGCGACCGACGCCAGCGTCTTCACGCTCAACCGACCGGATCTACCCGTGGTGGTGCTGGGCTGTGATTCCTGGAACATGGCCCACCAAACTGATGAATGCACAACGATTCCAAGTTACCTAGCAGCGATCAAAGCATACAAGCAAATCGCCCGTGACTTCTTCAATTAGAATTTAATAAACTCCCGAAAGGTCGATGAGAAAGCGGCCTTTTTATTATTCATTGATAATTAATTAAGGCAAAACCACAATGTTTAAGAAAAGGTGAAGATTTGCGGGAACGCTTTCAAAAATTGTTCACCATTCCAAAACGGGCTAAAATTGTTCGATTGACGCTTAAGAGAACATCCTGATAAATCATTAATCATTCCTAAGCATTTGCTAAGTTCTGTTCCATTTTTGCTTAGCAAAAAATTAGCTAATTATTATCAGCGTTATGGAAGAAACTTGCTATAATAATGGTGTTGAAAGATAATAAGTTTTTTTAGAAAAGGAAGGGTGTTTACCATGATGTCAGCTTTAAGTAACATGATTGCTGTTGTAAGTTTTGTTGGAATTATTATAGCTTCTGCTGCCGGGATGTTTGTAGGTGGTAAACCCCAACAATAATCTAAAAGATTAAGCCATTATTCATTTATAACAAAACCCACAGGTATGGTTATTGGGAGCATGCCTGTGGGTATTTTTTATCTAAAAAAGGGCTCCAGTCATGCTGAAACCCAGTTTAATAGTTATTTGATTAGCCAACCTTTACCGGCGTATCCGGGGTCTCCCCGTTCACCAGGGCCAGATTGTTGTCAAAGGCCTTCACAACCATGTTGCGGACCGCGTGCGTCGTGTAGAAGGCGGTGTGCGGCGTTACCAGAACGTTTGGCCGGTCAATCAGGTCCTTTAAGCGGGCGTCCGGAAATTCCTTACCCCGCCAGTCAGCATTGAAAATGCCTACTTCGTTTTCGTAGGTATCCATCACGAAGCCAAAGAGCTTGCCGCTGTCCAGGGCCCGCACCACGGCGTCCGTATCCACCAGGGCGCCCCGGGAGACATTGACCAGAACTGCATCGTCCTTCATCTTGGCGATGCTCTCGTCGTTGATCATCTTGATCGTGTTCTTCAGGGCAGGCACGTGCAGGGAGATTACGTCGGCCTGTTGGTAAATGTCGTCCAGGGAGTCGACGTAGTAACCAGCTTCCTCGAGCTTTGGATCATGGAAGACATCGTAGGCAATTACCTTGGCGCCGAAGCCTTCCATAATCTGCATGTAGACTTGGCCAATATGCCCAGTCCCAATAACCCCAATCGTCTGGTCACGAACCTCGCGCCCAATCGTCGGTGCCCAGCGCAGGTCGCCGCTCTCAATCTTGCGATCCAAGACCTTGGTCTGCCGCAGGATCCGAGCCGTCTGAATGGCAGCGTGTTCGGCAATTGCGTTTGGCGAGTAGACCGGCACGTTGGTGATTTCAAAGCCCAGTTCCTTAGCTGTGGCCATATCAATGTTGTCCACCCCGACGTTCCGTAGCGACATCTTGGTGATGCCCTCATCTGCCAATGCCCGTAGCGTTTCCGGCGTGTAGTCCAACTGTTGGTAGACAACCACGCCGTCTGCCCCGGCGGCCTGCTTGGCCGTTTCCGGGGTCAGCAGGTCGGCGGTGTAGTCAACGGTGACTTCGGGATGTGCCGCAGCCCATTCCTTTAAGTATGGTTCCTCATCCTTACGAATACTATATGCAAAAATTTTAGTCATTGAGATTCCTCCATTTCGTAGTGTAGCAACAACTTCGTGAGGGCAATTCTTCCTCAAGATCATTATCCCGGAATTGACGCCTAATGCCAACTGTTTTATTGTAAATATTACTAATTTTAAGTAGCGGGATCGCCTTACTTGCTCTTCGCCACGTTCACCAGCATAATTAATATCAAAAAAGGAGATGTGTCACTATGTTCAACCTTCCCCTCGGCATCGGCCAGGTCCACGCCATGCACGAACTGTTCAAGGCCGACCCGCGCCTGGCAATCATCGTCTTGGCCCTGCTGATTGCCCTAGCCTTCTACTTCAACAACCGCCGCTAGTCCTTCAGCTGGGCCCCCAGGTCATAGGCTTGCTGGCCATACCGGTCAATTGCCGGGTGAGTCAGGGCGCCGTGGTCCCAGACGGTGCCGGCATCGTGCCAGCCGAGGTAGTTGGCCAGCTGGCGGTAGTTAATTTTCATTGAATCAAAGACGTGCTCATCCGGATCATAGGCGGTGGCCAGCATCATGATCTGCTTGTCCATCCCCTTCAGCGTTGTATTGATGTCGTAGAAACGATCAACGACCGTCTTGAGCAGCGAACTCATTGCGTAGTAGTAGACCGGCGTGACCAGCACGACCAGGTCGGCCTGGGTTACCTTGGTCAGCAGTTGGGCACAGTCATCGTCCTGGGGAATGGGATCCTCATTTTCCGACACCATGACAAAGTTCGTCTGATGGTCAACGACATTGTAGCGGTCGACTTGCTGCCCCGCCACATGGGCCCCGGCAACAAAGCGGTCAGCCAGGTAGGTGGAGGCCCCGTCCGCGTGGGCACTCCCTGAAATTACGATAATTTTCATCCTTAATCACCCTTTCCAGTTTTCCTACCTAAACTCTAACGGAAACGCCGCCCCATGGCAAAATATTTGTCCCGGGCGGCGCTTTTTAATAAGTTTCTTGAAAGCGGTGTTATAAATTCGCCAATAATTCTATAATTAAGGTAAGAACAAATATGAGAGGGGTATTATCATGAAACGTCTATCAAATAAGCAGAAGCTGATCCTGATCCTCGTGATTGCTGCCATTGCGGTCTTCCTGCAATACGGCCTCTACTATCCGCTTCTTGCTCAGATCCTAGTGACCGTCGTTGGGGCGGCGGTCGCCCTGACGATGTTTGTCGGAATGATCAAGACCCTGCGCTCCGGTAAATACGGCGTCGACCTGTTGGCGATCATGGCCGTGGTCGCCACCCTGGCCGTCAGTGAGTACTGGGCCGCAATGGTCATTCTGGTCATGCTGACCGGGGGTGACGCCCTGGAAGACTACGCCGCCAAGAAGGCCAACACGGAGCTCAAGGCCCTGCTGGACAATTCACCCCAGGTGGCCCACGTCCTGGACGACAGCGGTACTCACGACGTCAAAGTTGGCACTGTCCAGGTCGGGCAAAGCGTCCTGGTCAAACCCGGTGAATTAGTGCCCGTCGACGGTAAGATCACCAAGGGCGCCGGTCTGTTTAACGAGTCCTCCCTGACCGGTGAATCTAAGCCCGTCGACAAGGGGGTCGGTGATGAGGTCATGTCCGGGTCGGTCAACGGGGACAGTGCCGTTACCATCACCGTCACCAAGCTGGCCAAGGATAGTCAGTACCAGCAGCTGGTCAAGCTGGTCAAGGAAGCCGAGAGTACTCCGGCCCACTTTGTCCGTCTCGCCGACCGGTATGCGGTCCCCTTCACCATCATCGCCGTCTTGATCTCACTTGTCGCCTGGTGGATCTCCAAGGACCCGCGGCGGTTTGCCGAGGTCCTCGTGGTGGCTTCCCCATGTCCCCTGATCCTGGCGGCCCCGGTGGCCATGGTCTCCGGAATGAGCCGGGCCTCCCGGAACGGGATTGTCGTTAAGACCGGGAGTGTCCTGGAGAAGCTGGCCGCCGCTAAGACTGGGGCCTTCGACAAGACAGGGACCATCACCAGCGGCCAGCTGACGGTCGACGAGGTTCTGTCGGCGGTTCCTGACAACCGGGACCGGCTCCTCCAGCTGGCCGCCAGCGCCGAGCAGGAATCGTCCCACATTCTGGCCCGGTCCCTCCTGGCCTTCACCAGCCAGCAGGCCGTCAAGCTCCAGCCCGTCACCGACCTGGTTGAAACAACCGGGAAAGGAGTCGCGGCCACCATCGATGGGCACCAGGTCAAAGTTGGGAAACTCAAGTACGTTGCGCCCCAGAGTAATCAGGCCCTGCTGAAAACTACCGCGATCTACGTCAGCCTGGATGGTGATTACTACGGGGCTGTCACCTTCACCGACCACATTCGTCCCGAGGCTAAAAAGACGATGGCCACCCTGCAACGGCTCGGGGTTACCAACCTGATGATGCTCACCGGGGACCAGCGGGCAATTGCCGAACGGGTCGCTGGTCAGGTGGGCATCACCAACGTTCGGGCTGACCTCCTGCCTAAGGACAAGATTGCGGCCCTCAAGAATGTCCCCGCTAACCTCCACCCCGTCTTCATGGTCGGGGATGGGGTCAATGATGCTCCATCCCTGGTAACCGCTGATGTGGGGATCGCCATGGGGGCCCACGGATCTTCCGCCGCCAGCGAGTCCGCCTCAGTGGTCATCTTAAAGGACGACCTCTATAAGGTGGCCAAGGCAGTCGCCATCTCCGAAGATACCATCCGGATTGCCAAGCAGGCGGTGCTGATCGGGATCGCTATCTGTACCATCCTGATGCTGATTGCCTCGACCGGGATTATTCCGGCCTTTGTCGGCGCCATGCTCCAGGAGGTCATCGACACCGTTTCCATTCTCTGGGCACTGAAGGCTCGGCAGATGCACGATTAACAATTTAGACATAATTTAGACATAGAAGGGCCGCGCAGAATCAGCGATGATATCTGCGCGGTTCTTTTATGCGGCGCTACTTTATATGTTAAGATTTCAAATAGTGAAACAAAATGATGACTTTTGGCATTTATAAACTAGTTTAGTAGATTAGGGGATGAAAAGTGATGAGTGAGAGCTTAACCGCCACCCTGGTAAAGGCCACCCGGATTCGGGAATACGTAGCCGGGCACCCGGGCTGTGCACTGAAAGACATCGCTACGGACTTGAGTTTCAACAAGACCACGGCTTATCGTCTTTTGACGACCCTAGTCCAGCTCAAGTGGCTGACCAAGCAAGCCGGCCGCTACTACCTGCGAACCCAGCAACGGGAGCACCAGTTTCAACCGGTGGGCTGGCTGGCCAAGCAAGTTGTTCAACCCCTAGTTTGACGCCTGCCACCTGACAGCCTTCCTGGAGATGCAGTATAACGGTGCCCTGGTGATCTCCCAGGTTTTCGCTAGTGCAGACCGCCTTAGTGACTTTGCCTTGCTTGGCGAACAGCAATCGCTGAATGCCAGTGCCCTCGGCAAGTGCCTGCTGGCGTTCATGGATGAACCGACCCGCAACACCATTTTACAAACGACAAAGTGGTACGCGGCGATAAAGAACTCCCTGACCGACCGCCAAGACCTGTTGTACAGCCTGGCAGCCATTCGCAATCAGGGGTATGCCCTGAATGACGAGGAGGTCCAGCTCAACATGCGTTGTCTGGCCGTACCCGTTTACAGCCAAAACGGCCAGCTTGTGGCGACCCTCGGTGTTGCCGGATCCGATGCCGCCTTAAAGCGGCGGCAGATTAGGCTCCTCGCTCATGAACTTGATGGGGTTAGTCAGCAATTGACCAACCTGATTTTTTAACACTGGAGGAAATATCAATGTCAAACATCATTATCACTGGTGTCGGCACTAACCTGGTCCGGTCCATGGCCCTCGACTATGGTCAATACGGAATTCGGGTAAATAACATCAACCCCGGGGCCACGAATACGCCAATGTTCCAGGGGAACTCCGAAGAAGTTAAAGCTGCTTACCGAAACGGCAGCCCACTCAAGCGCATTGCCGAACCGGAAGAGATTGCCAACGTCGCTTACTTTCTGGTTTCCGATCAGGCGAGCGCCATCACTGGTCAAAACGTCGGGGCTTCAATGGGCTACGGCATCTGGACCGGCCAGCCAAAACAATAATCGTAAATAAGTAATTAAACTCGAAAAGGAGCAGGACCGCGCAATCGCTGCGTCGTCCTGCTCTTTTTGTTTTAGTCCCGCCGTAATTGAAGACGGCCGTTAACCAAGCAGTTAGAAATATGCCATGTGTTATGATAAATTATAAATTTCAAAAATTAATAGGAGTTTTATAAAGTGATTCAACCAGACCAAAAGCAACCCAGTTCATTCATGGGGTTGCTGCCATTAATTGTTTTTGTCTTTTTGTATATTTTAAGTGGTGTCATCTCCGGTAAATTTGACTCAATGCCATTACTAGTAGGGATGATCATTGCGGCCATTGTCGGTTTTTGTTTGCCGGCACCCAATGGTCAAAAGAAATTGACCTTAGAAGAACGGGTGGCAGTCTTTTGCAAAGCCAGTGGCGATCAAGGCTTGATCATGATGATCGTCATCTTTATCTTGGCAGGGGCTTTTCAAGGTGTAGCAACTAAAATGCACGCTGTGTCGTCAATTACTAATATGTGCTTAAGCTTTCTGCCGCAAAATTTGATCTTGCCCGGGATCTTTTTAATTGCCATCATCTTAAGTTTTGCCATGGGGACCTCCATGGGGACGATTGCTGCTTTGATGCCCGTTGGTGTGATGATTGCGACCAAGACAGGGGTAAGTCCCGCGGTTGTCGCAGGTGCAATCGTTGGTGGTGCAATGTTCGGTGACAACAACTCCTTTATTTCTGCTTCAGCAATTGCGGCGGTCAACAGCCAAAAAGTGCTGATGAAGAACAAGTTTTTACTGAACTTTTTATATGATATTCCAGCGATTATCGTCAACTGCATCCTATTAGCGTTTTATCCCGTTAAAGATATAGCACTAACTGGTACATACCAATATAACCCTGTGGATATTGTTCCTTACCTCTTAGTCATTATTTTGTCTTTAGTCGGCATGAATGTGATGTCAGTGTTAATGATTGGCATTATCTCTTGCTTATTAATCGGCGTATTTCAAGGCGACTTTACACTAATCGGTTCGATGACTTATCTGCAAAAGGGCATGGCCGGGATGGAAGATATGTCATTAATTTGTATTTTTGTCGGTGGCGTTGTTGGATTGATGAATTATCTCGGCGGAATTCAATGGCTAATTGATAAATTGAGTAAAAACACGAAAAGCAAACACGGTGCCTTGCTATCGATTGGCTTTTTAATTATTTTGCTGTGTCTGAGTACAACAAACAACACTGTGGCCATCATTACGGTTGGACCTTTGGCAGTTGATATTGGTAAGAAGTTCAATCTGTCACGGACGCGCGTCGCCACGGCTTTATCGATGTTTGCTACTAATGTTCAAGGATTTATCCCATACGCCGGGCAGCTACTGGTATCTTCAGCGATGGCTAAGGTTTCTCCGGTGGCAGTGATGCCATACGTTTGGTATTGTTATTTGACCCTAATTATGAGCTTGATTTTAGCAATAACAGACTTTCCGAAAATTAGAACTAAATCAAACGATAGTTATCAAAATTTTGAAAAATTGGATGATAGTGGTCGGGCAATATGATTGCCGAGCATTTTCTGAGGGTCTCAATGGGCTACGATATCTGGACCGACCAGCCACCCAAGTAATTACGCTCGAAAAAAGAACGGGACCGCGCAATCATTGCATAGTCCCGCTCTTTTTGTTTTAGTCCCGCCGCAGTTGTAGCCGGGCGTTAAAGAACTTAGTCAGAAAAATAATGATAATCAGGTAGATCCCCCAGATGATCCACGGGGTGGC
>DWZB01000108.1 GCA_019118405.1 Candidatus Limosilactobacillus gallistercoris
TTTTAGGCTTCAAGGGTAGTCGTAAGTCTACTCCATTCGCTGCACAAATGGCATCAGAAGCTGCTGCTAAGCAAGCAATGGAACACGGTATGAAGACCGTTGAAGTTGAAGTTAAGGGCCCAGGTTCTGGTCGTGAATCTGCTATCCGTGCTCTTCAAGCAACTGGTTTGGAAGTTACTGCTATTCGTGACGTAACTCCAGTTCCACATAATGGTTCTCGTCCTCCAAAGCGTCGTCGTGTTTAATTGACATTGTTGGTATTTGCCAGCGATTGCCTTTTCGTCTCAAATGCGAACCACGTTTTGAAAGGGGTACAGGGATAGAATGATCGAATTTGAAAAGCCAAACATTCACAAAGTTGAAGAGACTGATAACTACGGCAAGTTTGTTGTAGAACCACTTGAACGCGGTTATGGAACTACTCTTGGTAATTCATTAAGACGTGTACTGCTGGCTTCACTTCCGGGTGCAGCTATTACCAGTATGCAAATTGATGGGGTCTTGCATGAATTCAGCACCGTTAAGGGTGTTACTGAAGATGTAACCCAAATTATCTTAAATCTTAAGAAGGTTTCCTTGAAGATCAACTCTGATGATCAAAAGGATCTGGAACTTGATGTCAAGGGACCTGCCGAAGTAACCGCTGCAGACATTCAGGGTGATAGTGAAGTTACCGTCTTGAACCCTGACCTGCACATTGCAACTGTTGCTGATGGTGCGGAATTACACATTAAGATGACAGCTGATAAAGGTCGCGGTTACCTTTCTGCTAATGATAATAAGGCCCGGATGGAAGATCTTGCCATCGGTGTATTGCCAATTGACTCCATCTATACCCCAATTGAACGTGTAAACTACACTGTCGAAAATGCACGGGTTGGTCAACGCAACGACTACGATAAGTTAACTTTGGATGTTTGGACTGACGGTTCATTAACACCAACCGAAGCGGTCAGCCTTGGGGCTAAGATTTTAACTGAACACCTGGCAATGTTTGTGGATCTCACCGAGGAAGCACAAAATACCCAAGTGATGGTTGAAAAGGAAGAAACCCACAAGGAAAAGATGCTTGAAATGACGATTGAGGAACTTGACCTTTCTGTACGGTCATACAACTGTCTCAAGCGTGCCGGCATCAACACCGTTAAGGAATTGACTGATCGGACGGTTTCGGACATGATGAAGGTTCGGAATTTAGGACAGAAGTCATTAGAAGAAATTAAGCTTAAGTTAAATGATCTCGGTGTTTCATTTCGCCAAGATAATTAATTAACACCAATTGCAAAGGAGGGAACCACTTCATGAGTTACCGTAAATTAGGACGTACAAGTTCACAACGTAAAGCTTTATTACGTGATTTAACTACTGATTTAATTGTTAATGGTCAAATTACCACTACCGAAGCACGGGCTAAGGAAGTTCGTAAGACTGCTGATAAGATGATCACGCTTGCTAAGCATGGTGATCTTGCATCCCGGCGTAAGGCTGCTGCCTACATCCGGAACGTCGTTGCTGACGTTAAGGAAGACGGCGACAACATTCGGATTCAATCTGCTCTTCAACACCTGTTTGAAGAACTTGCTCCAAAGTATGCTGACCGTCAAGGTGGTTACACGCGGATTCTGAAGACGATGCCTCGTCGTGGTGACGGCGCACCAATGGTTATTTTGGAATTCGTTGACTAATCTTGTCGACCAATAACTAAATACGTAATAAAGAATCACTATCATCGGTGGTATAGAGCGTTATGATGGTGGGAATATTCCCTAGTCTAGCTCGAATGCAGAAACCCTGCGCACCCCGGTGGTAAGTGATTTTTTAGTTTAAATGCTTTTGATGCTAGGCGTTCGCTGTTAAAATAAGACTATTAACTATGCGAGGAGGACGCGCAGTGGATGCAGTCACACTGAAAAATATTCGATTTCAATATTCCAATGCGGACCAGGTGATCCTCGACGATGTCAGCCTGAGTTTTCCCCAGGGAAAGTGGACAACAATTATCGGGCACAACGGCAGCGGCAAGAGTACCCTGGCGCGCCTGATTGATGGGCTCCTGGTACCGCAGCGGGGGCAAATCACTGTCGGCAGCCTGCCAGTGACTGAGGAAAACCTGACCAAGGTACACCAGCAGGTGGGGATTGTCTTTCAGAATCCCGATAACCAGTTTGTGGGCGCAACGGTGGCCGATGACGTGGCCTTTGGGCTGGAGAATCGCCAGGTACCGCCGGCAGAGATGCGTCCCCGGATCCAGCAGGCCCTGGCGGCTGTTGATATGGACCAGCTGGCTGACGCGGAACCGGCGATGCTGTCCGGGGGGCAGAAACAACGGGTAGCGATTGCCGGCATCTTGGCCCTAGAGCCTAAGATCATTATTTTAGATGAGGCCACCAGCATGCTGGATCCGGCCGGGCGGCAATTGGTACTCCGTCTGCTCCAGCAGTTGCGAACTCAGCAGCAGTACACGATCATCTCAATCACCCATGACCCTGCCGAGATGACGATTGCGGACCGGGTGGTTGTGTTGGATCAAGGGAAGATCATCCGGCAGGGCCCGGTGGCCACGGTTCTGCAGGATGTGGAGCTCCTGCGGCACATTGGGGTCGGTATTCCCGCCGGTCAGGCTCTGCGCCAGGCTTTGGCCGACCGGGGAGTGGCGGTTCCCGAAAGGTACTTCACAGAAGAAGAGATGGTGGAATGGTTATGCCAGAAATTGTGATAAAAAACGTCAGCTTTAGCTATGCGGCGCAAAACGCCCGTCCCGCCCTGGATGATGTAAGTCTGCGAATTGCTCCCGGAAGCTTTGTCGGCATCGTCGGTCATACCGGGAGCGGCAAGTCGACCCTGGTTTCGCTGATCGATGGATTAGGTAAGCCCACCAGCGGTCAGATTCAGGTCGGAACGGTCACGGTCGATGCGCAGTCATCACCGGCGGACCTGGCCCAGCTTCGTCGCCACGTCGGCTACGTCTTTCAGTTTCCGGAGCAGCAGCTCTTTGCGGAGACGGTCGGCCAGGATATTGCCTTTGGACCGACCAACCTGGGCTGGTCGACGGACCGGGTCCAGGCGGCGATTCAAGAGGCCCTGAAATTGGTAGGCCTGCCGGCTGCTTTTGCGGATCGTTCGCCCTTTGCCCTTTCGGGAGGACAGATGCGGCGGGCGGCCATTGCGGGTGTCCTGGCCATGAAGCCGGCCATCCTGATCTTGGACGAGCCGACTGCGGGCCTCGATGCCGCTGCTACCGAGCGCCTGCTAACCAACGTGGCCCAACTCCACGCGGCGGGGACTACCATCCTGCTGATTACCCACCAGATGGACCAGGTGGCCCGTTATGCCGACCAGGTGGTGGTGATGAACCAGGGGCACCTGGTGAAGAGTGCGTCGCCACGGGAGATCTTTGCCGACCCGGCCTTCTTGGCGGCCAACCACCTCAACGTGCCGGCAGCCGTAGCAATGTCCCACCAGTTGCGGGATGCCGGAGTAAAAGTTGATCCGGCACTCAGTATTGATGCGCTGGCCGACCAGCTGGCCGCCAAGTTAGGGGGGAAGCACGGTGAACAATAAGATTGTCTTCGGGAGCTATGTCCCGATTGATTCGCCCCTCCACCGGCTGGACCCCCGGATGAAGCTGTTGATGTGCGTCTGGTACGTCGTACTGGTGTTCTTTGCCAATAGCTGGGGGACCAGTCTCTGGCTACTGGCAGCCCTGCTGGGGGCGATGCTGCTGAGTCACGTCAGCCTCCGTCAGTACTGGCAGGGACTGCGGCCACTGGCCTGGGTGATCGTGTTTACGGTGGTCTTCCAGGTGCTCTTCAGCAGTGGGGGCAAGCTCTACTGGCACTGGGGGATCATGTCGATTACCCATGACGGGCTGGTCAATTCCTTGATCATCTTCTACCGGTTTATGGTTATTATCACCTCCTCGACGGTCCTCACCTCGACGACGCCGACCCTGCGGATTGCGGACGGACTGGACTGGTTCATGCGCCCATTGAAGTTCTTAAAGGTGCCGGTCAACCAGATTACGCTGATGCTGTCGATTGCCCTGCGCTTCATTCCAACCATCATGGATGAGGCGGGGAAGATCACCAACGCCCAGCGGTCCCGGGGGATGAACTTCCACCAGGGGAACCTGGTAAAGCGGGTCAAGCACCTGGTGCCGGTCCTGATTCCGCTGTTCGTTAATTCCTTCAAGCGGGCCGAGGACCTGGCGACTGCCATGGAGGCGCGGGGCTATGATCCTGATAGTCCCCGGACCCATTTTCGGCAGCTGCACTGGCAGAAAAATGACACCACGACTTTTGTGCTGATGGTCCTGGTGACCGTCATCCTATTCCTGATTAGAGGAGGACTATTGTAACCTTGTATCGTTATAAAATTACCTTTGCCTACGATGGCACCAACTTTTCCGGCTTCCAGATCCAGCCTCACAAGCGCACGGTGGAGCAGGTTCTGAAGAACGCCGTCAATAAGATTGCCAAGCACCCGACCCCGGCCATTTCAGTGATCGGTTCGGGACGCACCGATGCCGGGGTCCACGCCCTCAATCAGGTGGCGCACTTTGATATCCCTTACCACCTGAGTAATGACTCGATGCGCAAGGCCTTAAACAGCATTTTGCCGCTCGATATCCTGGTCAAGAAGGCAGAACTGGTCGACTCAGACTTCCACGCCCGCTACAGTGCCCACCGCAAGACCTACCGCTACCGGGTCGACCAGGGGGAATTCGTCAACCCGTTCAAGCGCAACTACACGGCCCATTTCAAGTACCCGCTCGCCATGGACAAAATGAAGGCTGCCGCTAAAGACTTCATCGGTGAGCATGACTTCACCTCCTTTGTGGCCTCGGGGAGTCAGGCCAAGAGTAACGTCCGCCGGGTCGAGAAGATCAAGATCTACCGGGACGAGCACGACAATGAGGTGATCTTTGAATTCACCGGGAACGGCTTCCTCTACAACCAGATTCGGATTATGGTGGCCTTTCTGCTGGAGGTCGGCAGCAACCAGCGGCCGGTCAGCGACGTCAAGCGGGTCCTGGCGGCCAAGGACCGGACCCAGGCCCGGATGACGGCCCCCGCCAGCGGTTTGTATTTAGTATCGGTGGATTATGGAAAATAATTGACGCCAGGGGCAGAAGAAGGTATACTAGCACTTGGTATTTCTTTTCCATCTAATAACTCGGTACACTATTATATGTAAAAGAAAAACAAAATTGGAGGACTTAATCGTGAGAACGACATACATCGCAAAACCTGGTGAAGTTGATCG
>DWZB01000109.1 GCA_019118405.1 Candidatus Limosilactobacillus gallistercoris
CCTCCAGCCCCCACGGGCCCCAATTTCAAATTAATTGCAAAAAAGTTAGAAAAACTGCTTGCAAAAAGTGCCATAAGTTGATATTATAATAACCGTTGTCAATGACATGGGCAGTTAGCTCAGCTGGCAGAGCAACGGACTCTTAATCCGTGGGTCCAGGGTTCGATCCCCTGACTGCCCATTATGTTAAAAGACTGGTGATTTTTCACCGGTCTTTTTTGTTTTTTTCAGTTCAAATTACTAAGGACCGCGGCAGGTCAACGCTTGTCGCGGTCCTTTTTCTTTTGCTAATCATTCGGCCAGCTTATAGCCGAACCCCCGGACCGTCAGCAAGTGGACCGGATGGTGCGGGTCATCCTCAAGTTTGTCACGAAGGTGGCTGATATGAATATCAACAATGCGCGACGTATTGAGAATATCGTATCCCCAAACGCCGTTAACCAGCTGGTCCCGGCTGAGAACCTGGTTGCGGTGATCAATCAGGTACGACAGCAGCTGAAACTCCTTAGGGGTCAGCTCAACCTGGACTCCATCCTTAAGAACTTGGTAGTTCTGGTAATCTACCTGCCAGCGGCCAATTGCGACCATTCCTGGTGAGGCGAGATTGGTTGGGGCTTCCGGCTCCTGAGTCTTTACGTGTTGGTAGAGCCAGAGCCGCTGCTCGATCAAAGCTCTAAGGACCCGTTCTGCAAACGGGACAGCAATCACGTCATCAGCTCGCGCCTGGTACAACTTGCGCTGAATCCGTTCCGTTAACCGGGGAACGAAGACAGTGATTGGACCGTGAACCTGGGAACGAACCAGCGTCATCGTGGCAATTGCCGTATCGAGGGTGGATGCATCAAGATCCCACCAGACCCCTGCCGGCTGCTCGTGTTCCAATTCAACCACCAGGCCGGTCGGTGTCGTTACCTGTTCAAACGTCCAGGCAGCCCGCTTGCTAAGCCGGTCCAAGCGGTTGATCAAGTCAGGGTTTTGACCCATTAGCAGAAATCGGTCGGTCATCTTTTCCTCCAAGGTTTACACAACTTTTACAATAAGAAGACTGAATATTTACAGCCCCTTGCTATTCTCTATTTGTACCATACGAAATTAATGAAAACAACTAGGGAGCATTCGCGATGAAGAGAATTATCACAATCGTCATCACGGCAGCAATCATTGTCGGTCTGGGGATCGGCTGGATTGCTGCCAAAAAGCAGCCGCCACTGTCAAAAGTAACAATCGTCGGTTCCAGTGCCCTCCAGCCGCTGACGGAGGCCGTCACAAAGGAGTACCGGACGGTTAACCCCCGGGCCAGTATCACCGTCCAGGGCGGCGGGTCGGGGACCGGATTGAGTCAGGTTCAGGCCGGCGCCGTCAACATCGGCTCATCAGATATCTTTGCCGAGCAGAAAGGCGGCATTGATCAACAAAAACTTCGCGATCACATCGTGGCGGTTTCGGGAATCGTCCCCATCGTCAACCGCGACCTGGGCATCCATGACCTTTCCCTCACCCGGCTTCGCCAGATCTATACCGGCCAGGTCACCAACTGGCGCCAGCTGGGCGGCCCCGACCTGCCGATCACCGTGATCAACCGAGCGGCCGGGAGCGGTACCCGGGTGGCATTTGAGCAGGTCGTCTTAAAGAACCGGCGCGCGGTCAACGCCCAGGAACAAGACTCCAACGGGACGGTCAAGGAGATCGTGGCCCGGACCCCGGGCGCCATCAGCTACATCTCAGCTGCCTACCTCAGCCCGCAGGTTCAATCCCTGAAGATCGCCGGGGTAACGGCTACAGCCAAGAACATTACTACCAACCGCTGGCCGCTGTGGTCATACGAGCACATGTATACCCAGCAAAAGCCCACTCAGGCCACTCAAAAGTTTATCGACTATATGCAGTCCAAGCAGGTCCAGCAGACTCTGGTGAAGCAGGCGCACTACGTCAACATTCACGACATGCAGGTACAAAAAGACGCCGCCGGAAGAATTCAGGGAAAGGAGTAAGGCCATGGACGATTTACGAAAACAACTAACCCAGCCATCACCAGAGAGTCATCAGGAATGGACCGGCCGGATTATCAGCTCCCTGGCCATCATCCTAATCGGCGGCCTGGTCGTTGCTATCCTCGTCTTCCTGACCATTAAGGGGGTCGCGCTGTTTACCGATAATGGAGTGTCCGTCTGGCGCTTTCTTACCCAGACCGACTGGCAACCCGGTCATCAGCACTACGGCGCCCTTCCGATGATCGTAACCTCCTTTAGTGTCACCATCTTGGCCGGCATTGTAGCCCTCCCCCTGGCCCTGGTGGTGGCGGTGGCGATCACCGAGATCCTGCCCCAGAAAATGACCGGCCTGGTTCAACCCCTGATCGAGCTCCTCGTCGGGGTGCCCTCCGTGGTGTACGGGTACCTGGGGCTGACCATCATTGTCCCCGAACTGCAACACCTTTTTGGCGGGACCGGCTTCGGAATCCTCGCCGCGACCGGGGTCCTCTTCTTGATGATCCTGCCAACCATGACCTCGATGACCGTTGACAGCCTCAACGCCGTTCCTAAGCAGTACCGGCAGGCCTCAGCCGGACTGGGGGCCACCCGCTGGCAAACCATCTCCCACGTCATTGTCCCCAGTGCCCGTGACGGCATCCTGACCGCCGCGGTCTTCGGCATGGCCCGGGCGTTCGGTGAGGCGCTGGCCGTTCAGATGGTGATCGGTAACACGGCCGTCATGCCGAAGGGGCTGGTTGAATCTTCAGCCACCCTCACCAGTGTCCTGACGACCGGGATCGGTAATTCCGTCATGGGAACGGCCGACAACAACGCTCTCTGGTCCCTGGCCCTGATCCTCTTGATAATGTCGCTGGTCTTCAACCTGCTAATTCACCTGGTAAGCAAGAAAGGAGCTGCCTAATGACACCTGAACGCGTTGATAAAATTGCCACGGGAATCCTCCTGGGACTGGCCGGGATCGTGGGGCTGGTTATCCTGAGCCTGCTGGGCTACATTCTCGCCCAGGGCATCCCCCACATTTCCTGGCACTTCTTGACCAGCGGGGCCGAGTCATTCACTGCCGGCGGTGGGATCCGCGACCAGCTGTTCAACTCCCTCTACCTCGTGGTTCTAACCATGCTTGTCTCCGTCCCTCTCGCCCTCTGCGCGGCGATTTACCTTAGTGAGTACGCCCCGGATAACCGGCGCACCCGCCTGCTCCGGCTGGCGATTGAAGTCCTGAGTTCCCTGCCCTCCGTGGTGGTCGGCTTGTTCGGCTACCTGGTCTTTGTCCTGAAGTTTGGCCTGGACTTCTCCCTGCTTGCCGGGGCCCTGGCACTGACCATCCTCAACCTGCCCATCCTGACCCGTAGCTGCGAGGACGCCCTCCGTCAGGTGCCGTACCTGCAGCGCCAGGCGGGATTGGGACTGGGGATGGCCAAATGGCGGGTGACTACCAAGATTGTCCTGCCAGCCGCCCTGCCCGGAATCATCACCGGGGCCATCCTGAGTGCCGGCCGGATCTTCGGGGAAGCCGCCGCCCTGATCTACACCGCCGGCCAGAGCACCCCGGCGATCAGCTACACCGATTGGAACCCGTTCAGCCCAACCAGCTTCCTTAACCCAATGCGCCCTGCGGAAACGCTCGCGGTCCACATTTGGAAAGTCAACAGTGAAGGCCTGGTTCCCGATGCCCGGGCGGTTTCGAACGGATCCGCCGCCGTCTTAATCATCACCATCCTGTTGTTCAACCTGATCGCCCGGTATATCGGATACCGGATCAAACGCCGCCTAGCAAAGTGAGGAGTAAAAGAATGCCAATAAATACAGTCTTAGAAGTAAAGGATCTCCAGGTCTTTTACGGTGATAAGCGCGTTGTTTTCGACGTCAACCTCAAGTTCCCCCAGCACCAGATCACGGCCCTGATTGGTGCCTCGGGGTCGGGAAAATCAACCGTCCTGCGCAGTCTCAACCGCATGAACGACGACCTCGCCCGCGTAACCGGGGAGATCAACTTCCATGACGTCAACATTAATGATCCCAAGACCAACGTCTACCGGGTCAGGCAACGGATCGGGATGGTCTTCCAGCAGCCGACCCCCTTCCCAATGTCAATCTACGAGAACGTGATCTACGGCCTGCGCCTGGCCGGTGAGAAGAACCGGCAAGTACTGGACCAGCGGGCCGAGGAGAGCCTGCGCCAGGCTGCCCTCTGGGATGAGGTGAAGGACCAGCTCAAGTCCAGTGCTTTAGCCTTATCCGGTGGTCAGCAGCAGCGACTCTGCATCGCCCGCACCCTAGCAGTTCAGCCGGAGATCATTCTCATGGACGAGCCGACCAGCGCCCTCGACCCAGTTTCGACTTCGCAGATTGAGGATACCCTAGTACAATTAAAGGAGCAGTTCACGATTATCATGGTGACCCATAACATGCAACAGGCATCCCGGTCGGCCGACTGGACCGCCTTCATGCACCAGGGCCACCTGATTGAATTCGATAAGACCGCGACGATTTTTATGAACCCGCACGAGCAGCAAACCGCCGACTACCTGAGCGGCAAGTTTGGTTAGGAGGAAAACATGGGTGCTATTTTTAACGACGAACTGAAACGGCTTCGCGGCCACTTCATGGAGATGGGAATCGACGCCAGCGAGCAGATCTACCAAGCCACCAAGGCCTTCACGGAGAATGATCCGGTCCTCGCCAATCAGGTGTTGACCGCGGATAACAAGATCAACGACGAGGAGGTTAGCCTAGAGAAGGAGGCCCTCAAATTGATGGCCCTCCAGCAGCCGGTCGCCAGTGACTTTCGCAAGATCATCAGTATCCTGAAGGCCAGCAGCGATGTCGAACGACTCGGGGACTACGCCACCCACATCGCCCGGGCCGCAATCAACCTGAGCGACAGGGAGCATAACGAGCAAATCGAAGGGCAGATTGAAAAGATGATGATGATCGTCCGTGAAATGCTGGAAAAGGTCCTCGACGCCTACGCCCAGACCAATGAACAGGCGGCATACGAGGTCGCCAATGAAGACCTGCGCGTCGATCTGATCTACGTCCAGCAACAGCAAGCCATCCTGACAGCCCTGGCCAAGGCCGGTGGCAACGTGAAGACTTACGGCGACTACCTGGCGGTGATCCGCTACCTCGAACGGTCGGGTGACCACATCGTCAACCTCGCCGAGTGGATCATCTACATCGGCTCTGGAAAGCTGGTGGAATTGAATCCGGGCAAGGCCGACCCTACGATGGTCGAACGCAAGCTAAAGGAACAGTAGTAACATAAAAAAGGATCGCGCAACGACGCGATCCTTTTTGGTATCTCAGTTTTTCTCATTTAATAGGATCTGGTGGGCCTTGGCCAATTCGCCCTCCTGATCAGGGGTCATCTCGGGGTAAGCCAGCGGCAGCTTCTCAATCCGCTTGGTGATGATGTCCGAAACAATCAGCCGTGAATACCACTTATCATCGGCCGGAATGACGTACCACGGGTTCTCCTTAGTAGCGGTAGCATTGATTGCCTTATCGTAGGCTGACTGATACTTATCCCAGTACTGCCGTTCACGAATATCAGCCGCAGAGAACTTCCAATTCTTCCGGGGCGTCTCAATCCGGGACAGGAACCGGTTCTTCTGTTCTTCCTTGGAAACGTGGAGGAAGAACTTCAGGATCATGTAGCCGTTGCGGGAAAGGTACTTTTCGTAGTCACGGATATCCTCGTAACGGCCATCGAAGAAGTCCTTATTGACGTCCAGCAGGGTAGTTACCCCGGGCAGGTTCGCCTTGAGGATCAGCTCCGGGTGCACCCGGGAAACCAGGACATCCTCATAGTAGGAGCGGTTAAATACCCCGATTGAGCCCCGTTCTGGCAGGGCCTTGTTGATCCGCCACAGGTAGTCATGCTGCAACTCTACTGAGGTGGGTTGCTTAAAGTTAGCGACCTTGAAGCCGACCGGGTTCACGCCGGAGAAGATGTGCGAGATCATGCTGTCCTTGCCGGCGGCGTCCATCGCCTGGAAGACGACAATCACGCCGTAACGGTGACGGGCGTACATCTTCTTCTGGGCATCCTTGATCCGCTTCACGTTCTTATCAATCGTGTCCTTGATTTTGTCGAGCTGGTCGGCGGAGTCCGCCACCCAGGTTGGAGCCTTCTTAATGTTAAAGTTATCTTTCGTATAGCGGTACTGTTTAGTATCCATCACTCTTACCTCCCTTAGCCTTTACAGGTCCCATTTTATCATCATCCCCGGTCAGGGAGGCAAGACATTTCCCAGGAAATAACGCTAAGCTAAAAATGGTTAGGTCCCCTCCAGGGCCTAACCATTTTTTACTAATTCAGCTGTTCAGGCCGGACCGACTGCTTGCCATGTTTCAGCTTGCTGATCTGGCCCTCGCGCCCATCATTGACAATAAACTCATCCACCGCCCCGCAGTACTCGCAGGCTACCACAATCTGGTAGCGCTGGGAGTCGTCCTGGTTGGTATCCATCCAGTTTCGTTCCGCGATCACCAGCGGTTCCTTATGGCACTTGTAGCACGAAAGCTGCAGCTGCCGATTCTCGCGAAAACCGTCCCCGGTCTTGCCGACCATTCCGTAGCGGTCCTCGCCGTGAACATTGTCAAAGTTATTGTAGAACACCGTGATTACTTCCTTAGTATTTGACCGTCCGGGCCTTATTCAGCTGGACAACCGCCCAGACAACAATTTCCATCGCAAAGATCGAGACCGCGCAGACCACAAAGAGGACGTGGTAGGAAGCTGCCCCGATAATCAGGCCACCGAATAGGGGCCCAAACGCCTTCCCTAACGACGAGAAGGCATTGAGGATCCCCTGGTACTTTCCCTTGACCTCAACCGGCGACAGGCTGTTGACGATCGCCGGCATCGTTGGGAAGGCCGTGGCCTCACCGATCGTCAGGATCACCATAGCGATAACGTACCAGGCGTAGTTCTTGGCAAACAGCAAGAGGACGAAGGAGAAGCCAACGGTAAAGATCCCGATGAAGACCTGAGCGTACGGGTTGTTATACCAGCGGTTCAGCCAGGTCAAAAGCAGCTGTATCACCACAATCAGGACCCCGTTCAGCGTCCACAGCAGACTGTACTTGGTCATCGAAATTCCCTGTTCAGTCATGAAGACGGACAGGTTACTGGACCATTGCTCGTACATCGTCCAAACCACGCAGAGGGCCACAAAGAAGATCCAATTGATCCACAGGTTGGCCCGGGAAAGCTTGGCCGTCGTTTCCGGCTCGTCGCTCTTGAAGCGCTCCGGATCGACTGCTGCCGGATGCGGGTCCTCCCGGAAGTAGACGAAGACGACGATCGTAAAGAGAATGTAGAGGATCGTCGTGATGGTAAACAGCGGCGAGATGTTCCCGTGAGCGTGCTGGTAGAGCGGACCGACAATCGTAGTCCCGATCACCATCCCCAGGTTGTTGGCGAAGTAGAGCATGTTGAAGACGTAACGCCCGTCCTTATGTAACCGGGTCCCGAAAGAGTTGACCATCGTGATGATCCAACCGTTGAAGAAACCGATCGCCGTCAGCAGAATAGCATAGACAGGCCAGCCGTTGAAAAAGATCATCGCGCCGATCACAATGGTCGCGGCGATCGTCCCGCCCAGCATCAGGTGGCGCGGATTCCGCCTGTCAAAGAGCAGGCCGCTGATATAGCTCCCGACCACATTGGCCCCGGAATAAAATAGCAAGACAATCCCTGATACGGTTAATGACTCGTGCAGCTGTTCATGCATATAGATCGTGGTCAATGGCCAGACAAAGCTGTTGCCGATGCTCCCAAAGAACATCCCCAGCAGCAGCCATTTCAACTCAATTCCCTTCGTTTGACGGTTCATCCTAACGCCTCCTTGTTTTTCTCCTTAAGCGAACGAAAAGAGCCCTCCAGTGAACCTGAAACGCCCCTTCTATCCATAGTTACGTAAACGAGCACCACCCCAGCGGCTGGTCCTCAAACATTAATTCTGTTGTTCTCCCGGTACATAGGCCACGGAGGCAAACTTGTTGTAAGACTTGGCAAACAACAGCTTGACCGTCCCCCGTGGACCGCTCCGGTTCTTCTCAATGATGACTTCGACTTCACTGACGTTGGAGTCGTCGCCGTCACCATTCTGACCGCCATCCTGTTGGTCATCATCGCCATCACCGTGCTCGTAGTAGTCGTCACGGTAGAGGAAACTGACAATATCCGCATCCTGCTCAATTGATCCGGACTCACGGATATCCGACAGGACCGGCCGCTTGTCTTGCCGCTGTTCAACTCCCCGGGAGAGCTGGGACAGGGCAATCACCGGTACCTCTAATTCCTTGGCCAGCTTCTTGAGCTGCCGCGAAATCTCGGACACTTCCTGCTGCCGGTTGTCAGGGTTGTTCCCTTCAATCAGCTGCAGGTAGTCGATGACGATTAAGCCCAGGTTGCCGGTCTCTTTCTTCAGCCGCCGGCAACGGGCCCGAATCTCGGCCACTTTGATTCCGGCGGTGTCGTCGATGTAGAGGTGGGCATTCGACAGCGTCCCCGCGGCAAAGAACAGGCTCTCCCATTCATCTGGCGTCAGGTTCCCAGTCCGCAGGTGGTTGGCATCGATGTTCCCCTCGGCACACAGCATCCGGTTGACCAGTGATTCGGCCCCCATTTCCAGACTGAAGATTGCCACCGTCTTATCAGTCTTGGTGGCCACGTTCTGAGCGATGTTGAGGGCGAAGGCGGTCTTCCCCACCGCTGGCCGTGCCGCAATGATTACCAGTTCATCCGGATGGAAACCAGTGGTCATCCGGTCCAGTTGCGGGTAACCGGTCTCCAAACCAGTAATATCGGAATCATTGCCAGAGAGGGTCTCAATGTGGTTCATCGCACTGTTTAAGACCTGCTGGATGTTCTGGAAGCCATCCTGGTTATTCGACTCGGACACGTGCAGGATAGACTGCTCCGCCTGGTCGATCAGGTCGGTGGTGTCGTTGTCGTCCGCATAACCCTCGTTGATGATCTTAGTGGCGGTGTTGATCAGATTGCGCCGCACGGCTTTATCATGGACAATCTTGGCATAGAAGGTCACGTTAGCCGCCGACGGAACCGACGAGGCCAGTTCGGCCAGGTAGACCATCCCGCCGACGTTCTCGGTCTGCTTGTCCTTGTCTAAGGCACTCTTGATCGTCACCACGTCGATCGGCTGGTCGTCATCATTTAGCGCCACCATCTTCGCAAAGATGATCTGGTGAGCCCGCTTATAAAAATCCCCGGGTTGCAAGTATTCCATTGCGTCGGCCAACGCATTCTTACTTAAAAAAGCAGCTCCGAGAACTGCCTTTTCAGCTTCAATATCGTGTGGCTCTTCTTGCATTGGTGCATTATCCATGACGATACCTCGCTTTTAATAAATCGAAATTCAATTATACCGATTAAACTACTTTTCCGCAATATGTACCCGAATTTCGGCACTAACTTCGGGGTGCAGCTTGATCGGTACGTTGACGTAACCCAAGGCCTTGATCGGCGCCGCCAGTTCAATCTTCCGCTTGTCGATCTTGATCTTGTACTGCTTCTGCAGAGCCGTGGCAATCTGCTTGGTTGAGATGGAGCCAAACATCCGCCCGTCCGTGCCGGCCTTGCCGCTGAGTTCAACGACCGTCTTGTCGTCTTCTAAGACCTTCTTCAAGCGCTTAGCTTCTTCCAGCTCTTCAGCGGCGTGCTTGGCTTCAGCCCGTTGCTGACCAGCCAGCTGACTCATGGCCGCCTTGGTGGCCTGCCTGGCCAGGCCGCGCTTGATCAGGTAGTTCTGGGCATAGCCATCGGGGACTTCCTTGACTTGGCCGCGTTTACCCCGGCCACGAACATCTTGCGTAAAAATAACTTTCATCTTATTCACTCCTCTTCATCTTCCTGATTACTATTATCAACCGTCTTGGTCAGAAGATCAATTAATTCCTTCCGGACAGCATCGACGGTCTTACCGGTAATCTGGGTCGCCGCGTTGGCCAGGTGGCCACCGCCGCCCATCTGCTCCATGATAATCTGGACATTGACATCGCCGGCCGACCGCGCGGAAATTCCGACCTTATCATCGACCCGCTTGGTGATGACAAACGAGGCCTCAACCCCTTCGACCTGAAGGAGCATGTCAGCTGCCTGGGCCGCCGTGACGGAATCATAGACCCGGTCGTCTTCCCCGGCACAGATAGCCATGTGATCGTTGATTATTGCCCGGGAAATTAAATGGTTGCGATCCATGAAGCTCTGCGGATCCTCTTTCATGAAGGACTGGATCATCATTCCATCAGCCCCAGCCGAACGCAGGTAGCTGGCCGCATCGAAGGTCCGGGTCCCGGCACTCTTCGTGAAGGACTTCGTATCGATCTGGATCCCCGTCAGCATCGTCGTGGCCTCAAGTTTGTTCAGCCCCTTGCCTTCCCGTGGCTGGTACTCGAACATCTCGGTGATCAGCTCACAGGTTGAGGAGGCGTACGGTTCAATGTAGACCAGCAGCGGGTTCTCGGGGAACTCTTCGCCGCGCCGGTGGTGGTCAATGATTACCAGCCGGTTCTGCAACTGGTTGTACAACTCGGGCGAGATCGTAATGCTGCGCTTGGCATGATCCACCATCACCAGCAGGCTGTTGTCAGTCGCCTTCTCCAGGGCCTCATCCGGCGTGATGATTTGGTCCTTGATTGTCTGGTAGTTGTCGATCTCGTTCATCAGGCGCTGGATGTCGGCATGCGGGTGCTCATTGTCCACCACAATCCAGCACTCCTTGCCATTCATCTCGGCAATCCGCCGAATCCCCAGACAAGCCCCCAAGGAGTCCATATCGGGGTTCTCGTGCCCCATAACAAACAGCTGGTCCGCCTGATTGATCAACTCCTGTAAGGCCTGGCTAATCATCCGCGCCCGCACCCGCGTCCGTTTCTCCATCGGGTTGGTCTTACCGCCGTAGAAACGTGCCGGCTGGTCCTTCGCCCGGACGACAACCTGGTCGCCCCCACGACCAAGTGCCAGGTCCAGGTTGTTCTGCGCCGTGTCGGCCAGCTTGATCAGGTCGTTCTCAGCGTAGGCAATCCCCACACTAAGGGTGACCGGTGAGTTGCGCTGGGACGTGCTCTGGCGGATTACGTCGAGGATCTTGAACTTCTTCTTCTCCAGCTCTTCCAGCGAACTCTGGTGCCCGATGATCAGGTAGTTATCGTCATCGATGATCTTCATCAGGAGGTGGTTAGCACTCGCCCACTTGCTGATCTCTGAGGTGACGTAGTTGTGCAGGTTCGAGACATCCGTGTCGCTCATCCCCTGGATCAGCTCATCGTAATTATCCAGGTAGATGTTTCCCAGGAAGATCTGCTCCTGCCGATACTGCTGTTCCACCGCGGCATACTTGGTGATGTCCAGCAGGTAGGCGACCCGGTAACGCGGCTGGACCAGAAATTCGAATTGGCGGTCGCGCCAGGTAACGATCTGGGCCCCCTTGTGGCTGCGGCCGTCATCAATCAGCTTCGCCAGCTGTTCGTCAACATTGGCAACGTTCTTGCCGACAACCTTCTCCAGCTTGAAGTAGCGGGCCATGTACGGGTTAATCCACTCAATCTCGTTCCGGGCGTTGAGCATGATCATCCCCAGCGGCATCTCCAGCAGGGCCTCCTGCTGGCCGCTTTTAATCTGGTAAGTCAGGCGTTTGAGGTACTCGTGGGTATCATTGACCAGCTGCCGGAGCCGCCGGAGACTGACAGTACTCCCGATGACTGCCAATACTAAAACCACCAGTCCGACGACCCAGCTAAACATGAAAGCCAGAACCAGACTAATCACGGTCATACATAATATGTAATAGACATTCCAGCGGACCGCTGGGTGTTTCAGATAAAACAGCCAGTTTTCACGACTGAAAAATTCACGCATAATAATCCTCCCAAATCGGCGGTCATGCCGCCTGCTAATTGGATATTACTATCATATCACACCGGCCGCCAAAAACAGCCCGATTCACTTAATCAACCGTTCCTGGATGATGGGCCTTGAACCGCGCCAAGGCCGGGGCGCTGGCTTAACGGGCCGCTTGCACGTTCGTAGGTTTGAAGTAGATCCTGGCGGCGTTATTAGCCATCACATCGGCCAGTTCCGCCGGCGTGAAGATAGCGGTGCGTTCCAGCCAGGTGGCCAGCTGGTGGTAGTCATTGAAAGCTGCTGACCACGGGGCGTCGCTTCCCCAGATGATCCGTTTGGCACCCAGCCATTTTTTAGCCAGCCGGACTACCCACTGACTCTTCGGGTATGGGAAGTCGTCCCGGCCCTCGCCCAGGATATCCTGGATTGCCGAAATATCGACGCTGATGTTATCCAGCGGAGCAAACTGCGCGAGGACGTTAACTAGCTGGTAGGGGTGCTGGGCATCTGGGAAAGACAGGTGACAGACCACAAAATCCAATTCTGGATAGCGGCGGGCCAGGTTAACGATCGCTTCCGGCTGGTAGCTGGTCTGATCGGCCGCACCATAATCAACTGTGATCACAAAGCCGGGATAGTCCGCCAGGTAATGAAAAATCTGGGACACCCGGTTGTCAAGATCCAGGCGAAACGGCCGGTGAAAGCCGTGCAGCCCCCGCCCTGACTGATCTCGAACTTAATGGCCCGAAAGCCCAGATCTTCAACGTACCGGTGAACGATCGCCATGGCCTGGTCATCAAAGGGGTCGACGGAGAAGGCGCCGATGAAGCGGTCCGGGTAGCGTTTGACCACCTAATAGGTATAGTAATTCTGGTAGTCATTCAGGGTGCCCTAGAGGATGACCGCCCGTTCGATTTCCTCCTCATCCATGATCTGCAGGTATTTCTCGGCCAGGAAGTTGTCGTCGCCCCAGCCGTCGGGAATCAATTTGATAATCTCACCATCGTCCCAGATAGCGTACCCGTTACCCAGGGGACTGAGCCGCCCCTGGCCCTTGGCACCGGCCATCTCCCGAACAAGATGAATGTGTCCTTCAACCTTACGCATTTTCCTTCCTTTCACCAATACGGCGAAGCAGCGAAGCAGCCATGAAAAAAGCATCCAGTGGCCGTTTCCCGTCCTAACGACAATACAAAAAAAGCTCACTTCAAACGAAGCAAGCTTTTTTATTTTGGATTAGTCTTCAGCAACGAATGGCAGAAGACCCATGATCCGGGCACGCTTGATAGCGACCGTTAACTTACGTTGGTTCTTGGCGCTCGTACCAGTTACCCGACGTGGTAAGATCTTACCCCGTTCGGAAATGAACCGACGTAACAAATCAGTGTCTTTGTAATCGATGTATTCGATGTGGTTTGCGGCGATGAAGTCGACTTTACGACGACGACGGCCGCCCCGACGTTGTTGTGCCATGAAATTACCCTCCTATCCGGTAAAAAATTTTAGAATGGTAAATCGTCATCAGAGATCTCAGTGTCCCCATCATCGTTATTGCTGGAGAATGGGTTGGCTGAGTTATTCTGACCAGCACCGAAGCCAGAAGCATCGGCATTGGCTGACGAGTTAGCTTGAGGAGCGTTGTTGGTCGATTGTGGCTGGTTGTTATTGCCGCCGTATTGACCCTGACCGCTAAATGGGGCCTGGTTACCAAACGACTGCTGGTTACCGTTATTGAACGGTTGCTGACCACCCTGGTTCATCCCGCCATTTTGCCGGGGTTCAAGCAGGGCAAAGTTATCAACCACGACTTCGGTAACATATACCCGTTGACCTTGTTGGTTCTCGTAATTCCGGGTTTGGATCCGGCCGTCGATTCCCACCAAGGAGCCCTTATGGGTGAAGTTGCTGAAGTTTTCGGCAGATTTACGCCAGATAACACAGTTGATAAAATCTGCATCCCGGTCCCCGTTTTGGTTGCGGAACTGCCGATCAACCGCGAGCGTAAATGAGACTACTGCTGTACCGCTGGTAGTGTATCGCAACTCAGGATCTCGCGTTAAGCGTCCAGTCAAAACTGCACGATTAATCATTCGATCGTTCTCCTCTCTATTTACATTGACGATCTAATTAAGCATCAAGCTTAACGATCATGTGACGTAGGATGTCGTCGTTGAACTTAGCTAAACGGTCAAATTCGTTTAATGCTTCGTCAGTGTTGGTGGTCAAAGTAACCACGTGGTAAGTACCTTCAGTGTACTTTTCAATTGGGTAAGCGAAGCGACGCGTTGACCAATCCTTTGATTCAGCGACATCTGCACCATTGTCCGTCAATACCTTGTCAAAACGGTCAACTAATTCGCTCTTAGCTGATTCTTCGATGTCAGGACGAATGATGTAAGTAATTTCATATTTACGTGTTTCCATGAATGTTACACCTCCTTATGGACTCTGGCTCTTCTAAATTGTAGAAGAACAAGGAGAGTAGACGTCTGTACGTATACTCACAGATATAAAATATAGCATATACTAGGCTTTAAAACAAGAAACAAATAACAAGAAATCCTGAGAGTTGCGCTCTATTAAGATAATACGCAAGCACTCAGGATTTTCGTCTTAGTTAATAAATTTTACTGGTGATCTTCGGAATTAACCGGCGTCTGTGCTGATTCGTCCTGGCCTTCTTCGTCGTCATCAGATTCCTTTTCAACCTTGGCCATCGTTGCTACCTTGGTGCCCTTATCCATCTTGATCAGGTGAACACCAACGGCAGAACGACCGGTCTGGGAAACCGTCTCGATGCCAAAACGGATGATGACCCCGCGGTCGGTAACCAGCATGATATCTTCGTCGCCGTCAACCGTGGTCAGGCCAACCAGCGGACCATTCTTGGCCGTCACGTTGACTGTCTTGACACCGAGGCCGCCACGACCCTTGATTGGGTACTCGCGGGCCGGCGTCTGCTTACCAAAGCCGTTTTCACTGATGACCAGCACCTTGCTGTCAGGGTTCAGCGGCGCAGCCCCGATGACGTAATCTTCATCACGCAGGCGGATTCCGCGTACCCCGGCAGCAGAACGGCCCATGGACCGCACTACATCGGAGTCAAAGCTCAGGGCGTAACCGTTGTGGGTCCCGATGATCATCAGCTGCCCATCCTTGATGACGTTGACGTTGATCAGTTCGTCGCCATCGTGGAGGTTGATGGCCTTCAGACCGTTGCTCCGGATGTTCTTGAACTCTGGTACCGGCGTCCGCTTGACCGTCCCGTACTTGGTCGTGAAGAAGAGGAACTTGTCATCATCATTCGCCGCGTGGGAAACGTTGATGACCGCGCTGATCTTCTCCTTATTGTTGATCCCCAAGAGGTTGATGATCGGGATTCCCTGGGCAGACCGGCCGTATTCAGGAACCTCGTACCCCTTCATGGAGAAGACCTTCCCGGAGTTCGTGAAGAAGAGCAGGAGGTCATGCGTCGAGCTGGAAATCAGCTGTTCAATGAAGTCGTCCTTGTGAACGCCCATCCCCTTGACACCACGGCCGCCACGGTGCTGGGACTTGAATTCGTCAACCGGCAGCCGCTTGATGTAGCCGTTGTGGGTGAGGGTGACGATGATGTCTTCTTCTTCGATCAGGTCCTCATCTTCAATGTTGGTGATGTCGCCGACCTGCAATTCGGTCCGCCGCTTGTCGCCAAACTTGCGCTGGATCTCCATCAGTTCGTCATAGATAATCTGGTGGATCCGCTCGTCGTGGGCCAGGATGTCCTTATAGTCGGCAATGGCATCCATCAGCTTCTTGTACTCAGCCTCGATCTTTTCCCGTTCCAAACCGGTCAGTCGAACCAGCCGCATGTCGAGGATGGCTTGGGACTGACGATCGGACAGACCGTAGTTTTGGATCAGCTCATCCTTGGCAATCTCACTGGTCTGGGAGTTCCGGATGATCTTGATGATCTCATCGATGTGGTCGAGGGCAATCCGCAGTCCGGCAACGATGTGGGCCCGGTTTTGCGCCTTCTTCAGGTCAAACTTAGTCCGCCGCCGCACAACGTTTTCCTGGTGCTCAAGGTAGTACTGCAGGATCTGCTTCAGGCTCAGGATTTTCGGCGCGCCGTTGACGATCGCCAGCATGTTGAAGTTGAAGGTCGTCTGCATCAGGGTCATCTTGTAGAGGTTGTTTAAGATGACCTCCGCGCTGGCATCCCGCCGGACATCGATCACGATCCGCATCCCGTCACGGTCGGTTTCATCATTGATGTCGGTGATCCCGTCGATCTCCTTGTTCCGGGCCAATTCGGCGATCCGCTCGATCAGCTTGGCCTTGTTGACCATGTACGGAATCTCGTGGACGATAATCCGCTGCTTGCCGTTCTTTTGTTCCTCAATGTCGACCTTGGCCCGCACGATGATCGTGCCGCGGCCGGTCTCATAGGCCTTGCGGATCCCGGACTTGCCCATGACAACCCCGCCGGTTGGAAAGTCTGGTCCCGGCAGCACCTTCATTAGGTCCTCGGTGGTGGCGTCTGGGTTGTCCATCAGCATGTGAATGGCGCTGATGACTTCCCCCAGGTTATGGGTTGGAATGTTAGTGGCCATCCCGACGGCAATCCCGGAAGCCCCGTTGACCAGCAGGTTTGGGAAACGCGCCGGCAGAACGTCGGGCTCCTTTTCCGTGCCATCGTAGTTGGGGTGGAAATCCACGGTGTCCTTGTTGATATCGCGCAGCATTTCCACCGCGATCTTGCTCATCTTCGCCTCGGTATAACGCATGGCGGCCGCACTATCACCGTCGACCGACCCGAAGTTACCGTGGCCGTCAACCAGCATGTAACGGTAACTAAAGTCCTGCGCCATCCGGACTAGCCCTTCGTAGATCGAGGAGTCACCGTGGGGGTGGAACTTCCCCATGACGTCCCCGACAATCCGGGCCGACTTCTTATACGGCTTATCCGGGGTAACCCCCAGTTCGTTCATCCCGTAAAGGATCCGCCGCTGAACCGGCTTTAAGCCATCACGCACGTCTGGCAGAGCCCGCGAGACGATAACACTCATGGCATAGTCCAGGAATGAGTTCTTCATCTGGCTCGTCAATTTGACGTCCGTGATCCGGTTTGACATATCTTCTTCAGCCAATGCCGCTCCTCCTTTTTTAATTTCTCGTGATTATTTTACAGGTCCAGGTTCTCAACAAACTTGGCATTTCGTTCGATAAAGTCCCGCCGCGGGCCAACCTTGGTTCCCATTAGCATTGGGAAAATTTCGTCCGCCTGCTTGGCGTCGTCCAATTGAACCCGGAGCAGGTGCCGGTGTTCAGGATCCATCGTGGTCTCCCAGAGCTGTTCGGCATCCATTTCACCAAGCCCCTTGTACCGCTGGATAACCGGCTTGGGACTCGGTTGCAGGGAGTTGACAACCCGTTCCAGTTCTTCGTCAGATTCGATGTACTTGACGAACTTCCCCTGCCGAACTTGGTACAACGGCGGCTGCGCAATGTAGACGTAGCCGTGGGTGATCATCGGCTTCATGAACCGGTAGAACAGAGTCAAGAGCAGAGTCCGAATGTGGGCCCCGTCGACATCGGCATCGGTCATGATAATCAGCTTGTGGTAGTTGGCCTTGGTGATATCAAAGTCGTCACCGAAGCCGGTTCCCAATGCTGTGAAAAGGGAACGAATTTCGTCATTGGCCAGGACCCGGTCCAGGGTGGCCTTCTCAACGTTTAAGATCTTCCCCCGAATCGGCAGAATTGCCTGGGTCAACCGCGAGCGGCCCTGCTTAGCGGAACCGCCGGCGGAGTCCCCCTCGACGATAAACAGTTCAGAGATGTTCGGATCCTTGCTGGTGTTGTCCGCCAGCTTACCAGGCAGGTTGGAAATTTCCAGGCCGCTCTTCTTCCGGGTAACTTCCCGGGCCCGCTTGGCCGCAACCCGGGCCTTAGAAGCCAGCTGCCCCTTTTCAATGATCTTCTTGGCCTCGTCCGGGTGCTCCATCAAGAAGCGGTTGAAGGTCTCCGCAAAGATGTGGTCAGTAGCTGTCCGGGCATCGGAGTTCCCCAGCTTGGTCTTCGTCTGGCCCTCAAACTGCGGGTCAGGGTGCTTGATGGAAACCACCGCGATCAGCCCTTCACGGACATCATCCCCGGAGAGGGTTTCGTTGCTCTTCAGTGCCCCGCTCTTGTGGCCGTAGTCGTTGATCACCCGGGTCAGGGCCATCTTGAATCCGGTCTCGTGGGTCCCACCTTCATAGGTATGGATGTTGTTGGTGAAAGTCAGCAACTCACTCCGGTAACCGTTGATGTACTGGAGGGACACTTCTACCGTAATGTTGTTTTCCTTGCCTTCAACGTAGATCGGCGGATCAAAGAGAACTTCTCGGCCCCGGTTGAGGTATTCAACGTAGTGCCGGATTCCGCCTTCATAGAGGAATTCCTGGCGTTCGGCGTCCTGGTTCCGCTTATCCTGAATTGTGATTTTCAGGCCCTTGTTCAAGAAGGCCAGCTCACGCAGACGGTCGGTCAGGGTCTTAATGTTGTAGGTCGTGGTCTCACGGAAAATGTCCGGGTCCGGCTTGAAGTGGACCGTGGTCCCGTGAACGTCTTCGGGCAGCCCCGTATCAACCACCTTCATGGACGTCTTGACGTGACCGTGGTCGAAGTCCATGTAGTAGCGCTTGCCTTGCCGGGCCACCTTAACATCCAGCTCCGTTGACAGGGCGTTAACGACTGAAGCCCCGACCCCGTGCAGACCACCGGAGACCTTGTAGCCGCCACCGCCGAACTTACCACCGGCGTGCAGGACCGTGAAAACCGTCTCCAGGGCCGGCTTGCCGGTTTCCTTTTGAGTGTCAACCGGGATCCCCCGTCCGTTATCGCGGACCGTGATGCTGTCGTCAGGTTCAACTTCAACATTGATTTCGGTACAGAAGCCCGCTAAGGCCTCATCAATCCCGTTATCGACAATTTCCCAAACAAGGTGGTGTAAACCTTGTGCAGACGTTGAACCGATATACATTCCGGGACGCTTGCGAACCGCATCCAGCCCCTTCAGAACTTGAATCTGGCTGGCATCGTATTCGCTCGCCAGCTCAGCCTTTGTTTCCTTACGCTCGTCGCTCACTATGCTTCCTCCTTGTCCAAAGTGCCATGTTTAATCTCAAAAATCGTTGGTTCCTTAATCAATTGCCGGGCCACGTCGCTCAGGCTGGTGGTGGTCAGAAAGGTCTGCACCTTATCCTGAATCGCCGTCAGCAGGTGGGTCTGCCGGACCGGATCGAGCTCCGACAAGACATCGTCCAAAAGCAACAGCGGGTATTCGCCCGTCTGCTCCTTCATCAAGTCGATCTCGGCCAGCTTGACCGACAGAGCAGTCGTCCGCTGCTGGCCCTGCGAACCGAAGGCCTGGATATTCTTGCCGTTAACCATGAAGCGGATGTCATCGCGCTGGGGACCATACATCGTGGTTCCCTGATCGATCTCCCGTTCCTGGTTATCCGTGTATTGCCCCAGCAGCTCGTGGTAAACCTGGTCGACCGTTGTCTCATCGTCCACCTTCACCTGGGTCACGTAGGCCAGGTGGAGCTTCTCCTGGTTGAGGGAGATCTGGTAGTGCAGGTCCGCTGCCCACTTTTCCAAGTGCTGCAAAAAATGATGCCGAGCAACGATTACCTCGGCACCATACGCTGCTAACTGGTCTGACAGAACCGATAAGAGAACCCGGTCATGCTGCTGGCCATATTTCAATTGTTTCAGGTACTTGTTGCGTTGCCGCAAAAGTGTGCGAAATTGACTCGCATCGTACAAGTACTTGCTGCTCATCTGGCTGAATTCCATGTCCATGAAACGCCGTCGAACAGCGGGCGCCCCCTTCACCAGCGAGAGGTCCTCGGGGGCAAACAGGATCGTGTTCAACTGCCCAACGTACTGACCGAGCCGGGCCTGCTCAAGGTGATTGACCTTAGCCTTCTTACCATTTTTGGTAAACTGCAGTTCCAGCGGGACCTTGCCCGTTGCCTTCTGCACCACCCCGCTGATGGATGCCGACTGCTCCTGCCAGTTGATCAGCTCCCGGTCATTGCTGGTCCGGTGGCTCCGGGTCAGTGACAGGGCGTAGATTGCCTCCAGCATGTTAGTCTTCCCCTGGGCGTTCCGACCAATCAGGACGTTGATACCGGAGGCAAAGTGAACGGTCAGATCCTGATAGTTTCTGAAGTTGTGCAACCGTAATTCCGTCAGAATCATCGCCGTCGCCTACTTAGCCTTGATAACCAGCGTTGGGTAATCGGGAAGAACAACCTGGTCGTCGGGGTACAGTTTCCGTCCCCGCCGGTCGTCCGGCTCACCGTTAACAAGGACTTGGTTTTCCTTGAGGTACCACTTGGCGGCACCACCGGTGGGAATGATTCCTTCTTCTTTTAGCAATTGGCCGAGCGTGATAAACGGGCGGTCAATTGTAATTTGCTTGTCTTCCACACTAATTCACCTACTTTACTTATTCTATTATAGCACAGTTATCCACTAAATAGGCGTTAAGAGCCAATCTCAGCCCGTTAGTGTCCCTCGAGGCATTTTCATCAAAATTGCTTTTGAAATGGTCAATGGGCCGATCAAGCCACTTTCTGTCACTTTTGCCTTCAAAAACTGTCCAGTAGGAAAAATTAAAAGCCACCGCAATCAAGCAGGTGACTTTTAATAATATAGATCTTTAATTATTCACGTTAGAACGTCCGCACCGGCGTAATCAGGTGGACAAAGTTTTCACCGTCTTCCGTTGGAACCAGGGTAAATGGCCGCAATGGGGAAGTGAAGGAAATCTTGACGGTCGTCTGCCCGAATGAGCGCAGGGCATCCTTCATGTAATTCGGGTTGAATGAAATCTCAAGGTCGTTGCCGCCCAAGGCAGTAGTGGCAACCTCTTCTTCCACCGTCCCAATATCAGGCGAGTCGCTGCTGATCCGGACCAGGTTTTCACTTGGCTTCAATGTAAGCTTAACCACGTCGTTGCGGCTTTCGTGGGACAGCAGAGAAGCACGCTCAATGGAGGCGAGGAAGCTGCCGGCGTCCAGTTCAACTGTGGTATCCGCCGTATCAGGGATCAGTTGGCTGGTTTCTGGGTAGTTCCCCTCAAGCAGGCGGGAGTAGAAGTGGGTGTTGCCAAAGATGAAGAGAATCTGGTTCTCCGTTACCTGAACCAGGACATCTTCGTCGACATCACTGATCATTCCGGACAATTCGTTCATGCTCTTCCCCGGAATGATGACGTCAAAATCGATGCCGTTGTCAACATCTTTTAGGGCCACTTTCCGTTGTGCCAGACGGTGGCTATCGGTGGCCACGGCCGTCAGCAGGCCATCATGCAGGGTAATGTGAATCCCGGCAAGGATTGGCCGGCTTTCCTGCTTGGAAACGGCAATGACCGTCTGCCGAATGACCTCTTGTAAAACATCATTGGGCAGCGTAATGGTCTTGTCGGTCTCAACTTCTGGCAGGTGCGGGAAGTTTTCAGCATCCTGGCCGTTGATTTGGAACTTGGCAGTTCCAGAAGTAATATCAGCCTGGAAACCGCTTGTAACTTCAATGGTTACCTGTTTGTCCGGGAGCTTTTTGACTATTTCACTAAAGAAGCGAGCGGGTAACACAATGGCTCCTGGATCTTCTACTGTCAAATCGTAGTCAGGATTATTCGCATTGATAACACTTTCAATAGTGATGTCAGAGTTGCTGCCTGTTAAAATGATTCTTTCTTTATCAACCACCATCTTGAGTCCGGTCAAGATCGGAATAGTTGTCTTAGATGAAATGGCACGTAACACATTGTTAAGCTGACTGATGAATGCTGGTCGGTTGATAGTGAATTTCATTGTTGATTGCTCCTTATATATAAATATATTTTATAGTTTAAAAATAGTCGTAGTAGTAGGGGATGTTAATACTGTGGATAAGTACGCTAACCCCTTGATATCAAGCTGAAATCGCTGTTGATAACCTGTGGATAAAAATGCGGATAACTTTTTCAGTTGTGCACAGGCTACGAGTGGAGCCGCTCCTTCAAGTTATTGATATCCTTCTGCAGATCGGTGTCCTTCTTGAGGGCCGCCTCGATTTTGTCGATGGCGTGAAGAACCGTCGTGTGATCCTTGCCGCCAAATTCGTTGCCGATCTTCGGCAGGGAGAAGTCGGTCAGTTCCCGGGAAAGGTACATGGCAATTTGACGGGGAACAACGATCTGCTTGACCCGCTTCTTTCCCAGGATGTCACTCTGGGTAATATTGTAGAAACTGGCGACCTGCTTTTGAATCTCGGCGATGGAGATAGTGGTCTGCTGCTTTTGCCGTAATCCTTTCAAGGCTTGGGAGGCCAGGTGAGGGGTGATCGGTTCCCCGCTGAGGTTGGCAAAGGCCTGGACCTGATTAAGGGCCCCTTCAAGTTCACGAATGTTGGTATCGATCTGACCGGCAATATAGTTCAGGGTGTCGTTGCCGATCTGGATATGGTCCTCTTCGACTTTGCTCCGCAGAATGGCAATTCGCGTTTCGAGGTCCGGCGGAGTGATTTCAACCGGCAGGCCCCAGCGGAAGCGGGATACCAGGCGATCCTGCAGTTCGGGGATCTCGTTGGGGATGCGGTCGGACGTCATGACGATCTGTTTCTTTCGGTCATGCAGAGCATTAAAAGTATAGAAGAACTCCAGCTGAGTCCCTTCCTTAGTAGCGAGAAACTGGATGTCATCGATCAGGAGCAGGTCGAGGTTCCGGTACTCCTCCCGAAACTTCTCCATTGAATTGCTCTGGATGGAGTTGATGAAATCATTCGTAAATTCTTCGCTGGTAATGTACTTGACCTTGGCCTTAGGGTTGGCCTGGAGCATGTGGTTCCCGATAGCCTCCATTAAGTGGGTCTTGCCAAGCCCTACCCCTCCATAGATGAAGAGGGGGTTGTACAGACCGCCGGGGCTTTCGGCCACCGCGTATGCTGCAGCGTGGGCCATTTTGTTGCCTTCACCAACAACGAAGGTACTGAAGTTGTAGTGGGGATTAAGCGGGGTATCCATCTCGAAAGTCGGTTTTGCCGCCGAGTTATTATCGGGGGTTGGTTTAATCTCGCTCTCTAAAACGTACCGTGGCTCAATGTCGTGGCCCAGTTCTAAGCGGGCATATTCTTTGAGTTTGGCATCCAGGTTTTGCCGCCAAAAGTCCCGGTGAACCTGGGTTGGTGTCAAAACGGTCAGTTGGTTTTGGGAGAGAGAAATTGCTTTTGCCGGAGCAATCAAGGTGTCAAAAGTGACCTTAGTGGTATTTTGACGGAATGAATTTTGGATCGCTTCCCACAGAGAATCGAGCTCAGTCAAAATAATTCCTCCTAATATATAAAATTCCAAACGGTATTTTATCATTAGATTAAAAAGTTTTCCACAGGGTGGATAAGCAGAAAAGTTCTTTAAACAACACTGTGTGGTATTTTTGATAAGCGTTGTTGATTTTGTGATCTGTACTGTCCTAAATTGATGAATACACAGTGACTGTGGATAACTAGATGCGATCATACCAACGTTTCAAACACTTATGAACAACAAATCACTTGCTTGTGGATAACTCTAGTCACAGGGTGTGAATTGTGCATAACTACAAGATATTGTGGTGGATAGTTTTCCACAGCAAAATATGTTGCACAGGCCTGTGCATAGTTTTTTATCGTTCTGTGGATAAATAAAAAATTAAAATAAATTTTTGCCATTTATTAATTGCGAAAAGTATGGTATACTTCCAAAGTATGTTTGAAGAGAACGTCTTTTTAGACTAGAAAGCAAACCCATTCAATTGAATAGGAGGTGCAATTGTATGAAGCGCACGTTTCAACCAAAGAAGCGTCACCGTGCACGTGTCCATGGCTTCCGTAAGCGCATGAGCACCAGTAACGGCCGTAAGGTATTAGCACGTCGGCGTCAAAAGGG
>DWZB01000110.1 GCA_019118405.1 Candidatus Limosilactobacillus gallistercoris
AGGCCGTCTTCGTATTCATATAACTTCAAGAAAAAAGGAAGAACCATTCAGAATTTCTTTGGAAATTCCGAATGGTTCTTTTATTTCAAGGGACTTTTGTCACAGCCCCTTTTATTTATAGCCCAAAATAGCTTGAATCATTAAATCAACCTCGCCGGGTATCTCAGTATGTTCTATAAATTTAGTCCAACGATGACTAACATCTAATGTGGCTAATTGATCGCATAATAACGTCCCATATGTTTCTGTATTAGGCCCTTTCTGTGTCCAGTTATAGGCCAGGGGATATTCTCTTTCGGTGGTTGTGAATGGTATGGCCCATACAAACGGGCCACGTTCATTTAGTAACCTTCTGCTTACAACCAGCCAAGGACGTACTCCTTTCTGTTCGTAGTTATTCTTAGGCTTCGGATCATTTGGCACAATAATAATGTCGCCTCGTCCGTAAGGCTCATGGCTAAATGCCATAACGTCAAATCCTCTCTATATTAATTTTTCGTGTTCAAACGCTACTATATTTCACTCACACAAAAAATGTTAATATAATTCTTTACCTATCGCGCCGCCTTTGTTCACCACTTCAAATGGATAAGGCTGGTCACTATCGTAGTCCTTAAACAACTTATCTAGTAGTTTTTCTTCTTTTTTAGGTTTGATGATAATTGAATCATTTGTTACATTCACACTAACTTCATCATCATTAGGGGTAATTCCAACTTGCTTTAGCATCTCTTTAGGGAGGCGAATAGCATTGGAATTACCCCATTTTCTTAATTTAAGCGCTTCTTCCATAATTAGCCCTCCAATTTTTCTACATATACCTACTTTACGCTTTGAGTATATACTCGTTTATACAAGAGATCAATACGGATATACACGGAAAAGCGTCCAGCATATGCCTGTCAGTTGGACTCGTTTAAGAAAGCATTTTGAACTTCCGACTGAGTCATATCTAAAAGAGCGTCTTTTATGTTATATAATGCAGCATTAGTCCTGGAAGGCGAGGCCTTTCGGGGACAGTATACCGCTGGGGTGGTCGATGACTTCCTGGCGCACCACATTGAATTTTGCAGTGTAATCGGGGTATCCGCCGGGTCGCTGTGCGGGGCCAACTTTGTCTTCAAACAGTACGGCCGCCCAGCGATGATCAATATCCACCACCGCCACGACCGCGACTACATTTCACTGACCCACCTGCTTCATCGCAAGAGTATCATCAACCTGGATTACCTCTTTGAGGACCATGGCTGGCAATGGCGGAACTTCAACGACCAGGCATACCGGCGTTCAGCCTCGCACTTCACGGCCGTCGCTACTCGAATGACCGACGCAAAGGCCGTGACCTTCACCGACCCGGTGGGGGATGAGCTGACCCGGGCGCTGAAGGCTTCCTCATCAATGCCGATCATCGCCAAGCCGCAACGGACCAGCCAAGGCCTGTGCATGGACGGTGGGGTCGCCGATTCTATTCCATACGACATTGCCCAGCAGCAGGGCTTTAAAAAGATTGTCATTGTGCGGACCCGGGACATCAACTACCGGAAGAAGCCAACCAGTCGGGCCCTCGCCCAGCTCCTTCACCGCTACTATCCAGAATACCCAACCTTCGTCAAAGCAGCTATCAACCGGCCCACTGTTTATAACCAGCAGGTCGAAGAGGTCAACCGCCTCACCAAGGAACAGCAGTTCTTCACCCTTGCCCCGCAGCACCCGGTCAAGGTCAGCCGGATCGAGGGCAATACCAAGAAGCTGGTTGAGCTGTACAAAACAGGGAAACAGGAAATAAACCAGGTCCTGCCACAGATGATTAAGTACCTTGAGAAGTAGGGAATCTGGCGACTACATAAGGATGTGATTATTATGTCTATTGAAGTTACGCAAAGTGATTTCAGTGAGCGCGTTAAGACCTATCTGGATCAAGTCACCAAAAATAATCAGACAGTCTTAGTTACCTGTTCGCAGCAGAAAACAGCCACAATCATTCCTCAAGATCAATTAAATACTCTTCTTGACGCCGTAACCGCCAAGGAAGGGTCACTAGACTATATGCTATTGCTCGTGACAAATTGATTAATATGCATATTCTTTCTGAAGACCCGCTTGTTGAACCTAATGACGATTACTGGAATTATTTCAAGGATAATGGAAATAAACAATAATTTTAAAGTGCCTCGTAGCTGTCAGCTCAAATTTCTAGCAGTTACGAGACACTTTTTAATTACATATTCAAAAATCCTTGGGGACTCGGATCAAGGATTTCAACATCCTTGCCTTCGCGCTGCTCCCGCGCAACGCGTTTGTTTCCCCAATCAGACATTGCCACCAAGATTTGGCGAAGCGACCGCCCCTCTTCTGTCAACGAATACTCAACCTCAGGCGGCACTTGTCCGTACACCTTGCGCTTAATGATTTTGTCTCGCTCAAGTTCACGGAGCTGTTTCGTCAAAACCCGTTGCGAGACATTGGGGATTGCCCGGCGAAGCTCACTGGTCCGCATCGCACCGCCACCAAGATGGCACAGAATGATCGACTTCCATTTGCCGCCAATTACACCGAGTGTTGCTTCTACGGCCACATGATAGATCTTTTTAGGGCAGCGCTGGTCAACCCCCAATCATAAGAATTGGAAAATTAAGTAAACTTCTGGCTGATAAGTGTTATACTGAAAACAGTTAATTAAACAATCGCATTAGGAGTGTCCGTGTGCCGGACTGAGATACGCTCGTTAAGCGTGGATTCTAGAACCTGTGAGTTAGTACTCGAGTAGGAAAATGCATCATAGTGCAAACCGACAATCAGGTTCCTCCGATTGCCGGTTTTTATTTTGGAAAGGGATGTTTGTAGAATGGAAAATGCTGATCTGCCCTGCCGACTGGTCGACCAGGTCCGCCGCAAGAACCCGGTCGTGCTGACCATTGCCAATGATGTAACTGCTGATAAAGTTGCGGACGGGCTGAGTGCCTGCGGGGCCTCACCGATCATGTCCAAGGCCCCCGAGGAAGCCGCCGAGATGGTCAACCTGGCCGATGCCATTACGATCAACCTCGGGACCATCAACCAGACGCAGTTAAGCCTGATCCGGGCAGTCCTCGACGCCAATGCAGAACGGCGGCCGGTGGTTATGGATCCTGTCGCCGTCGGCAGTGTTGACTATCGACTGAAGATTGCCAAGCAGCTGCTGGATGATTACTACTTCACCGTCATTCGGGGAAATGCCAGCGAGATCGCTGCGCTGGCTGGTTACGACAGTGCCGGTCACGGCATCGATGCCGGTGCCCAGCAGGCGGCGCCCGTTCCCGTGGCCAAGCAGTGCGCCCAGCACTATCACACCTGTGTTTGCCTCACCGGGCCAACCGATGTCGTGACGGACGGCCAGGACACCTTCTTGAACGCGACGGGGGCGGCCATGCTGACTGTCAACGTGGGGAGTGGCGACATGCTGTCCAGCATCACCGCGGCCTACCTGACTGTCGGCGACACCCCCATTGCCAGCAGTGCTTTGGCAGCCAAGCTTTTCAGCCTCGCCGGGGCCAATGCCGCCCAGCAGGCAGCCGGACTCGGGCGATGGCAGGCATGTTTCTTCGATGCATTAAGCCAGCTGGATAGTCAATGGCTGACTGACCAATTAGCAAATGAAAGGGACTATAATGATGACAAATGATTTTCCTCAAACATTAACAATTGCGGGCACTGACAGCGGTGGCGGTGCCGGAATCGCGGCGGACTTGAAGACAATGCAGATGCGGCACGTCTTCGCTACCATGGTCGTAGTCGCGGTAACCGCCCAGAACACCTTGGGGGTCCAGGACGCCTTTCCAATGCCGACTAAGATGATCGACGAACAGTTCGCCTCCCTCGCCGCCGACCTGAATATCCAAGCCTGCAAGACGGGGATGCTGGCCGATGCTGAACACGTCAAGGCCATTGTCCGCAACCTTAAAAAGTACGACTTCGGCCCCCTCACCGTCGACCCCGTGATGATCGCTAAAGGCGGCGCACCCCTGCTCAGTGAAGATGCCATCAGCGTAGTTCGCGATGAATTGGTTCCGCTGGCCGACCTGGTCACCCCAAACCTCCCTGAGGCCGAGAAACTGACGGGCATGACGATTACGACCGAGGATGAGATGGTTACGGCCGGCAAGAAATTGCAGGCGCTCGGGGCCAAGAACGTCCTGGTCAAGGGCGGCCACTTCAACAGCGCGGATGAGGCCAACGACTTTGTCCTGCTCGCTGACGGCAAGAGCTTCTGGATGACGGCTCCACGGGTTGACACGCATAACACCCACGGCACCGGTGATACCATTTCAGCCTGCATCACGGCGGAACGGGCAAAGGGCCACACGATGGAAGAGGCGATCCGGACTGGCAAGGCCTATGTCGAAGCAACTATTCGCGATGGGATCAACGTCGGTCACGGCCATGGTCCCCTCAACCATTGGGCCAAGATTAAGGAGGATGACTGATGACTGCTTTTGATTCCAACATGCTCAAGGTTTACCTAGTCGGCGGGACCCAGGACGTCGGCAACGACCCCGAACGCTTCTTGCGCGATGTCGAGGCCGCCCTCAAGGCTGGCGTGACCGCCTTTCAATACCGAGAAAAGGACGGCTCCCAGCTCAGCAAAGCGGCGACGATCGATATGGCTATGCGGCTGCGTAAGCTCACCCACCAGTACTACGTTCCCTACTTCATTGATGATGACGAGGAACTGGCCCTGAAGGTCGGGGCGGATGGGGTTCACGTCGGCCAGAAGGACCAGCGGATCGAGGAGGTCATTCAGCGGGCCGCCGGGAAGCTCTTGATCGGTTACTCCTGCAATACGGCCGCGGAGATTGCCAAGGCCAACCGCCTAGCTGCTGTTGACTATGTCGGGACGGGCCCTGTCTTCCCCACTAACTCCAAGGGGGATGCCGACCCGGCCATCGGTGTCGGGCAGCTGGCCCAGCTGAACGCGGCCAGCCAGCACCCCATGGTTGCCATCGGCGGGATTAGCCGGGACAATCTGAATGCAGTCCTCAATACGGGGGTTGCCGGGGTAGCTGTCATCTCCATGATCCTCGGCAGCCAGGATATCACGAGTACCGTCAAGCAGATGCAGGCCGCCTATTCCAACTAAAATTAAAAAGCTGGGTGATTAAGCCCAGTTTTTTAGTATTTGGCAATCTCTTCTGACAAGGCCAGCAGCATAAAGCAGGCCACGATAAAAATTGTCAGCAGGATGACATAACGCCGTTGCGGATTCTTTTTCATTGCACTCCCCTCCTCATCCCTATTATAAGGCCAGAACAGGAAAAGTAGACAGGCAAAACAGAGTGCGCTAAATTATTATGGTAAGGAGTGAAGATAGATGGCAGATGAAAAGTACGAATATGACGAGAACGGCTTCCGCAAGGATCTGAAGGACCGTGACGACGTCCTTCACCAACCGGACGCGGACCGTTCCAACTGGGACACCCACGAGCTCGACTACGACCAGACGGTGGCCGTGCTGACCGACAAGGAGGCCGTTAAGCCAGAGATGCAATTTAACGACGAGGTTCTCGACAAGGTTCGGCAGGAGATGCCTAAGATTAACGATACGGCCGTTGACAAAGTCATCGAGGACAAGTACCAACAGATCCTGCTGGCCCGCTATAATGTCGACCAAGAGGAGAACATCACCATTCACGATGACGATGATCAGCAAAAGTAGTCCCTTCCCAATCAAAAAAGTGCCCATGATTAAGTTCATGGACACTTTTTGTTGAATTTAGGCGAAAAAGGCCTTGGTTTGCAGCCACTTGGACAGGGCGATTGAGATCGCTACCCCCATTGCCAGCGGCAGGAAGGCGGAGAAGTTCAGGTGACAAACTTCAAACAGCATGAACATCGCCATCAGCGGGGCCTGCTGTGAGGCCGCCAGCAGGAAGGTTGCTCCTAAGACCGCCGCTTGGGCCATCGTAACACCGGGCACGAAGCTAACGTAGGCCATTCCGGCAAAGGCACCAATAACGGCACCAACCGCGATTGACGGTGTCAGGACCCCACCGTAACCACCGCACTTCATGACGAACAGGGTCACGAGGACCTTGGCGACCAGGCCAAAGAGCAGGGCCAGGATCACCGCCTTGCTATGGGAAGTGGTGTTCATGGCCATCTGGGCTAACCCCCGACCATTTCCCATGATCTGGGGGAAGAAGGCGGCGATTCCACCGGTGACAGCGGCTACTGCTGGTAGCTGTGCCAAAACGTTGATCTTGGTTGCCCGGTGTGCCTTCGCTACCCCGATGTACTTCTTAAACAGGGTTCCCAGAAAGCCGCAGACCAGACCGAGGATCAGGGCCAGCGGGAGGATCTGCAACTGGAAGCTCTTAGGGCCAACCAGGTAGTATGGCTGGTAGCCCTTAACGATCGACCCGATCAGGGTGGCAATTACGGACATCGTCAGGCTGACGGCAATGACCCGGGCGTTGATCTTCTTGTACAGAAGCTCCATGCAGAAAACGGCCCCGGTGATTGGCGCAATGTAGACCCCGGCAAATCCGGCCCCCGCTGCGGCGGCCGTGATCATCTGCCGGTCTTCGGCGTCCAGCCCCAGGAACTTGTTATCCTGGAAGAGGTTCTCCCATTTCTGGGCCAGGGCAGCACCGGCTTCCCGTGGTGCCAGTTCCCGACCGATGGAGTTCCCCGTCCCCACGAAGAAGATCTGCGTGTAGACGTGGATCAGGGTCTTAACTAGCGGCATCCGCTGTCCCTTCACGGCCTTCCCCAGCTTGACCGGCTTGTAGTTGCGCTGCAGGAGGTACCAGATGATTGCTGAAATGATCCCCCCGATCAGGACCGAGGCAAAACGCCGCATCCCGCCGGCAGAAACGTCCACGGGAACCAGGTTGTTCTCCTGAAAGTGCAGGAACAGTTTCTCAGTTAAATCCAGGGCAACGCTGACCAGCAGGGAACTGAAACCTACTACGACCCCCAGTACCACCGTCGCAATTGCCAGTGGCAGGTTTTTACTTATCTTCACAATTCTCTCTCCAATACTTTTAAAATTGAAAATCGTTAATCATTTTAACACGTTTAGCCATAACTTACAGGCTAATCTTGGCGAATTGCCTCATCAATCGGTATAATAGAGGTAGTTTGACAAAATTTCAGGTGAAGTTAATAAGATGAAAAAATACACAAAACTCCTGGCCGGGATTGGCTGCTGGCTGATCTTTACCATCTTTCTCCTGGGCGTCCAGGGCGATGCCAGCTGGATTCATCAGCTTGATCAATGGGGCTATCAGCTCCTGCAACCCACTACGTCCGTCCGAACCCGGGTGTTCACAACGATTACCCACCTTGGTGATCCAATGATACTCTTGCCCTTATCGATCCTCATCGGGATTCTTTTCTGGTGGCGCCGTCGATTTATCCGCGGTCTGCAATTTGCCAGTCTCCAGCTCGTAGGGTACCTGTTGGTGATCGCTGTCAAGTACAGTCTCCGCCGTCCCCGGCCCGAACATAAATTGATCCCCGCTCATGGGTTCAGCTTTCCCAGTGGCCACACCTTTGCGACGACCGTTTTTGTTCTGACAGTAGCGGCCCTCATTTGGCCCCATCTTAAGAGGCGTTGGCAACGAATCGTCGTGGAGTTGGCGGCCGGATCCTGGATCATATTGGTCATGGCCTCGCGGGTCTACCTGCGCAACCACTTCACCAGCGATGTGTTCGCCGGATTGTGTCTGGCCAGCGGCTGGTGGCTTCTCGCTACGGCGGCCTGGCAGCGAATTGCCCAATGCAGGTGAATTGGTAGTTGAAAACGTTTGACGGGCCGGTATAATTAATAATGGAAATTAAAATTGGAGGAATTGGCATGAAAAGCCGATTTAAGATTGGAACACTTTTAACGATAGGAATTACCCTGTTATTAGGACTGGCCCTGGCTGCCCCTGCTTCAGCCGACCGGGTCACACCGCCAACTGATAGCAGTCAGAGTATTAAAGCACCCGCAGCCAGCGATAACAGTCAGGCGAACAGCAGCTGCTCAGCAGGTACTGCCGACAGCTCCTCTACGAGCAATGATACTAAGACCAGTAAGGCCAGCCAGAGCTCAGCTAGTCGGACCAACACTAGTCAAGATGCGGCCAGTACCAACAGTACCACTGCCGCGGCCAGTGACAGCGCAAGCGCAACCAACTCAACCGCAGCCAGTGATAACAAGCAGGCCACGGCAACAGTAGCGGTATCAGTTGTCGACAATAGCCAGCAGCCCGTCGATCAGGCGGCAATGTCTCAGACCAGTGACGTGTCCAAGGCCAAAAGCGTTAAGAAGGTTACCCTCACCACTCCCAATACTGCCAAGCAAATCAATCACCAATCCCTTGATCAGAAGATTGCCCTGATTCCGCAAGTAAGCAAGAAGGCGCTGATCATAACTGGCGGCATCGCTTTGCTGGTTTGGGTGCCAACAATTGTCGTTATATTTAATACCTTCATCTAGGATCACTTGTCAGGTGGTGATCCGCTTTTTATTTTAAAACAAAACAGCCAGCAGAAAGCATAGGCTCTCTGCTGGCCGCTTCGTGTAAGTAGGTAGGC
>DWZB01000111.1 GCA_019118405.1 Candidatus Limosilactobacillus gallistercoris
GAAAATCCCGGAGAAGCGGAACATGTCCTGGTCCTCGATCCAGGAGGCGGTGCTGTGCTTGAAGACTTCAACAGCCAGCACGTTTCCTTCATCCTGAATGTACGGGGTCAGGTCAAATTCGGACGGGGTAAAGCTGTCCTCGGCGTAACCAATGAAGTGACCGTTGAGCCAAACATACATGGCCCGTTCGACCCCTTCGAAACGGACCCGGACCGCCTTGCCGCGCAAGGCCAGATCCAGGTCAAAGCTCTTCCGGTACATGCCAACCGTGTTGTCGGTCCCAGTACTGAAGGAACCGGCCTGGTCATCGTCAGCACTCAGCGCGTACGCTGGTCGCCGGTAGATTTTCCCTTCCCACGGGATTAACGTATTGATGTAATTGTTTTGAGCATAATCATTCAGCTCGATTTCACTCGGCACCGTGATTGAATCAAAGTCCGTGGTGTCTTGATCCAATTCATAGAAACCGCGCAAACGTTCTTGGGGAGTCTTAGCAAACTTGAATTGCCACTGACCATCGAGGGACTGTGTAAAGCGACTGTCGCCGGCTGCCCACTCTGCATAGTTGCCATAATAGTGATGGTCACTGTGCGCAGGAAGCTGGTTGACCCGGAACGTCTCCGGATCGTCTAACCATTTGATATCTGCATCCATTAAAAAATCCTCCTCATAAAGCAAGCTTCGCATTTAGTATAGCGCTTACAATATGTAGAAGACAAGAAAAATAATAAATGTTCAGTGAACCTTTAATATTAGACAGTCAAAATCCCCCACTTTGCTAATTAAGTAGGGGATTACATATTACTCTGTTATTTATAATCTGCATTTATTCATAACGATCTTTACATGAGTAAATATAAAGGTTTCCTTTATCGACTGAGTAGATTAAACGATGCTCTAAATTAATTCGTCGCGACCATTTGCCCGAAATTTTGTATTGCAGCGGCTCTGGTTTCCCTAGTCCTTCAAACGGATGTCGTTCAATATCTTTAATCAATTTATTGATCTTTTTGATTATTTTCTTTTGGTCCTGATCATGCCAATACATATAATCGTCCCAGGCATCATCTGACCAACTAATCATTGTCATCGTCCTCAATTAATTCATGCTGCTTAAACTTGCCGGCTTTGAACTGCTTATCACCACGAGCAATCTTTTGCGTTAAGTAATCATTGGAGTTAATGCTCAGTGTTTCCATAATTGCATCGTAGTCCTCTTTAGACATCACAACTACATTATCCTCAGGGTCCTTATTAGTAACTATTAACGGTTCACTATCTGCATTTACCTTTTTAAAATAATCTTTTAAGTCCTTACGAAAGTTTGAGTATGCTACGGCCTCCATGAAATCACTTCCTCAATTGATACATCATAATTGTACCACATATTGTACAACAGATAGATTAACATTGCTCAAATTAATTTTTAAAACAAAAAACACCCAGTCAAATGACTAGGTGTTTTAGTAGTGCGGCCGAGAGGACTTGAACCTCCACGGTCATAATTGACCATAAGATCCTTAATCTTACGCGTCTGCCAGTTCCGCCACGGCCGCATATCTCATCAACATGAATTATTATAGCAAATGCATTTCCCTTTGGCAACTACTTTTTTAAATTAATTAGCTTAAAATGATTCCCACACCGGCGGCAGACATAACGAGCGGTGTTAAATCGCCGCTGACGGGCAACCAAGGCCCCGCACCCCCGGCACTGGTAGAGCCACCGTGGTTGTTTCCGATGACGGGACCCACTGGTCGGCGGCGCATACCGGGAACCCCCGACCCGGTCCAGCAGACTTCTGAAGGCCGCACTGCGATGGCGGTAGTCCTGGCCGGTCAGGTGGAGGTGGTAATGACACAGTTCGTGGAGGACGACCTTCTTCAGGTTCTCCAGGTCAAACTCCGTATACATTAGCGGATTGATATCGATGTGGTGATCGTCAAGGTGGTAACGGCCGCCCGTCGTCTTCAACCGCCGATTAAAGACAGCTTGGTGCAGAAAAGGCCGTTGAAAGTATTCCAACGACCATTTCTCTGTCAATCTCTGTAATTCTTGGTTATCCATTGGCAACCTTCTTCGGCGCAACCATGGTCAGCTGGATTCGCTGCCGCTTGAGGTCAACGTCGTCAATCCAGACATCCACAATATCACCAACTGCCACGACCGTCCGCGGGTCGCGCACAAACTTCTTGCTCATCTTGGAGACGTGGACCAAGCCATCGTGCTTGACTCCGATATCGACAAAGGCTCCAAAGTCAACCACGTTCCGGACCGTCCCCTGGAGTTTCATCCCCGGCTTCAGGTCCTCGATGGTCATGACGTCCTGACGGAGCAACGGCGTCGGCATGCTGTCCCGGAGGTCGTGCCCTGGCTTCTCCAGTGAGGCAATGATGTCTTTGACCGTTGCCTCCCCAGCCTTATCAGTTGTGTAATCTGCCGGGGCAACCTTAGCCAGCTGCTTGGTTGCCGTAGCCGCTCCCAGATCGCCAACCGCAATCCCGGTATCTGCCATGATTTTCTTGGCGATCCCGTAGCTCTCCGGGTGTACATCCGTGTTGTCCAGCGGGTTCTCTCCGGCTGGGATCCGCAGAAAGCCAACTGCCTGCTGGTACGACTTTGGTCCCAGGCGCGGTACCTTCTTCAATTGGGTCCGGTTGGTGTAACGTCCGTGCTCGTCCCGGTAATGAACGATGTTATGGGCAATGGTCATGTTAAGACCCGAAATCTGAGCGAGCAGCTGGTAGCTGGCAGTGTTGAGATTTACCCCCACCCGGTTAACCGCCCGTTCAACCACGTCGTCCAGGGCGGTTCCTAATTCCTTCTTCGGCAGGTCGTGCTGGTATTGACCAACCCCGATGGCCTGGGGATCAATCTTGACCAGTTCTGCCAGGGGATCCTGCAACCGCCGGCCAATACTGATGGCACTGCGCTGCTCAACATGCAGGTCGGGGAATTCTTCCCGGGCCGCCTCACTGGCGGAGTAGACCGATGCCCCCGCCTCGTTGACGATCACATAGTATACCGGCCGCGAAAGCTTGTTCAGTGCTTCAGCGACAAATTTCTCTGACTCCCGGCTGGCGGTTCCGTTCCCGATCGCCACCATCTGGACACCGTAGTCCTCGATCAAGCGCAGAAACTCGCCCTCCGCCTGGGCGCGCTTCTTCTCTGGGGCAGGTTTGTGCGGGTAGATGACCGCCTTCTCCAGGAACTTCCCGTTCTCATCTAGGATCGCCAGTTTGCACCCGGTTCGGTAGGCGGGATCAAAGCCCATCACAATCTTACCCTTGATCGGAGCCTGCATCAAAAGGTGGTAGAGGTTGTCGCCGAAGACCTTGATGGCCTGTTCGTTGGCCTGGTCAGTCAGCTGACGACGCAGTTCCCGCTCAATCGCAGGAGCCAGGAAGCGCTTATTGGCATCCTTGTAGGCTTCCGCAATGAAGTCCGTGGCGGCATTCCGCTTCTCGGTCCGAATGAGCCGGAAGCGCAGATAGTTCAGCACCGCATCTTCATCGACCGTGACCTTGACACTGAGGACACCCTCGTTTTCACCCCGGTTGATCGCCATGACCTGGTAAGGGCTCATGTCCTTCACCGGAGCAGCAAAGTCGTAGTACTGCTTGTAGGTTCCCAGCTCATCCTTGTCTTCGCCATTGCGTTTCAGTTTGGCAATCAGCTGGCCGTGGTTAGCGGTGTAGCTCCGCAGCCAGCCGCGGACCGTGGCCATCTCACTGATCGCCTCGGCCAGGATTTCATGGGCCCCGGCCAGGGCCGTCTCAGCATCCGGCACGCCCGCATTGACGTATTTTGCCGCAGCCGCTGTCAGGTCACCGTCCGGGTAGGTCAAGAGCCAGTTGGCCAGCGGGGCCAGACCGGCTGTCCGGGCCTTCTGCGCCTTGGTCTGCCGCTTCTGCTTGTACGGCAGGTAGAGGTCCTCCACCGTCTGAAGGTCCGGGGCCGCTTTGATCTGCTTCTCCAGGTCCGGGGTGAGTTTCCCCTGTTCCTGGATCTTATTGATGACGGTCTCCTGCCGTTCCAACAGGCTGGTGACATGGTGATATTGGTCCCGAATCGCCTGTAATTGCACCTCATCCAGGGTGCCGGTGGCTTCCTTCCGGTAACGGGCAATGAACGGGATCGTGTTCCCCTCGTCCATCAGCTTGAGAGCGGCCTTGATCTGGTACTGCCGCATGGCGGGCAACTGTTGACTAACTAGCTGCAGTGTTTTTTCGTCCATAAGTCCTCCGTTCAGTCTACTTCCACCAGGTATCTAATGGAGTGATCGGCTGGTGGCGTTTGTGCCGCGTCTTCTTGTACCAGTCTTCAATCTTCTCGGCTGCCTTTTCGGCAATCTCATACCCCTCGAGGTAGTTATCAATATCCTCGTAGCAAACACCCAAGGCTGCTTCGTCGGCCCGCATCGGCTTATCATCTTCCAGGTCAGCGGTTGGGGTCTTCTCGTACAGGTTAGCCGGCGCCTGCAGGTACTTCAGCAGGGCCTTCCCCTGCCGCTTATCCAATCCAGACAATGGCGTGATGTCAGCCCCGCCGTCGCCAAACTTGGTATAGAAACCAGTGACAGCCTCGGCGGCGTGGTCGGTCCCGACGACGGCACCCCGGTATTGCCCGGCAATGGCGTATTGCACGATCATCCGCTCCCGGGCCTTAATGTTGCCCTTGTTGAAATCGCTGATCTCAGCGCCCGCCTCTTCCAGCGACTCAACCATGGCGTCTGTTGCCGGCTTAATGTTGACCCGCATCGTCTTGTCGGGCTTGATGAAGTCGTTGATGGCCTCCATCGCATCAGATTCGTCAGCCTGGGTACCGTATGGCAGGCGGACGGCGATGAACTGGTAATCATCGTCGTTAGTCTCCCGCCGTCGCTGTTCAACCGCTAATTGGCAAAGGCGGCCAGCCAGGGTGGAGTCCTGACCGCCGGAGATCCCCAGTACCAGGACCTTCATCCCCGTCTTCTGCATGAAGTCGTGGATGAACTTAACCCGCTTTTCAACCTCTTCCTTAGGTTCAATGTTGGGGCTGACCTTCAAAGCATCAATAATCTGTTCCTGCATTTTACGCATAGTTAGTTACTCCTTATGACCGAGTGTCTTAACGTACTCATGAATATGGTGAATCATCT
>DWZB01000112.1 GCA_019118405.1 Candidatus Limosilactobacillus gallistercoris
ATCGTTTGCTGATGTTTTCTAGTATAGCGGGAAAAATGGAAAAATCAATTAAAAATACCATATATTGTGTCGCACAAATTAGTGAAACACGATATATGGTAATGATGACGGCGATTAACTTTGTGAAACTTTTTGGGTGATCAGGTGATCACTAGGTAAAACTCAATTAACTATTATACACTGGAAACAGCGAAAAGTGTTTTGATTTTATGGAGAAATTTTATGACAGAGAAAACTCATGAAAAGTACATGCGGGCGGCCATCGCGGAAGCCCACCAGGCAGAGATCTTAGGGGAGGTCCCGATTGGCGCCGTGGTGGTTCACGATGGGCAGATCATCGGCCGGGGGCACAATATGCGCGAGAAGTTCCAGGACGTGACCTACCATGCGGAGATCCTGGCGATCATGGAGGCGTGCACGAACCTGGGCAGCTGGCGGCTGGAGGACTGCGACCTCTACGTCACCCTGGAACCGTGCATCATGTGCAGCGGGGCCATCGTCAATGCCCGGATCAAAAATGTCTACTACGGTGCTAAGGACCCCAAGGCCGGGGCCGTGGACAGCCTTTATCACTTATTGAGTGATCAGCGACTGAACCACCAGGTCAATGTCGAAAGCGGCCTGCTGGGAGCGGAGTGCAGCCAGATGCTGAAGGATTTCTTCCGGGCAATTCGGAAGAAGAAAAAGCTGGTCCGCAAAAAACGTCGGTCAAAGGACTAGCATTTCACGGCGAAGTAGTGTACTATAAATATTGCCGCAAGGCCTTAGAGCAAGGTTGCACTTACGAACCGTGTCAGGTCCGGAAGGAAGCAGCACTAAGTATGAAGCAGCTTGTGCTCTAAGTTTTATTGATAATCAACTCAAGGTCCATAGCGAGATTTTTCTCGTTGTGGGCCTCTTTAATTATAAATTGCCAAACAAATTGCTGGGGAAAACTTGTATAATATTTACTAGCACTTTGTTATCAGAAAGGAAGGTTAGCGTGAGTTATCAGGCTTTATACCGGGTTTGGCGGCCCCAGCGCTTTGACGAGCTGATCGGCCAACAGATTGTTACCCAGACCTTAAAGAACGCAATCATTACTAATCAGATCAGTCACGCCTACCTCTTTGCAGGCCCCCGGGGAACGGGGAAGACCTCGGCCGCTAAGATTTTTGCCAAGGCGGTCAACTGTCACCATTCCAAGGATGGCGAGCCCTGCAACCAGTGTGAGATCTGTCAAGCGATCACCAAGGGACAGCTTAACGATGTGATTGAAATCGATGCGGCCTCCAACAACGGGGTCGAAGAGATCAGAGATATTCGGGATAAGGCCAAGTATGCGCCGACCCAGGCTGACTACAAGGTCTACATCATCGACGAAGTTCACATGCTCTCGACCGGGGCTTTCAACGCCCTGCTGAAGACCCTGGAGGAACCGCCGGCAAACGTCATCTTTATTCTGGCGACGACTGAGCCGCACAAGATCCCGCTGACGATCATCTCGCGGGTTCAGCGCTTTGACTTTCACCGCATCAGTGCCCAGGACGCCTTTGACCGGATGAAGTACATCCTGGACCGGAAGAATGTCGACTACGAGGAGAAGGCCCTCTGGGTGATTGCCAACGCTGCCGAGGGGGGAATGCGGGATGCCTTAAGTATCCTGGATCAGGTTCTTTCCTTCAGTGACAACGAGGTCAAGCTTGACGACGCCCTCCTGGTGACCGGCAGCGTGACCAAGCAGCTGCTGAAGAAGTACTTCTTGGAGCTGGCCCACCACGAGAGCGCCCAGGCCCTTGATACGATGAAGGATATCCTGGCCGAGGGGAAGGATGGTCAACGCTTCATTGAAGACCTGATTTCCTTTATCCGCGATGTCCTTCTCTACCAGGAATCACCGGACCTGGTCAGCGTGGCCGCTACTGGCCTCAAGGACGAGGATTTCAAAGAACTCAGTGCGGCGGTTTCAGCTGCCAGCCTCTACCAGATGATCGACGAACTCAATGACATTCAAGAGGAGATGCGGTTTACTACCCACCCGGATGTCTACCTGGAGGTCTTGACAGTCAAACTCTGCCAGATCAAGGATGGGGGGACTGCGGCGGCCCCGCAGCCGGCTCCGGCCCAAGCAGCGCAGCCGAACCTGGCCGCCAACACGACGATCAAGCAGTTGCAGCAGGAGATTCAGCAGTTGCAGCAGACGGTTCAGCAACTGCGGGCCAATGGTGCCGGCCCAGCCAAGAAGCCGGCCCAGCCGCGGGTCAAACAGCGGAAGGTCCAGGTCAACCTGGGGCAGATCTACCCGGTCCTCGGGGCAGCTACTAAGAAAGACCTGGTCAACCTCCAGAACCTGTGGGGAGATATGCTTAATCATCTGACAGTTCCCCAGCGTTCGCTGCTCCACGTCTCCAAACCGGTGGCGGCGAGTGCCACCGGGGTGATTGTCGCCTTTAACTACGCCTTCCTCTTCCAGGAGGCCACGACGGACGACAACCTGATCACGGCGATGGAGAGTGCCCTGCAACAGCTGATGGGCAGCGAGTACAAGGTGGTCTTTGTACCGCAGGACAAGTGGCCGCAAATCAGGAAGAACTACATTAAGGAGCACGGCCTCGGTCACCGGAAGCACGCTGCCTCGTCTTCACCGGCATCGACGCAACCGCAGCCGCATCAAACGGCGGCCCCGGCACCGCAGGATAAGGCAGCCACGGCGCCAACATCTCCGGCCCTGGCCGAACCGCCCCTGCCTGAGGAACCGCCGGTCGAAGATGATGAGGGGAATGTAGTTTCACCGGCAGACCAGTCGACGGACGGTCAGGACCCCGTCACGGCAGCCAAGCAGCTTTTTGGCGATGATATTGTTAAAATAGAAGATAATTAAATGTAAAGGATGGATAGAAAAATGATGCGTGGAATGAATATGCAACAGATGATGAAGCAGGCCAAGGCAATGCAAAAGAAAATGATGGCCGAGCACGAAGAACTTACCAAGCAGGAATTCGTCGGCAAGGCCCCCGATGACATGGTGACGGCAACCTTCACCGGCGACAACAAGCTGGTGGACCTGAAGATCAATAAGGAAGCCGTTGACCCTGACGACATCGACATGCTCCAGGACCTGGTTGTGGCTGCCATTAATGACGGCATGACCAAGGTCAACGAGGCAACGCAGCAGACCCTCGGCAAGTACACCCGGGGGATGGGGATGTAATGCAGTACCCAGAACCACTTGCCAAGCTGATCGAAAGCTACACCAAGCTGCCGGGAATCGGGCAGAAGACGGCGACCCGGCTGGCCTTCTATACTCTTGGGATGGAAGAAGACGACGTGACCAACTTCGCCAAGTCCCTCCTGTCGGCTAAGCGGGACCTGCACAGCTGCAGCATCTGCGGCAACATCACCGAGGACGATCCTTGCCCGATCTGCCGGGACAAGACCCGGGACCGCTCCAAGATCCTGGTGGTTGAACAGTCCCAGGACATCATGGCCATGGAACGGATGCACGAGTACCACGGGCTCTACCACGTCCTGCAAGGGGTTATTTCCCCCGTTGCCGGGACTGGTCCCGAGGATATCAACATTACCAGCCTCCTGAAACGTCTGCAGAAGAGCGAGGAGGTCAAGGAAGTCATCATCGCCACCAACGCTTCCTCGGACGGGGAACTGACGGCCGGCTACCTGGCCAAGCTGATCAAGCCGGCGGGCATCAAGGTTACCCGCCTGGCGCACGGTCTGTCAGTGGGGGCTGATATCGACTATGCCGACGAGATGACCCTGTTCAAGGCGGTGCAAGGACGAACGGAGATGTAGAAGATGTTATTCAGACGGCAGCCAAAACATGAGGTAGAAAAGAAACGCAACCAGCGGCTCCTGGCGACAATTTACGAAACCAAGGCCAGCTGGGACCACGCTCGGGAGACTGAGCGGGCGGTCTATGAGGCCAACGTCAGCAGCGAGCTTCAGGATCGGGCCCACCTGCAAGAGCAGAAGTACCTGTACCTGTACCGGATTGCCCGCCGCTATCACGTTCACGGCCAACTCAACCAGGGCATTGTCAGCCAATAGAAAGGAAACGAAGAATGAGTGGAAAGTTTATCTCTTTTGAGGGACCCGATGGCGCCGGCAAGACAAGCGTGATGCGCCAGATCAAGGCAGACCTGGAGGAGCAATTTGGAGCTGACCGGGTGATGTATACGCGCGAACCTGGCGGTAACCACATTTCGGAGCAGATTCGCCGCGTGCTCTTTAATGCCGATAACACCGACATGGATGCCCGGACGGAGGCTCTCCTGTTCGCTGCGGCCCGTCGCCAGCACATTGTTTCAGAAATCCTGCCGGCATTGCAGGAAGACAAGGTGATCCTGTGTGACCGCTACGTCGATAGTTCGATTGCCTACCAGGGGGCGGGCCGGCATCTGGGTGAGCAGGAAATCTGGCAGCTGAATCAGTTTGCCATCGATGGCCTTCTCCCAGAACTGACTGTTTACCTGGATGTGCCATCAGAAGTGGGCTTGCGGCGGATTGCTGAGCACCGGTCTGACCAGGTCAACCGCCTGGATAAGGAGAAACTGGCCTTCCACCACCTGGTTCGTCACTCCTTTTTGCGCCTGCAGCAGGCCCATCCGGACCGGATCAAGCTGGTGGATGCCAGCCAGCCGCTCGCCAAAGTTGTGGCCGACGTCAAGCAGGTAATCAACGCCCGTTATCCAGAACTTTTTAACTAATTGCAGAGGTGATTATAATGAAGATGATTGTGGCCATTGTTCAAGCAAAAGACAGCAGCCGCCTGCGGAAGGCATTTACGGCTGCCAATATTCAGGTGACCCAGCTCTCCACTACCGGAGGCTTCTTGCGCGAAGGGAACGCTACCTTTCTGATTGGGATCCAGGACGAACGGGTTCAGGACGTTTTGGATGTCATCAAGAAGAATGCCAAGTCGCGTGAGCAATACATTACTTCTCAGATGCATATGGATGTCGAGGGCGGTTCAGCCTTTCCAGTCAACGTCAAGGTCGGCGGGGCGACGGTCTTTGTCCTGCCCGTTGACGACTTTATCAAGTTCTAAGCAAGCGGGGGATTAATTTGGCAGAGGAAGCACGAGAACGAGCTGAGGAACTTCAGCCGCAGATCATTGAACGGCTGAAGCGAATCCTTAATAACCATGAATTGGCCCATGCCTACCTGCTCGTCGGGCCCACCGGATCCGGCAAGCTGGAAATTGCCCGTTGGCTGGCCCTCCGTCTCTTCTGCCTGCACCCGCAGAATGGGGAACCGGACCTGACCTGTGCAGAGTGTCAGCGGATTCTGTCCGGCAACCACCCGGACATTGTGACGGCCTCCGCGCAGGGACGGCAGATCAAGGTGGATGAGATTCGCCACCTGAAGGCCGAGTTTACCAAGAGCGCCATGGAGGGGAGCCAGAAGTTCTTCATCATCCAGGACGCTGACAAGATGACCACGGGGGCAGCAAACAGCCTGCTGAAGTTTATCGAGGAACCGGGGCCGGGGGTCTACATCCTGATGCTGACCACCAATAAGAGTGCCGTCCTGCCGACAATTCGGTCACGGACGCAGGTCATTGAGATGCAGCCGCTCAACCGGGCAAAATTGCTGGAGCAGCTGGCCCAGGCGGATATTCCCAAGGGGCTGGGCAACGTGGCAGTCGGTCTCACCGATTCTGTTCAGGAGGTCCAAGACTGGTGCGCAGATGACTGGTTCAAGCAGGCAATCACCGGTGTCTGTCAGTGGTTCAACAACGTCAGCCAGGGGAACATGCTGGCCTTTGTCGAGGTCCAGACCAAGCTGGTCAAGCTGGCTACCGATCGCGGCAAGCAGCAGGTTCTGCTCGACCTGATCACCCTGATCTGGCGCGACGCCCTCCTGGTTGCCAACGGGGTCACGGATCCTGCTCGGCTGCACTTCGTCAGCGAGCAGGGACAGATGCAAGTTCTGGCCGGTCAATATTCGATGGAGCAGCTGCTGGTAGTTAGTCAGCTGACCCTGGAGATCCGGCACCTGCTTGGCCAGAACATCAACTTTCAGAATATTGTCGAACAGCTGACCATTCGAATTGTGCAGACATTGCATGTAGTGGGGGCAGAATAAATGAGTGAGAAACAAGCAAACGAAAATATTTATGACCGCTTTGCCCAGGTGACCAAGCAAACCCGCGACCTGGTTGACAACATGGAGCAGTTGCAAAACCAGGTGACGGAACTGCTGGAGCAGAATGCCGAGCTGTCTATTGAAAATGACCACTTGCGGCGGGTAATCAAGAAGATGAAGGACAAGAATGGCGAATCGAAGCTGTCGGGTTCGCGGCAGAACCTCAAGGAGCTCTACCAGCAGGGCTTTCACGTTTGCAGCGAATACTTCGGCAAGCGGCTGGCCCCAGGGGAGTCCTGTGCCTTCTGTACAGACGTCATCTTCGGTCATGATCCGGACAAAGCAAAGTAGGTGAAGAGATGCAACAGATTAGTAGTTTTAATAATCAGGAGACAGGCCACCTCTACCTGGTGCCGACCCCGATTGGCAACCTCGATGACATGACCTTTCGGGCGATCAAGACCCTCCGTGATGTTGACCTGATCGCGGCCGAGGATACGCGCCACACCCAGCAGCTTCTGAACCATTTTGAGATCGATACCCGTCAGATCAGCTTTCATGAGCATAACACTGAGCAGCGGATCCCTGAGCTGCTGGAGAAGCTGCAAGCCGGAATGGATATTGCCCAGTGCAGCGACGCGGGGATGCCCTCTATCTCCGACCCGGGGAAGGAACTGGTCGCCGCGGCGGTTCAGGCCGGGATTCCGGTGATTCCATTGCCCGGGGCCAATGCAGGACTGACCGCGCTGATCGCCTCGGGACTGGTTCCCCAGCCCTTCTACTTCTATGGTTTCTTGGAACGAAAGCACCAGCAGCAGGTAACGGCGCTTGAAGAGCTGCAAAACCGGCCGGAGACAATGATCTTCTACGAGGCCCCGCACCGGTTGAAGAAGACTCTGGCGACGATGGCCGAGGTCTTTGGCGATGATCGTCCCGCCGTCCTGGCCCGGGAACTGACGAAGCGTTACGAAGAATTCAGCCGGGGCCGCCTGGGCGAATTGCGGGACTGGTTTGATGACCACCAGGCCCGGGGAGAGTTTGTGGTTCTGGTCGCCGGAAATCCGGACCCAGCGGCCGCAGAGCATGATGATGCCCAGGATCTTTCCCTGACCGAACAGGTGGACCGCGAGATTGTCGGCGGCCTTTCGACCAACGCGGCGATCAAGCTGGTGGCCAAGCGCAATCACTTCAAACGTCAAGATTTGTACAAGCAGTACCATAACCTATAGGAGACAGCAGATGGAGCTCAAGCAAGAGAAACAGGCATATGAGATGCCGCACCAGCTGACATATTATGAATGTGACGACACCGGCCACCCCACCATGAGCATGATACTGAGTATGATGACGATGGTGTCGGATGCCCACTGCATCTCACTGGGGATGGACACGGCGACGATCCAGCAGACCGGCGGCGCGTGGGTAATCACCGAATATGACGGGGAAGTGGCGGCCGACCAGCCGACCTTTGGCGACCAGGTCATCCTGGGAACCCGGGCCCTGGCGTACAACCGTTTCTTTGCCTTGCGGGAGTTCTGGATGACGGATGCCAGTCATGAGAAACGCTACCTTCACCTGCGGGCCACCTTCGTGTTCATGAACCTGGAAAAGCGGCGATTGATGTCGATCCCCAAGCAGCTGATCGAACCGTTTGATTCGCCGGAACAAAAACGCCTGCCGCGCCTGGCCAATCCGGCGACGATTACCAGTGATGATCCGGCCAGCAAGGAGTACCAGGTGCGGTACTTCGACATTGACGTCAACCACCACGTCAATAATGCCCGCTACCTGGATTGGCTGCTGGATCCGCTGGGCGGGGAATTCTTGCGGACCCATCGTCCCGTTAGCCTCGTGATCAGGTACCAGCACGAGGTTCGTGAAGACGCCACGGTCACCAGCCAATATCAGCTGGTGGAGGACACGGGCGACCTATCCAGTCGGCATGCGCTTCTGGTGAGCGGTCAGGTCTGCGCCACGGCTGAGATCGGTTGGCACGGCGTATAGGCCTAACGCGATTAAAGAGAAACACCTCACTACTATTCAGGTTCTTCGTCAAGAAGTACTGAAAAGAAAAATTGAATGATTTCTAAGCAGCTCTTACCTGACTTTGGGCATGAGCTGTTTTATTATGCCAATTAATGGCAATATAGGAATTAGGCAGGGCAATTAGGATACGAACGCGGAAGTAGAAGAAATTGCGAAAGCCATAGGCAGTCCGTTTAATAACTTTAATCTTGTTATTCGTACCTTCAACGGGACCATTTGTATAATGGTCATATTTAAAACTGGTAATGATTTCTTGGCGGTGGGTTCGCAGAGTGCGTTGAACCTTTTGGAATGCTTGGGGAAGCACAGTCCATTTGATGGCTAATAGTTGGTTGAAGGCTGACTTACTACGATGATTAACTGCTAGAATAAGGCTTTGATAATATTGATAGGCCTGCTTGAGCTCATCATCGAAATCTAATAACCGATGAATGACCTCAATATCAGTTAGTTGGGCATAACCAAAATTACGACGAGCCCAGAAATTGTCGTATTGAAGAAGCGCACTTGGGGTTAGAAGCAGCTTCCCAAAATGCTTAAGAGTGCGCCAACGTCTAGTACCTTTTCCGGCACGGTTCATCACCTTGATTCTAGTTTGGTTTAGGGCACGATAAGCCTGGGCCACGACATGAAAGTGGTCCGCGATAATTAGGGCACGTGGAAACATTTCCTGAATCAAATGGCGATAAGGAGTATAAAAATCCACCGTGACGGTTTGAACCGCTAAACGAGCGCTGTGACTATAACGCAGGAAGTAGTTACGAAGAAAACTACTCCGGCGTGAAAGAATGATGTCAAGGGTTCGATGGTTCTCAATATTTACGAGGATCATACTCATTCCGCTGGGCGCAAAGCGGCCAGAGCGAAAGTCATCAAAGGCAATGTGACGGGGAAACCAATGATAGTTAGGTTTAAAGACATGATCAAGATGATTAATTACACGTCTGACAGTCCAGTCCGAAACGGAGAAATCATCGGCGATATCAGTTTGAGATTCATTCTTAGCTAGCTGCATCATAATCCGTTGCTTAATACTCGTGGCAATGTGGTGACGATATTGGACATCCTTGACCGGAGCTAGTTTCGTCACTGTTTGTGGGCACTGAGGTGTAGCCGGATAGAGATATTTCTGCTTTTTAATCGACCAAATAGTTGGCTTGTAGTGAAGGTCTGCCCCATGATAGTTAACGATTCTAAAACCATTCTTGTACATTAAATGACCGCAGTGAGGACAATGCATAGGGTAGGATTGAATAAGATGGACCATGATACAGTCGCCGTGGTCGGTAATTGGGTCTTCTTTGGTATTGGTATCAAGTTCGAGATGAACGTCTTTAATTCCAAGAGCAGTTTTGATAGAATGATCCATGAAAGATGGTCCTTTCTTAAACGAAGACGGGGGTCAAGCCATCTTTCGTTTTTTTATTTTAAATTTAAACCAAAATAAGCACTGATGTTAAATCTATCAGTACTTAAAATTGTAGAACCATAAATCGTCCATTACACTCCTTTTTTATAAAATTAACGGCATTTATCCATTGGGCGCTAAGCGAAATGTCTTATAATTATAAATAGAGTAAACATTTTATGAAGAAGAGGAGTGGTTAGTGTGAAAAATTCATTGACTGCAGTGATCTATTTGGAGCCTGATCAAGTCAGCCTGCGAATAATTGAGCTGCCCAAGGGTCGGGTGATCAATGATGTCCGCTCTGGTGTCCTGGCGCTCGGTGATGGGAAGATCGCTAATTATGCTCAGAACATGGGAACGATTGTTAATAACCTGGAGGGCTTCAAGCAGCAGCTGAAGGACTACCAAGTTACTGACGTGCACTTCTACGGGGCCATCGAGGACCTGGCGCCGATTGATGCCCGCTACGTTGCCGACCAGCTGGAGGTCCGGACCGGACTGAAGATTCAGTGGCTGAACAATAACCAGCTGATGGCCAAGACGATGGGCTGTGTTGTGACCCACCTGGCAGAGTTCAAGACCCTGAGTAAGCACTGCCTGTACCTGTTGACCTTGGGGCTGGATTCGATGACCCTGGCCTTCTTCCACCACGGCAACTTCGAGAAACAGTGGGAGATCGACCTCGGTGGGGTCAAGATCAGCCGGCTGGTTCAGCGGCTGCGGCAGACAACCACGAACCCGCAGGAAATCATCCAGGACTACATCAGCAGCAAGCTGGAGTACATTGCGCCCGAGCTCAAGCGGAAGAAGAAGACCGTCCTGCTGATCCAAAACGCCCCGGTCCTGAGCAATCATTACATCAAGCAGGGCGAGCACCTGGCCAAGGTCCCGCTGGAGCCGCTGAAACAGGCCAACCGGGAAATGGGACCGGAAATTTATGACCAGCATCCCTGGGCCCAGAGTGTTACCAACGAGCAGGAACGGCGGCTGCTTATGCCAAACTACCTGGTTATTGCCCGGACAGCTTACCTGGTTCACCCGCTGAACATCTACGTAACCGACATCTCAATGATGGACGGGCTGGTCAACGGCTTTGCGGACAGCCAGGCCCAGAGCCAGATCAACACGATGATCCGGACGTCAGCGGACGACATCGCCCAGCGTTATGGCGTCGATGCGGCCCACAAGGACTTCGTGACGAAGTTTGCCTGCCAGTTCTTTGACCAGCTGCGACCCCTCCACCGGCTGGACAACCATGCCCGGCTGCTGCTGGAGATCGCCAGCAAGGTGGACGACATTGGGAACTTCATCAATCAGGAGAGCCACTACCGGCACTCGGCCTACATTCTGGAGTCCAACCCGCTGATCGGCCTTTCCGATGCCGATAATCAGATTATTGCCGAGGTAGCCCGTTACCACAGTGCGGAGAGCCCATCGGCAACCCAGGAGCACTACCGGCACATGGATGACGACATTCAGCTGGTGGTGGCCAAGCTGGCAGCGATCTTGCGGCTGGTTGATTCCCTGGATGATTCACGTCAGCAGAAGATTTCGGCTATCAAGCTCAAGCTGACTAATGATAATCTCTTGAAGATCAAAGCCACCGCCAATGATGACCTCGTTTTGGAGAAGTGGTCCTTCAGTAAGAAGTCACAGTTGTTTAACTATGTATTCGGCGTTAAGCCAGTATTGATTGAAAGGGGCGGACACTAATTATGTATAAGGATTTTTACAAACCAGAAAATTATGTGAACCGGGAGCTCAGCTGGATTGACTTCAACGGCCGGGTCCTCGGCGAAGCAACGGATGTCAATAACCCGTTGCTGGAACGGGCCAACTTCTTGGGAATCACCCAGAGTAACGTTGACGAATTCTTCATGGTCCGGGTGGCTTCGCTGCATAAGCTGGCCGCGGCCAACGTTACCACGACGGACGCCTCGGGACTGACTCCCCAGGAACAGTTGGATGCAGTCAACGCCAAGGAACACCGGATGGTTGAGGAACGCTACACGGTCTACAACCAGCAGATCATCCCCGAACTGGCCAAGCAGGGGATCAACATCCTTCACGTCAAGGACCTCGACGACAAACAGTACGAGTTCATCCGCCGGTACTTCAACGATGAACTGATGCCGGTCCTGACCCCGATGGCCGATGACAGTTCCCGGCCGTTCCCGTTTATCTCCAACAACTCCTTAAACATTGCCGTACAGCTGCGGCGGGACCCCGCTCAGCGTGCGATGTCGATGAAGACCAAGGAGATCCTGGAAGGGGACCAGGAAGTCGAACGGCACCAGAACGAGCCGCACGATGATTCCAAGGAAGCTGACATCAAGTTCGCCACGGTCCTGGTACCGGAGATCTACAAGCGCCTGGTCCGGCTGCCGGGTGAGAACAACTTCATCCTGATC
>DWZB01000113.1 GCA_019118405.1 Candidatus Limosilactobacillus gallistercoris
GATGCGATCCTCCACCAGCTGCCGGACATCCCTGCCGAGATGTGGACCGCCGCCAATTGCCTCAACCAGCTGATGGCAAACAACCCGGCTGCTACCTTTTACATTTATGGGCACTCCCTAGGTTCCATCAACGGGCAGTTTGCCCTGGCCAATTGCCGCTATCCGGAACGGGTAGCGGGAGCCTGGCTGTACGAGGGTCCCAACCTCTACTGGCTGCTGAATGCGCGGCAACGCAAGCGGATCCTGAACCTGCGCTGTCGAATCTTCAACTACATTGACTCGCGGGACGTGGTTGCCCTGGGTTATCTTGATGCTCAGCACACGATTGGCCTGCTGCAGATCGTGCAATGGATCCTGGTTAGTCCGATCGGTCAGCACATGTGGGGCGGCTACCAGTTCGATCAGACGGGCCGCTTGCTGTTGGCGGACGATGCCGAGCTGCAATACCGGTCCCTCCTTGACCGCTACCTGTTTGAGCGGGCCCAGCATCAATCACATGGACATATCTCAAACACTTTCACTGAATAAGTCCTATAATTGGCTTAAGAAGGTGGATAAAATGCTTTATATCGATATGAGCGATGACGAAGACTATTTCAAGGATCCAGTAATTCCAGAGGCACTGTCGGTCTACCTGCAAAAGGCACCCCAGTTTCAGGGACAAGAGCTATTGTATTTCTATCACCCGATGGGGCCGGTGGTAATTCTCGGCCACTATCAGGACGTCTATCATGAGGTCAACTTTCCCTACCTGCGTGAACACCAGATCGGTCTGGTCCGGCGCAATCCCGGCGGGGGAGCGGTCTTTGTTGATCCCGGGGATCTGACCTTTGTTTATATCGACACGGCCCAAAAGGTTAAGACGCCCAAGTTCTCCCGCTACATTCAGCCGATCCTGGCAGCCTTGCACGAGGTCAGAATCGATGCTAAACAGACCGGCCGCAACGACTTGACCTACCAGGGGAAGAAATTCTCGGGGATGGCATTTGCCCAGATCGAGGATCGGGTTCTCTACGGCGGGACGCTGATGTTTGACGTGGACACGGCAACGGCCAATGCGGTCCTGACCCCGTCTAAATCCAAGCTGGCTGATAAGGGGATCAAGTCGGTCCGCAGCCGGGTTACTAACCTGAAGCCTTACATCAAGCAGGCGGGCTTCACTCGGGATGACCTCCAGCGACTCATCCTCAAACATGTCCGGGCCATTAATCCTGACCTTCAGATGCGGCACCTAACGACTGCAGAGTGGGATGCTATTAAAGAACTGGCACGCACGAAGCTTGGTACCCACCAGTGGATCTATGGCAGCGGGCTGACGGATTATTACGTTGACGCTTATTTTCACGGTGTCGGCAGCTTTGGTCTGGGCTTCAACGTCCGTGACAATCAGCTGGCCGATGTTAAAATTCACGGCGACCTGATCAGCATGAACCAGGCCACCGCCGACCAGTTGGAGAAACGCCTGACGGGCCAACCAGTCAATCGCGATACCCTTCAAGATACGCTGGCCGCTGCAGGCCTCGATAACTTATTGGCAGCCGGAGCCAGTGAAGAAATCGCCGGCAAGGTCGTTGAGACGGTGACTAGCTATGACAATTAGCCGGGTAACCATTTTTCGACTGGACTGGGGACAGCTCTCCCCAATCTGGCATCCCGTAGTGGTGTCAGTGCAGACAGTTAGCGGCCAGTGCGGCTGGGGTGAGGCCGGAATTGCCTATGGGACTGGCGCCGCAGGGGTGGTTAGTGTCTTGAAAGAGTTGGCACCGCGGATCATCGGCCGCAACGCTTGGGACAGCAACGCGATCTGGGAAGATTTCTACGAGCATACCTTCTGGGCGAAGAACCCGGGAAGCACGATGTACGCCGCCATCAGTGCCCTGGATACGGCCATCTGGGACTTGAAGGCACGATCGATCCACCAGCCGCTCTATCAGCTGTTGGGCGGCAAGCTCCACTCACAGTTGCCAGCCTATGCCAGCCACATCGAATATGGCTGGGGTCCGTTTTCTCGTTACGTAACCGCCCCGCGTGATTTTGCGCGCCTAGCTAAACGCGCAGTTGAGCAGGGATATGCCGCCATCAAGGTCGACCCGATCACCCAGGAACGTGGACAAGGCCTGATTGCCAATCGACGTTTGCTTAGTCCGGCACAGCTCGATCGCTACTATCAGCGGGTGGCGGCGATTCAGCACACTGTCGGTCCCGACGTCCGGATTATCATCGACTGTCACGCTAACCTCACCCGCTGGTCCGCTCAGCAGCTGGTTCAACGACTGGCGCCATTAGGAATCGACTACTATGAGGAACTGTTGCCGTCAATCGATCCGGCCCAGACGGTCCAGCTGGCGCGGGCGACGGGGGCTAACCTCGCTGTCGGTGAACACCTCACTGGTCCGCAGACCTACTTGCCGCTAATCAAAGACGTGACGATGGTCCAGCCCGACCTGGGCAACTGCGGTGGAATTACCGGTGCTATTAAGATCGCTGCTCTGGCCGAGACTAATGGGGTAGGTCTTCAATTGCACGTCTGTGGTAGCCCAATTGCCACCGCGGCCGCCCTCCAGTTTGAGGCGGCCTGCAGCAGCTTCGTGATTCATGAGGAGCACGAGATTAATCTGAAGGACGCCAATTACCAGTCCGGACGGTACCACTATCAACCAGTAAATGGACAGTACCCGGTTCCCGACCGGCCGGGAATCGGTCAGGAACTGAGCCCGGCGGCCATTAAGCACGCGCGGATAACGATTATTAACTAAATGAAAAGCAGCCGGTGAACTTCAAACGGTTCACCGGCTGCTTTTGCTGTTTCTAGTGCTGATCAGGATGATCGCTGATCTCCTGCAGGGCCGCGCGTTGCTGCTTCTGGTCCACGTGGGTGTAGAGGTCGGTCGCGGAGGTTCCTTTCTGGCCCAATTGCTGAGCTACCAAAACCTGGTCCTTGGTGACGTCATAGAGTTCTGAGGCGAGGGTGTGGCGGAGCTTGTGGGGGGTCAGGGGATGACCGAAGGCGGTCGAGTACTTCTTGACCATCCGCTCAATGGAATTAGCGGTCATCCGCCGGGTCTCACCGTGGTAGACCGTCAGGAAGCAGGCGACATCCTTCTTAACGGCGTGGTAGCGCTGAGCCCGAACCTGCAGGTAGTTCTTCAGGTAGGGAATCGCCCAGGGTGCAATCGGCACCGAGTCGCGCTGGCCTCCTTTCCGGGTAACGTCGAGCAGCTGCTGCTTGAGGTTGAGGTCACCCAGGTTGACGTTAGCGGCCTCGGAGACCCGGACCCCGGTGCCGAGGATCAGGGTGATGATGGCGATGTCCCGCTCCCGGTTGTGTTTGAAGGGGCGCCGTGCCCGCTTGTCGCACTTCTGCAGGTATTCGTTCTCAATAAAATTGATGAAGTCGAACTTCATCTGTCCCCGGTACATGTGGGAAGCCAGGGTATGGGCGCGGTAGTTCAGCGTCTTGGTATCATTGAGTGAGTCAATCTTCAGCATGACGTTGCGGTAGAAGTACGGCTCCCCATCCTTGACGTCGGCGGTGACCGTCAGGAACTTGAACAGCGAGCGCAGGGCGTTGATGGAGCGGTTGATCGAGGTCGGCGAGTTCAGATGGCCCTGGGCATTAGTGCTGTGCTTCAGGTGGTCGATATACAGCATGATGTCGTTGCGCCGGAACTTAGCCAGGACGTCGACGGGGATGCCCTGGTTGTTTTCAGCTTTGACGAGGCCACTGACCCGCAGCCAGTCGAAGAAACGACGGATCTCGGTCAGGTACTGGTAGGTCGTGGTGACGGCATGGTTGGTACCAAGGTAGTATTCGTTGACATAGTCCGGGAGCTTGGCGAGCTCCTCGTTAATCAGTTTAAGATACTTATCTGCTTCCAAAATGTTCACTCCATATTAATGCTAACCATATTATAGCCTATCTCGACGGTGGAATTATCAATTAACTATGAATATGCTAATCACCCCTGATCACTCGCTAAGCGTGGCACCTCTTGCTATTAATATATATATCCCAATTAAGTGTCCATTATGGTGTTGAATACATATGATAAATTAAACATATTTAATA
>DWZB01000114.1 GCA_019118405.1 Candidatus Limosilactobacillus gallistercoris
ATCACGGCCGTGGTCACCAGGAGCGTATGGACGACGTGCTAATTCCTTACCAGTACCTGAAAGTGAAACACCAAGACGACGAGATACACGCCAACTTGGACCAGTGTAACGAGACATAAATAAATTCCTCCAATATATTTAGTTGGAGTAAAATAATCCGATGTGAGCTTGGCATTCGTGCAGGCTGATTTGAATTTTTCACCCTTGCAGCTGGGTTACTAAAAACACCGTTCGGCATCAGTCTGTTGACGAGCTTGCCCCTCACTGCTGCATTATTTTACACAAAAACCAGTATACAATGCCGAACCGGCCATCGTCAATTGATTTGTTGCAAATTGGGGATTTTTAGTAATTCACCCCTGGTGATCCTATGGTATAATTTCCTTAGTATTAGCTTATGTTAGGGCAAATTTATTTGTAGGTGGAGATTGTAATGTTTCAAGTCTTAATTGTAGTTTTGATCGTGATTCTGGTTATCTTGGGTGGGGTTGTATGGTACCAGCACCGCATCCTCAAACAGGTCCAGGGGATAATGGCGGCTTGCCAAAAGTTAATGGATAACAAGGTCGAAGAGCAGTTAAAAGAAACGGAACAGCTCCAACTGACGGGTGATGCCAAGCAGGAATTTGATCAGCTGAGGGACCGCTACAATGACAAAATTGTTCCCCAGCTTAAGGCCATTCGCTCCACGGGGCAGGACCTGGCCCAGGCTGCCCGCACGACTAAACTGCTGACGATCAGTGCCCAAGTCAATGGTCTGCGCGACGAACTGGCCAAAGCAACGACGGCGCGCAAAGAGGTGGCGACTTCCCTGCAGCAGATTGAACAGCAGAGCAAGTCTCACCAGCAGGCAATTGACCGGATTAAAAAGAACTATCAGAAGTTCCATCAGCAATTAAATGAAAAGAACTTTGAATACGGCGACAGCGCCAAGAAGCTGAATGAGCAGCTGGATGGTCTGGAGAAACAGTACGACCGCTTTGTTGAATTGACCAGAAAGGGTGACCAGGATGCTGCCCAGGAGGTCCTCAATGATTTGCAACAGGGGAATCAGAAACTGGCCGCGGAGATCAAACGGGTGCCGGCACTGTATAAGCCGCTGGTAACCGAATTCCCCGGTCAGCTGACTGAACTGACCAGCGGCTACCAGACCCTGAAAAAGGAACATTACCACTTCGTCGAGGACGATATCGACCAGCAGATCGAGCGGCTGCAAGCCAAGGTTAAGGCAACCATGGAGCAGCTCAATGACCTGCAGCTGGACGTGGTCAAGCATGCCAACAGCGACCTGGCGGATCAGATCGACCATATTTACGCGGTGATGCAAAAGGAAATCGACGCGCGGCCCGAGGCCCGGCACCTGGTTGAGATGATGGGGCGGTTTACTCAGCATGCTCAGCAGCAGAACAATGAGCTGATTGCTGAGCTGGATCGGCTGAGTCTCAGCTACACCCTGAATAACAATGAATTTGAACGTGCGCGGCAGCTGAACGAACAGATTAAGACAATTGTCAAGCAATATTATGAGGACCATCAGGCGATCCGCGATCAGCAGGCGGTCTTTAGCCGGATTGTCGACCGGGAGAAAGCTAACCGTGACCGGCTGACGGATATTGAAGAGGAACAGAACAAAATCAATGATGCGGTCGCCAAGCTGCAGACCGATGAGCAGCGGGCCCGCAAGATGCTGCAGCAGTATTCTGTACGCTTACGGACAATTCGGCGCCAAGTTGAGCAGCTTAACCTTCCCGGGGTTTCTCAGGAATATATGGACTACTTCTTCGGGGTCAGCGATGAGGTCAAGAAGCTGGCCAGTGAGCTGGACGAATACAAGATCAATATGGAGAACGTAACAAAGCAGCTGATTATGGTCGAGTCGGACCTGGAGAAGCTCCAGGACAAGACCAACGACCTTCGTGACAGTGCGGAGCTGACCGAACGCCTTCAACAGTATGCTAACCGTTTCGCGGGTAACGAGAAGGTGGCGGCGGCTGCTAAGAAGTCTCAGGAGTTGTTCAACCAATATAACTATGCCGGCAGTCTCGAAGCCATTGCCACAGCGTTGGAAGAGGCTGAACCGGGCAGCTATAAGCGGATTGAGGACAGCTACTACCAGGAAATAAATGAACAATAGAGTAATAATAATGCATGGGGATGGGCAAATAGCTTATCCCCATGCTTTTTTCAATGCCGCTCGGGTGATTTTCTGTTATAATATAAAGTCGTTTTAAGATTGAGTCGAACTATTCAATGGCATGCTCGCCAATATTTCGACGAGCCGTCAGTTCATCTGCTGATTGCTCGTTAATTATCATCTTTATGAGGAAAGGAACAGAGTTAATGATCTACTTTGATAACAGTGCAACGACCAAGATTGCACCGGAAGTTCTGCAAACCTACGATACGGTCAGTCAAAAGATCTGGGGTAACCCAAGCAGTCTTCACAACTTTGGCGAAAATGCCTGGAACCTGCTGGAACAGTCACGTCAGCAGATTGCCAAGCTACTGGGGGTTAAGCCCAGTGAAATTATCTTCACCAGTGGTGGTTCCGAGGGGGACAATTGGGTGATTAAGGGAACGGCGATGGCTAAGCACCGCTTCGGCAAGCATATCATTACGACCAGCGTTGAGCATGCGGCGGTCCGCAACCCAATGGAACAGCTGCGGGAGCTGGGCTTTGATATCACCTACCTGCCGGTTGATAAGGAAGGCCGGATTGACCCGGCTGACGTCAAGGCGGCCATTCGTCCCGACACCATCCTGGTCTCCATTATGGCCATCAACAACGAGATCGGGACAATTCAGCCGATCAAGGAAGTCGGTGAGATCCTGAAGGACTACCCGAACATTCACTACATGGTGGACGCGGTTCAGGCAATTGACAAGGGTGTCGATGACCTGGTCTTCAGCGACCGGGTGGACTTTGCCACCTTCTCCGGCCACAAATTCCACGCTCCCCGGGGGACCGGCTTTGTCTACGTGAAGAGCGGCCGGCAATTGGCCCCACTGGTTGCCGGTGGCGGTCAGGAACGGACGCTGCGGAGCGGAACCGAGAACACACCGGGTGACGTCGCCATGGCGCGGGCTATCCGGTTGATCAAGGAAGGCGAGGATGAGGCCGTCAAGCGTGAGCAGGCCATCAAGGAACGGATCTACGACCACCTCAGTCAGTTCGACCATGTTAAGCTGATCTCTGGCCGTGACAAGGGCTTTGCCTGCCACGTCCTCTGCTTCGCCATTCCAGGCGTTCGTGGAGAAACCATTGTTCACGCCTTCGAAGATAAGGGCATCTACATCTCTACCACTAGTGCCTGCTCTTCCAAGAAGCACTCCGAGGCGGGGACTTTGGCCGCAATGAAGATTCCGGAAGAGATCGCCACTAGTGCGGTCCGAATCAGTCTGGGGGACCAGAACACGCTGGCGGAGGCCGATGAATTCAATAAGGCCTTTGATACCCTCTACGCTGGTTTCCAAAAGATCATTGATTAATATATCGTTGAAAAAATTGAAAGGAGGAATTACGCTTGCAATACACCGAAATTATGGTTCGCTATGGTGAGCTGTCTACCAAGGGTCATAACAAGAAGTCGTTCATCGATCGGCTCGGCGATAACGTTCGCCACGCCCTGCATAGTTTCGACCAGGTCAAAGTGCACGCCCAGCGGGACCGTCTGCACGTTGAATTGAACGGGGCGGACTACGACCAGGTAATGGACCGGTTGAAGCTGGTCTTTGGGATCCAAAACTTCTCCCCATCCATTCGGGTTGAGAAGTCCTTTGACGCGGCTGCCAAGGCGGCGGCCCAGATGATTGAAGAACAGGTCGACCACCCGATCACCTTTAAGATCGAGACCCGCCGTTCTGACCACCATTTCGAACTGGATACCTTTGCGATGAACAACAAGCTGGGAGGCTACCTGCTGGATAAGTTCCCTGACAAGCTCAAGGTTGATGTTCACCATCCCGACCTGACCTTGCGGGTTGAAATCCGCCTCAACGGGATCTTCCTGTCCAGCGAGACAATCAAGGGGGCCGGTGGTCTGCCGGTTGGCACCGCTGGTAAAGGAATGATGATGATGTCCGGTGGGATCGACTCGCCAGTAGCCGCCTACCTGGCGATGAAGCGGGGCGTTTCCCTGGAAATGGTCCACTTCTACAGTCCGCCGTACACCAGTCCGCAGGCGTTGGCTAAGGCCCAGCAGCTGACCGAACGTCTGGCCAAGTACAGCGGGAGCATCCGCTTCATCCAGGTGCCATTTGCCGAGATCCAGGAAACAGTCAAGGAGAAGGTGCCCGAGGGTTACCTGATGACGGTGCAGCGGCGGATGATGCTGCGGCTGGCGGCGGCCCTGATGGTTAAGCGGCACGGCCTGGCAATCTTTAACGGGGAGTCCCTCGGTCAGGTGGCTTCCCAGACGATGGAGAGTATGCTGGCGATCAACGACGTTACGTCTTATCCTGTTCTGCGGCCGGTCCTATCCTATGACAAGACGGAGATCATCAAGATTGCCGAGCAGATTGGCACCTATGACCTGTCGATCCTGCCGTACGAAGACTGTTGTACCGTCTTCACACCGCCGTCGCCAAAGACCCGGCCAAATGTGGAACGGGCCCGTAAGTACGAACAGCGGTTGGATATTGAAGGCTTGATGAAGCGTTCCCTGGATGGGATCAAGATTACCAATATCCATCCCGGTGAAGACTTCCTCAACCAGAACGAAGACGTTTTTGCCGAATTGCTGTAATCGGTGCTTGACGCTCAGCGATAATTTAGCTATTATACAAGCATAATATTAAGCGATGACCGAAATAGTAACGAGGTACCATGATTCACCAGAGAGGGTCGCTGCTGGAAAGACCCGGATCAGCTTCGCGAATGTAGCTCGGGAGCTAGTTCGCTGAATTTCAGTAGGCGGGCCCGGTTCATTTACCGTTATTAAATGAACAAGCGGGGCAGTCCAGTGGCTGCTCAACGTAGGTGGTACCGCGAATTCAATCGTCCTATCTGTTTTGATAGGGCGATTTTTATTTGGTCACCGTTTTTATATGATGAAACTCAATTTTATAATCTTGAAAGGAGCGATTATACGATGGCAGCCGATAAGGAAATGTCAACAAAGTATGATCCGACAGCCGTTGAAGCTGGTCGTTACCAATGGTGGATTGACCAGGGTCTCTTCAAGCCAAGTGGCGATAAGAAGGCCCACCCATATTCAATTGTTATTCCACCGCCGAATGTTACTGGGAAGCTGCACCTGGGACACGCCTGGGACACGACCTTGCAGGATATGCTGATCCGTCAAAAGCGGATGCAGGGTTACGACGTTCTCTGGTTACCAGGGATGGACCACGCCGGAATTGCTACCCAGGCCAAGGTGGAAGCGCGTTTACGCAAGCAGGGAATTTCCCGTTACGACCTTGGGCGGGAGAAGTTCGTTCAACAAGTCTGGGACTGGAAGGACGAATACGCCGACATTATCCACAAGCAGTGGGCTAAGCTTGGGATCTCCGTGGACTACGACCGGGAACGGTTCACCCTGGATGAAGGGCTGAACAAGGCCGTCCGGAAGGTCTTCGTTGACCTGTACAAGAAGGGCTTGATCTACCGGGGAACCTACATTATCAACTGGGATCCGCAAGCACGGACGGCCCTGTCTGATATTGAAGTTATCCACAAGGACGATAAGGGTGCCTTCTACCATGTTAAGTACCCATTCACCGACGGGACGACCTTCAACGGCAAGGACTACATTGAAATTGCCACGACCCGTCCAGAAACTATGTTTGGTGACGAGGCCGTTGCCGTTAACCCGAACGACGACCGTTACAAGGAGCTGGTCGGCAAGCACGTCCGGGTTCCATTGGTTGACCGGGAAATCGAGATCATCGCTGATGACTACGTAACGCCGGACTTCGGAACTGGGATGGTTAAGATCACTCCTGCCCACGACCCGAACGACTTCAAGGTTGGGAAGCGTCATAACCTGCCAGAATTGAACACGATGAACGAAGACGCCTCCATGAATGAGAACGCCGGCAAGTACCAAGGGATGGACCGGTTCGAAGCCCGGAAGGCCATGGTCAAGGACCTGACCGACCAGGGCTACATGCTCAAGGTAGTCCCAATCGTGCACTCCGTTGGTCACTCTGAGCGGACCGGGGTGCAAGTTGAGGCCCGCTTGTCCACCCAATGGTTTGTTAAGATGAAGCCGCTGGCTAAGCTGGCCCTCGACAACCAAAAGACGGCGGACAAGGTCAACTTCATTCCGGGACGGTTCGAACACACCTTCACCCAGTGGATGGAAAACGTTCACGACTGGGTTATCTCACGGCAGCTCTGGTGGGGCCACCGGATTCCGGCTTGGTACCACAAGAAGACCGGCGAAGTATACGTGGGCATGGAAGCTCCAAAGGATGCCGAAAACTGGACGCAGGATACCGACGTGCTCGATACCTGGTTCAGTAGTGGTTTATGGCCATTCTCAACCATGGGCTGGCCAGACACCGATTTACCGGACTACAAGCGTTACTTCCCAACCAGCACCCTGGTTACCGGTTACGACATCATCTTCTTCTGGGTATCCCGGATGATTTTCCAATCTCTAGAATTCACTGGTAAGGCCCCATTCAAGAATGTCCTTCTGCACGGTTTGATTCGTGACGAACAGGGTCGGAAGATGAGCAAGTCCCTCGGAAACGGGATTGACCCAATGGACGTCATCAAGAAGTACGGGGTGGACGCCCTGCGCTGGTTCCTGATCACTGGATCTACCCCTGGTCAGGACATCCGTTTCTCCTACACGAAGATGGATGCCGCTTGGAACTTCATCAACAAGATTTGGAACGCCAGCCGGTACGTCATCATGAACCTCGGCGACATGCCAGCACCAGTCCTACCTGACAAGTCGAAGTGGGACCTGGCTGATCGTTGGATCCTGAGTCGGCTGAACGCTACCATCAAGCAGGTCAACGAACAGTTTGACAAGTTTGAATTCGGTGAAGCGGGGCGGGCCCTGTACAACTTCATCTGGAACGACTTCTGCGACTGGTACATCGAAATGACCAAGGAGAAGCTCAACAACGGGACTGATGAGGAGAAGGCCGACACCAAGAACATCTTGGGCTACGTCTTAGACCAGACCCTGAAGCTGATGCACCCGATCATGCCATTCGTGACCGAAAAGCTGTGGCAGTCAATGCCGCACGACGGCAAGTCCATCATGGTCGCTAAGTACCCCGTTGCTAACGCGGACCTGGATGACCCCGCTGCTACTGAGCAGATGAGCAACCTGATCGAGATGATCAAGGCGGTCCGGAACATCCGGAACGAGGCCAACGCCCCAATGTCCAAGCCGGTTGATATCCTGGTTAAGGTTGATAATCAGCACCTCGGTGACATGCTCAATGCCAACCGCGACTACATCGACCGCTTCTGCCACCCGGCAGAGCTGACCATCAGTACGGATGTGCAAGCCCCTAAGCTGGCCATGTCCGGAATCCTGGCCGGGGCCGAGGTCTACATCCCAATGGCCGAACTGGTCGACCTGGATGAAGAACGGGCCAAGATGAAGAAGGAAATTGCCAAGCTCGAAAAGGAAGTTCAACGTTCCCAAAAGAAGCTGGGCAACGAGAAGTTTGTCAACAATGCCCCTGAAAAGGTCGTGGAAGCAGAAAAGCAAAAGGCCGTTGAATGGCAGCAGAAGCTTGATTCTGCCAAGGAACGGTTAGCTTCGCTGGAAGAAGCCTAAACGATTAAAAGGTGATTGTGGTACTATTTCAGTATCACAACCATCTTTTTTGTTTTTGAAGGGGAGAGAAGATCATGATTCAAAACTACGCGGACGCCCTGGCCTTTATCCATGGCCGGACAAAATTCAAAAAGATTCCGACCCTCAAGCGGATGCGCCGCTTTCTGGCCGAACTGGGCAATCCGGAACAGGGCCTGCACTACATTCACGTGACCGGGACCAACGGGAAGGGGTCGACGGTGGCAATGCTGCGTTCAATGCTGCTTGACAGCGGCTTGACGGTGGGCAGCTTCACCTCGCCCTTCATCACCCGTTTCAACGAGCGGATTGAGTACAATGCCCAGCAGATCAGCGATGATGATCTTGTACGCTTGGCCCAGCATTTGGAGCCGGTGGTTGTAAAACTCGACCGTGAGCTGCCAACCGGGGGGCCAACCGAGTTTGAGATCGACACTGCGCTGATGTTCTGCTACATGGCTGAGAAAAAGCCGGATGTTGTCCTGCTGGAGGTCGGCATCGGGGGCCTTTATGATTCAACCAACGTGATTATCCCCGACGTCAGTGTGATCACCACGGTCGGTTGGGACCACATGAAATACCTCGGCAACACCCTGGGGGCGATTGCAACGCAGAAGGCCGGGATTATCAAGCCGGGAGTTCCGGTGGTGATCGGCAAGCTGCCAGCCGAATCCCAGAAGGTGATTGAGCAGACGGCGACCGAGAAGAACGCTCCCTTGGCTGAACTGGGACGTGACTTTGCGGTCCGCAAGACCAATGCCCACGGCCTGCGTGCCCAGATCCAGTATGACGGCCTGAATATCCACCATGGCCGTTTCCAACTGGGCCTGGCAGGGGACTACCAGGTAGAAAACGCAGCGATCGCCCTGACTGCAGCCCAGCTCTTCCTGCAGGGGCGGGGATTGCCGGTTGATCAATCGGCCCTGCGCCAGGGCCTCGCCGCCAGTCGGTGGCCCGGCCGGATGGAAGTCGTCAACCGTGAACCCCCGGTCATGCTCGACGGAGCTCATAACCTGCCGGGGATGCAGGCCCTAGTCAAGTCGATCCGGGACGACTTTGCCGATCGGGATGTGTATATCCTGGTTGCCATTCTGGCCGATAAACAATACGATTTGATGCTTGGTGAACTGGCCAGCCTGGGAAATGTCCACCTGACCGTTACCAACTTTGCGGGGCCGGGCCCCAAGCGGCCGAGTGCCGATCTGACCCAGGTGGCCGCCCAGCTGTCCAGCCGGTACCCGATTCAGGTAGCGGATACGTGGCAGGCTGGTTTCCAGCAGGTGGCCGGTCAGCTCAGCAGCGAGGATGTTATGATCGTGACCGGGTCCCTGTACTTTATTTCAGAAGTTCGCCACTTATTTGATGACTAATCGTGTTTCCTGCGTATTTATCTAGTGAGCGGATAAATACAAAGGAGCGATTGAAATGGAAGAACAGAAGTTGACGGGCTTTCAAGCCACCAGTTTGTATGAACGGGCGATCAGGTGTTGCCTTAGCGACGTCGAGATTCATGGGATAAGCGCGTATCGATATCTGCAGCTGTACTACCCGGACCTGATCGATCTCAAACAGATTTCACGAAACCAGCGGGATGAGTTATGTCAATGCGACCAGCGGATAAACCAGTTCTTTATGGCATTGGACCTGGGAGCGGCAATGGTCAAGGTGTACCCGGAGATCGAAGGAGTCGCCTATTCTAGCGTGGAGCTAGGACAGGCCATGATTGCCCACTTTGCCGGCGAAGAGCAGGAGAGTGTCTGTGTAGCCTTTACCGACGCCCAAAATAACATCATCAAGCTTAAGACGCTGTTTATCGGCGGCAGGAGCGAGTGCGTCCTGTACCCTGACCAGATCTTTAAGCATGCCCTGCGGTATTCGGCGAGCGGCCTAGTGATGGTTCATAATCACCCGTCCGGTAATATTAAGCCTTCCCAGCAGGACCTGGCCTTTGCCAAGCGATTAGAACGGGGCGGCAAGCTCTTGGGTATCCAGGTGCTTGATTTCATGATCGTAGGCAATGACCAGTATTACAGCTGGCGGGAACAGGAACTGCAGGCGCAAAGTTAAAGAAAATTTTAATTTCGTCCGAAAAATTTTCCCTCGCAGGATTGATAATGTATATTAATGTTCGAATGTCTTTACTGGCTATGGTATAATATCCACGATATTAATTTGAATTTATCAGTTAAAAAATGAAGGGAAGAAATAGATTGCTAGGAATTGGAACCAAAAATCTAGGAATCGACCTGGGGACCGCCAACACAATCGTTTACCTTGAGGGTAAGGGAATTGTGCTGCGTGAGCCATCAGTTGTTGCACGTAATGCCAAGACTAATGAAGTGATCTCTGTCGGTTCAGACGCTCGTGATATGATCGGTCGGACACCAGAGAGCATCGTGGCCATTCGTCCGATGAAAGATGGGGTCATTGCCGATTACGACACGACCGTTGCTATGATGAAGTACTACATTGAGAAGGCCTTAGGAAGCAGCAATGGTAAGCCGTACGTTATGGTTTGTGTACCAAGCGGCATTACCGAAGTTGAGAAACGGGCGGTTATCGATGCGACCCGGGTAGCCGGGGCACGTGACGCCTATGTGATCGAAGAGCCTTTTGCTGCCGCTATTGGTGCCGGCCTTCCAGTGATGGATCCAACTGGCAGCATGGTTGTTGATATTGGTGGCGGGACCACTGATGTTGCTACTATTTCACTGGGCGGAATTGTTTCCAGCCGCTCCATTCGGATGGCCGGTGACAAGATGAATGATGCCATTGCCCAATACGTTCGTCAGCACAAGAACCTGCTCATCGGTGAGCGGACATCTGAGAAGCTCAAGTGGGATATCGGTTCCGCTTCCGTTGAAGCTGCTGATGAGATGGGCAAGACTGAGGTTCGTGGTCGGGACCTGGTTACTGGTCTGCCAAAGACAATGGAGGTTTCCGCCAAGGATGTTTCGACTGCCTTACAAGATGTGGTTGCAAACATCATCGAAGCTATTAAGGGGACGCTGGAAGAAACGTCACCGGAAATCGCTGCGGATGTCATTGATCACGGAATTGTTTTGACTGGTGGTGGAGCATTGCTGAAACACCTGCCAGATGTAATTGCGGATGCTACCAAGGTGCCAGTATTCATTGCCAACGATCCGCTTGACTGTGTGGCAATCGGGACTGGCGAATCCCTTAAGAGCATCGACGTAATGAAGAAGAAATAAAACGAGCAGGTACATGGTTGCTCGGCAATTGGGCGGGGCTGGTCGCAAAACGATTTGTTTTGTCTAGCCGCGCTTTTGTTATTTTGTAAATTACATTTGGAGGATTATCATGCGCAAGTTCTTTTCCAATCGTCGGTTGGTTATTATTGTGGTAATTCTGGTGGTCTGCTTCGGTCTGATGGCGGGCTCAATTACCATGCGCAATCGCCGGAACACACCACCGCTAATTCAGCAGTTTGGCAACGATATTGTCGGCTTTGCGGATAGTGCCGTGGCCCTGCCGGTTAATTGGCTGCAGACCAGTTTCAGCTCGGTTAATGACTTGATGAATACTTACTCGGAAAACCGGGAACTGAAGCAGCAGGTTACGGATCTCGCCCAGACAAAGGTCCGCAACCAGGCACTGGCTCATGAAAATAAACAGTTGAAGCAGGAACTCAAGCTCAACAACTCTATGACCGATTATGATACGGTTACGGCCGCCGTGCTGATGCGGACGCCATCAGCTTGGCAACAGCAGCTGGTGATCAATAAGGGTCAATCCAGCGGTATCAAGAAGAATATGCCGGTAATGAGCAATGGCGGCTTGATCGGCCGGATCGCCGAGGTCAATAAGACCAACAGCAAGGTTGAACTGCTCAGCGACACCAGTGAATCATCCAACCGCTTTGCGATCTCAATTCATTGCACGGACGGGGATGTCAACGGCATCATTACCGGTTATAATGCCTCACGCGGTGAGCTGGTTATGGGACAGGTTAACTCCAAGGCCAAGCTTAAGAAAGGGGCCCGGGTAACGACCAACGGTATGGGGGGCATTACCCCAAAGGGTCTGTATGTTGGTAAAGTTGCCCGCATCGGCAAGGACGACTATGGCCTTGCCCAAAAGGTTTATATTACTCCGGCAACGAACTTTAACGACATCAACATCGTTACGGTCGCTGAATCGGCATCTCAGGAGTGATGAAGAATGTATCGATTATCACGATTAAAATACGTTTTCCCCGTGGGCTTGTTTGTCTGCCTGTTTCTGGACGGGGCAATCAGTCACGTGTGGGCGCCATTGTTCTTTCACTACCCATACTCAATGGCAAGCGAATTAGTACTCTTGTGGCTAACCCTGGCTTATTTCTTTGAAAATGGGATTGAGATTCCGCTGATCCCGTTTGCCGTGGCCGCCGGAGTGGTGGCCGACTTATACAATTTCGGCATTCTAGGTCTGTACATGTTTCTGTTCCCATGCATTGTCGGTCTGACAACGATCCTGTCCAAGTATTTCAGTTCGTCGTTTTTATCGATGATCACGATCTTCTTTATTGACCTGGTTGTTTTCATGACCCTCAATTACTGGGCCTACTCATTGGTTGGTGTAACGTCAGCGGATTTTGGCGATTACCTGATTCACGTCCTGGCGCCAACCCTAGCCCTTAACCTGGTTTATTTTGTAGTTCTTTATTGGCCGATCCGCTCAATCTTTAATTGGGCGACGGACGAAAAAACTGCTTGATGCGGCTTGACAAGTCATAGGGAAGAGTGTAAGATACAACACAATTAATATCACGAACGACAATGAACAGACTAGTAGGGTAGTATTGGTTGCTAAGCGAGTCCCGTGGGATGGGAAGGGACCTTCCGAAATGCCTGAATCACATCTGTGAGTTGGTTTCCTGAATTAGCAGTAGGGGAACCCGGGGAAGCCCGTTACAGCACGGAGTTTAATTTTGAACTCGCTAAGGTTGATACTCGTGAGGGATCAACAAGATGAGGTGGAACCGCGGAAACGCCCTCGTAGCCATTTGGCTCGAGGGCGTTTTTTGTTTAGCGGCTTCAAAATTGAACTTAACGAGGTGGCCGCTGTGAGGCGGTCACGAACATGGGGTGGTACCGCGATTGATTCGTCCTCTAGGCATTTGGCCTAGGGGACTTTTTGTTTATTATCGTTTGGCGTTTTGAGAATGAAGGAGGACTTGATATGCAATACGTTACTGAGATTTTGCCATCATTATTACAAGGAGCCGGGCTGACCTTGCAGATCTTCTTTTGGACCCTGCTTTGCTCACTGCCACTGGGGATCCTGGTCAGCTTGGGATTGATTTCCAAGATTCGGCCCCTGCAATGGATCCTTGAAATCTACGTCTGGTTGATGCGGGGGACCCCATTGCTTTTGCAACTGATCTTTGTATTCTATGGTTTGCCAATTATCGGAATTGTCTTCCAGCGTTATGATGCCGCCTTGGTGGCCTTTATCCTGAACTACGCCGCCTACTTCGCGGAAATCTTCCGGGGCGGTTTCCAAGCCATCAATGAAGGACAGTTCGAAGCCGCACGGGTTTTGCGGTTGAGCTACTGGCAGACCCTGCGTAAGATTGTGATCCCCCAAGTGGTCAAGATCGTCATTCCGTCAATCGGGAACGAAGTCATCAACCTGGTTAAGGATTCCTCATTAGTTTACGTTATCGGTCTGGGTGATCTCCTGCGGGCCGGCAACGTTGCAACGGCCCGAGATGTTACCCTGGTACCGCTGCTGCTGGTCGCCGTGATCTACCTGATCCTGGTCGGGATCTGCACCCTGGTTCTGCACAAAGTTGAACAACGCTACTCATACTTCAAATAATTAGGAGGAATTGCCAATGTTAGAAGTTAAGACTTTATACAAGAGTTTCGGTGACCGGGTCATCTTAGACAACGTCAACTTAACGGTTAAGGATGGCGAAATCCTCAGTATCGTCGGCCCGTCTGGAGCCGGGAAGACAACCCTGCTTCGTTGCATCACGGGGCTGGAACAGGCTGACAAGGGAGAATTTCTCATCGATGGTAAGCCCTTTGATCCGCAGGGGACGGCGGAATCCGACCGGGTGATCGGGGTCGTCTTTCAGGACTACAACCTCTTTCCGAACCTGTCCGTGATGGAAAACGTCACCCTGGCCCCAATCATGGTATTGAAGAAGTCTAAAGAAGAAGCTGAGGGCGATGCTAAGCGATTGCTGAAGGAACTTGGACTGAGCACTAAGGGTGACCTGTATCCGTGGCAGCTGTCCGGTGGGCAAAAGCAGCGGGTGGCCATTGCCCGGGCCCTGGCGATGAGCCCGAAGATCCTCTGTTATGATGAGCCGACCTCCGCACTGGACCCCGAGATGCGCAAGGAAGTTGCCAAGATTATCCTGGGCCTGAAGAAGGACGGCATGACCCAACTGGTGGTTACCCACGACTTTGACTTTGCTGACGAGATTGCCGATGATATCTTGAAGGTCAAGGCCCTCGACAAGTCGTCTGATCAGGTTCAGGATGTTGATAAGGAAAAGGAATAGAAGGGGAGAAAAGCATATGAAGAAGTTTAAAGCAATCTGGCTGCTACTGCTGCTTTTGATTCCCACGCTATGTCTGACCGGCTGTGAGAGTGTAACGACGCGGGCCAACCACCAGGATACCTGGTCACGGATTGAGCAGCGCAAGAAGGTGATCGTCGGCCTTGACGATAGCTTTGTGCCGATGGGCTTCCGCCAGAAGAACGGGAAACTGGTCGGCTACGATGTTGACCTGGCCCGGGCCGTCTTCAAGCAGTACGGCATCAAGGTCGACTTTCAACCGATCGACTGGTCAATGAAGGAAACCGAGCTGAAAAACGGGACCATTGACCTCCTCTGGAATGGTTACTCCGTCAATGCCAGTCGGCGCAAGAAGGTGGCCTTCAGCCGCTACTACCTGGCTAACCGGCAGGTCCTGGTTACTCTGAAGCGGGACCGTATTAACAACCTCAACGACATGCAGAGGAAGACCCTGGGGGTTCAGACCGGTTCCACCGGGGATACGGTTCTAAACGAACACCCGAAGCTGCTGAAGGATAAGATCAAGGGCAAGACTCCTGTGATGTATGATACCTTCCCGAACGCCTTCATTGACTTGAATGCGGGACGGATTCAGGGGATCTTGATGGATGAGGTTTACGCCAACTACTATGTCAAGCACCAGAAGAATCCGGCCGACTACCGGGTCGAAGTTAACCGTCAATTCCCGGTTGAATACTTCGCGGTCGGGATGCGCAAGGGTGACAAGACGCTCCGGAAGAAGATTAATGCCGGCCTTGGCAGGCTGCAGCGCAATGGTCAGCTGAAGAAGATCAACGAGAAGTGGTTTGGGACCAACAGCACCTTCCTGGGCCCCGATAATGATTAATAGTCAGAATTAAGCTGGCGAGATGATGAATCTGCCAGCTTTTCTTTTGGGGTTAATTTGACTGAAATACCGGGATTAGTTTGTAATTTAGCCCGGTTTAACGTATCATTATTCAGTATGACTAATTCGGCAAAAAAGTTTGGCGAACGTTTTTTCCTGCTTACAAACGTTTGATTTAATGGAAAGGAGAACATCACAGTGCATTTTGATCTTGCCAGTGGCGTGGCCCTCCACGTTATTCCCACCCAGCAATTTAAGATGACGCACGTTCTGATTACATTTACCACTCCACAGACCAGTGACAACGCGACGGCCCGCAACCTCCTTGCCAACCTCTTGGAGACCAGTACCCACCGCTACCCGACCCAGACCGCGTTGGCGCGGCAGCTCGCAAAGCTTTATGGGACCTATGTCAGCATGGGAGTTGGCCGGGTCGGCCGCCTGCACACCGTCCGGCTACGGGCCAGCTTTGTTAATGACCAGATTGCCGGGACGAATCTTTTCGACCAGGTAGTGGACCTGATCAATGAGATCCTGTTCCACCCATTGATTGACGACAACGAATTCGATGGGCCGACCTTCCGTATTCAGGCTCATAATCTCGAACAGACAATTACGGCCTTGTATGATGACAAACAGTTTTATGCCAACCGGCAGCTGATGAACCTCTACTACCCGGATGACTCGATCATGCGGGTGCCGAGCTTTGTCCAAGTAGCTGATCTGGCCAAACTGACGGCGCAGAATCTGGTTAAAGTATACCAGGAGATGATTGAACGCGACCGGGTGGACATCTTCGTTCTGGGGGACGTGGACCCGGCCGCAGTTAAAGATGCCCTCGGGCAGCTGCCCTTTATTCCGCGTCAGGCAATGGACCTGCAGCCCTTCTACCGGCAACCGCTTTATTCGGCCCCTAAGCGCCAGGTAGAGCACCAGCTGGTAGTGCAGGCGAAGCTGAACCTCGGTTACCAGCTGCCGGTCTACTATCAAGACGAAAATTATTATGCCGGGCTGGTCTTTAACGGCCTGTTCGGCGGAACCCCGTACTCCAAACTCTTTACCAACGTCCGGGAAAAGGCTAGTCTGGCTTACTATGCGACGAGCCGGCTGCTGCCATTTACCGGTTTTTTAGGGATCCAAACGGGGATTCAGGCGGCGGATGCGCAGAAGGTGGAGGACCTGATTGCTCAGCAACTGGCAGATATCTGCGCCGGAAAGTTTAGTGCCGGCCGGCTTGCTGAGGTCCAGGATAGCTTGGTCAACCAGTACCGGGCGAGTCACGACTTGGCCAATAACATTTTGGGCCGCGAGCTCCTGCGGGCACTGCTGAGCTTGCCGGAAGAGACAGCCGTGATCGAAAAGATTAACGCGGTGACAGCTGCGGACGTCTCCCGCGTGGCCAAGATGGTGAAGATGCAGGCAATTTACTTATTGAGTGGTGAAAAATAAACAGATGGATAGACAAACGTATCAAGAATTTAATCGCACAATCTACCGGCAACGGCTTGCTAACGGCCTGCTCGTTCAGCTGCTGCCAATGCCGGGCTTCCAGAAGACCTACGCGACGTTCTCGGCGGATTTCGGGTCGATTGACAACCACTTCATCCCATACCACGAACAGGATCCGGTCCGGGTTCCCGATGGGGTTGCCCATTTCCTTGAACATAAAATGTTTGAAAAGGCCGACCATGATGCCTTTGACCTGTTCGGCAAGCTGGGGGCGGACTCTAATGCTTACACCAGTTTTACCCAGACCAGCTACCTCTTTTCGACCACCAGTCACTTGCATGAGAACCTGGATGTCCTGCTCGACTTTGTCCAAGATCCCTACTTTACCGCCCAAACGGTCCAAAAGGAGCAGGGGATCATTGGCCAGGAGATCAAGATGTACGACGATGATGCCGACTGGCGGCTCTACCTGGGCCTGATCGGAAACCTGTACCCGCACGACCCAATGCGGATCGACATTGCGGGGACCGTTGATTCCATCAGCAAGATCACCCCAGAGATCCTGATGCAGAGCTACCGAACCTTCTACCAGCCGGAGAACATGAACCTGTTTATCGTCGGCAGCCTGGATCCCGAAGAAACCCTGGCCTGGATTGAGCAGAACCAGGATGCCAAAGCCTTCCCGCCGGCCGAGACGCCGCGACGGCTGTTCGAGTTAAACGACCCGACCGCCCACGATGTCATCCCGTTCCGGTCACTGACAATGAATATTGCCCGGCCGAAGGTGATGGTCGGCCTGCGGGGGATCAAACAGTTTGATGATGGTCGCGAGCGGCTGCGCTACAAGCTGGCAATTGATCTTCTGCTCGACGTCTTATTCGATGACACGTCAGATAACTACCTGCGGCTTTACAACAACGAAGTCCTGGACGACTCCTTCGGCTACAGCTTTGAGATGCAACGGGGCTTCCACTTTGCCTACTTCAGCTCGAACACTGACCAGATGGAACGCTTTGCTGATGAAATTGTGGCAATTCTGGAGAGTGCCGATAAGCAGATTGATGCCGCCCGGACCCGGTTTGATGGGATCAAGCGGGCTGAACTCGGCCGCCTGATCGGGCTGATGGATTCACCGGAGGCCGTTGCCAACCGGTACGCTGGTCGGCTTTTTGACGGTGCCAACTTGATGGACGAAATTCAGACACTGAATACAATCACCTTAGAAGACCTTTACCAGGTGGCCAAGGAGTTTATTACGCCGCAGGGAATTTCGGTATACCAGGTTGTTCCCCACCATCAATAACGATACCTTTTCTTAACTTCAGTTCTAAAGAGAACATGATATAATGTCCAAGGATATGTGAATAATTTAAATGGAGATAGGCTAATGAGTGAAAACAATAGCGAACAACAAAAGTATGTTGAGATCGGTAAAAAGCTGCAGAAGGCCCGTCAAGCCAAGGGGTACACGCTTGACGACCTCCAGCAGATTACCAAGATCCAGAAACGATACCTGATCGCAATCGAAGATGAAAAGTTTGACGAACTGCCGGGCGACTTCTATGTCCGGGCCTTTGTCAAGCAGTATGCGGATACGGTCGGCTTGGATGGGGACGAC
>DWZB01000115.1 GCA_019118405.1 Candidatus Limosilactobacillus gallistercoris
CAGTCCCCGCCGAATTTCCGGCTGGAAAATGACCACGATGGCGATCACACCCCAGTTCAGGATCTGGTCCATCACCCAGGAGACTGTGCTTAATCCAGCGTACCAGCTGACTACCTTCACCAGGATAATAATCATAATCCCCCGGAAGAGCTGTACCGCCCGGGTCCCCCTGATCAGGATCAGAAGCTCGTAGATCAGGAACCAAATTACTAAGATATCAATCAGGTGAATCAGGTTTTGCCATGTCAGAAGCGAAGTTATAAACTGCATCGCATTCACCATCCTCTAAATTCACGTTCATATTATATCATTTTTTAGTAATGACGAAAGGCCACAGTTAATTCACAAAATTCTGCTATGCTAGGGAGGATTTCTGTTATGAGAAGGCAATACTTATGAAACATTTATCTTCCGTCTGGCGGATCCGCCTCTTCTTCTGGACCCTGATCATCCTCTTGAGGCTATTTATCCGCGCCCCTTACGACTTCATGGCGTTCAATACCTTTTTAGGGTATGTGCCGATCGAGCTGACCTTTCATCTGAAGCGTTTTAATGATCGCCGGGCCCTCGCTTTTTGGGCCCTCCTGATCATCTGGCTGATCTTCTATCCAAACGCTCCCTACGTGATGACCGACCTCTTTCACCTCTCATGGCTCCACGCTCATACCAGCATCAACGGCATTCTCCGTTCGGATCCGGTTATCTGGCTCAACTTCGCCATGATAATGGTTTGCGCCCTCAGCTGCCTCTTGATTGGCACCGTCACTCTTGAGCAAACGGCCCGCCAGCTAACCCGGCTGACCAGCCCGCAGCAGCCCCGTCTTCGTTACCTCTGGATCACGATCTTCATGGTTCTCGCCAGCATCGGGATCTACATCGGCCGCTTTCTCCGTCTGCACTCTATCTACCTGCTCTTCACCCCAACCTGGTTTTTCAGGCAGCTGTGGAGCATCTGGAGCGTTAAAATGATCGAATTTGTGGGCATCCTGACAATCCTCCAGCTGATCGTCTATTGGCTGCTGAAGGTGTGCCAGCACTTCAACATAGAAGAAAACAAATAAGAGAAGCTCAACCTGAGCTTCCCTTATTTTTAGTACTTACTTTTCGGCCAATGCGGCTTTAACCTTGTCCGCCGTTGGAATTGATGGCATTGCGCCCATCTCCTGAACAGTCAGGCTGGAAGCCCGCTGTGCGTAAACCAGGGCATCGGCCACGTTTGACAGATCATTTTCCAGTTGCGAACTCAGTGCCCCGATGAAGGTGTCACCGGCCGCCGTCGTATCAACAGCGTGCACCTTGAATGCGGGAACCAGACCATGTGCATTAGGGGTAGCGTAGAAGACCCCCTTGGATCCCAGGGTAATCAGCAGGTGCTTAACCCCTTGTTTTTGGAAGTATTCGGCACTCTTCAGCATTGCATCTTCATCCGTAACCGGAATCCCCGTCAGGAGCGCACATTCACTCTCGTTCGGTGCGATCACGTCGGTTACCTTAAGCAGGTCGGGAAGAATTTCGTGGGCCGGTGCCGGGTTAAGGATCGTGGTAACGTTGTGTTCTTTAGCTTTCTTGAAGGCGGCCAGGGCAACCTCTTGCGGCGTCTCGAATTGACTGATCAGGAAGTCAGCGCCATCCAAGACATCGTCAATATCATCCACCATGTCCGGTGTCATTGCCTGGTTAGCACCACCATAGATCATGATGTCGTTTTGCCCTTCTTCATCCAGGGTAACGGCTGCTGTACCGGTACCATGGTACTTGTCAATCGTCACGTGACGAGTGTCAATGCCGTTATCCTTCAGGGCTTCCAGCATGTATTGACCTTCGCTGTCAGAACCAACCGCCCCGATGAAAGCCGTCTGCGCACCGGACCGGGCTGCAGCAACAGCCTGGTTAGCACCCTTGCCACCAGGGGCAGAACTCTTGCTCTTAGCAGAGATCGTTTCACCTGGTTGTGGGAACCGGTCAACGTGGTAGGTCGTGTCAACGTTAATGCTTCCTAAAACAACTACTTTCTTACTCATATTTACTCTCCTTATTATTCATCCGAATTCACATTTCAAAAATATTCTATCATAGAAATAAAACGATTACAAAGGCTATTATAGCAAAACGTAAAACGTTTTATAAGAATATCTAGAAAATGGGGATGGAACACCAGCGTCATGCATATTCTCATCCCCAATAATATTTCTAATCCCGACCGATAATCCGGACCTCGGTCTCAAGGCTTACCCCAAATTTTTCCTTAACCGTCTTCTGGATATGCTTAATCACAGCTACGTAATCCGCAGCGGTCCCGTGATCGATGTTAACAATGAAGCCGGCGTGCTTGGTAGAAACCTGAGCACCACCATGCGTGTAGCCCTGTAGGCCCGCATCATGGATCAGCTTGCCAGCAAAGTAGCCCTTAGGCCGCTTGAAGACACTGCCGCAAGATGGCAGGTCCAGCGGCTGTTTAGCGGCCCGCCGCTCATTCAAGTCGTCCATCGTCGCTTTAATCTGATCATAGTCACCGGGTTCCAGGATAAAGGTGGCATCCAGGACAACCCCGTGGTTATCCTGAACACTGCTGTGCCGGTAGCCAAAGTCCAGCCCCTTGTTATCGAGGTGTTCAATGGTGCCATCCGGAAGCATTACCGTCGCCGCCGTGACCACGTTCTGGGTTTCGCCACCATAGGCCCCGGCGTTCATGAAGATAGCCCCGCCAATGCTGCCGGGAATACCGGCCGCAAACTCCAAGCCGGTCAGCTTGTGGTCCCGAGCCGCAATCGTGGTGTCAATGTAAGAAGCGCCGGCCTGGGCAGTTACCTGGTTCCCAGATACCTTGATGTCGTTGAGCTCAGTGAGGATCATTGTCAGGCCATCGATCCCCCCATCGCGGACAATCAGGTTGCTGGCGTTACCCAATACAGTCAGCGGCATCTGGTGCGCCTGGGCATATTGGACCAGCTGCTTGACCTCGTCAATGCTCTTGGGGAAGGCTAACCAATCAGCCGGCCCCCCGGTGTGCGTATAGGTATACTTCATCAGTGGTTCGTCTTGTTTAATATCAATCTCTGGAAATTCGTTCATTAAGTTAGCCAATTTAGTATGCCTTCCCTTTTCGTAAATTATCTCTCCTTGATATTGTATCATTTTTCAGCGGAACTTTTGCTAAAAACACCGGCAACGATTAAAATAGGAATATCAATCACGAAAGGAAGGCGTTCGCATGAACTTCATCGCCATGGACTTTGAAACTGCCAGTGGTAAACGCTACAGTGCCTGTTCATTAGCCTTGACCATCGTTCGTGATGGCCAGATCGCCGACGAATTTTACACGCTTATCAACCCGCATACTGACTTCTTCTGGCGCAACGTCCAGATTCACGGGATCCACGAACGCGACGTTCAGGATGCCCCCGATTTCCCAGCGGTCTGGGAGCACATTAAGTCCTTCTACACCCCAGACAAGCTGGTGATCGCCCACAACAACCGCTTTGATAACAGCGTCCTCAAGAGTACCCTGGAACACTACGGGATTGAGCCCCCGGCCTACCAGACCCTCGACACCGTCCGCAGCAGTCGCCAGCTCCTGCCGGGATTGGCCAACTACAAGCTCAACACGGTTTGCGACGCCCTCAACATCGACCTCCACCACCATCACAATGCCCTTGATGATGCCCAGGCCTGCGCCAACATCCTCCTCTACCAGGACCGGCGCTTTGGTGACCAGCGGATCCGACCCTTTATCAAGATGTTCGGTTAAAATGCAAAACACGGTTGGGATTTCCCGATCCCAACCGTGTTTTTGTTTATCTCTGGTATTCCATCAACAGCGCAGGCTTCCCCTCCTCGGTTGTCGTTCCCGTCTGGACAAAGTGACAATGCTGATAGAGGGCAATGGCCGGCTTATTAATGGTGAAGACGCTCAAAACCAGCGATGAAAGACTGCTGTAGTTTTCAAACCAGTACTCAGCCTCCTCAACCAGCAGGCGGCCAATGCCATTGCGCCAGTAGTCCTTAGCAACCACGACACCGAGCTCGCCGGTATCGGGCCGGTCACCCAGTACCATGACCGTCACAATGCCGATCGGCTGGTCGCCCAGCATCGCCAGCATGACCACGCAGTCATCAAAGCGGTTGATCATTTCAATGTTCTGCCGCTCCTGGTCTACCGTCACCTGGTCAAGGTGGGGAATCAGCACGGCATCGGTCTCCGCGGCCGCCTGACGCAGAAAGTCCAGGACTGCCGGGGCGTCATCCGCCGTGGCCAGTTTAATCTCGACCTGGTCTGCCATTACGCCACCACATCCTGAACCAGCTTACGAAAGTGGTCACCGTGGGGTTCGAACTCCAGGACCCGGGTGTTATCATCATCGGTCCGCTTGAAGTGGATGGCCAGAAAATCATCCGGCAGCTCATCTTCTACGAACTCGGCCCATTCAACGACACTCACACCGTTGCTGTCAAAGTATTCCTCCAGGCCCAGGTCTTCGGCCCCACCATTCTCTAAGCGGTAGGCATCCATATGGTAGAGGGGCAGGCGGCCGTCCTGGTACTCACGGATAATCGTGAATGTCGGACTCTTGATCAGGTCCGGAATATCCAGGCCCTTAGCCAGGCCCTTGGTAAAGGTTGTCTTCCCGGCGCCGAGGTCACCGTCCAGCACCAGGACATCCCCTGCTGCCAGCTCACGGCCAATCTTTTCGCCAAGGGCAATTGTTTCGTCCCGGCTGGTTAACGTTAACTTTTCCATTCTACAGTCCACCTTCAAGATTAATCTTAGCCCTATTCTAACCTACCGACCTGAGAAAGACAAAGGTTCAGGTCCACCACCGGTAATGATAGCGATCATTCGGCCGACTTCGGCCGACCACTTGCTTCTGATCGCGAATCGTCACCACCAGCCC
>DWZB01000116.1 GCA_019118405.1 Candidatus Limosilactobacillus gallistercoris
TAACGTTCCCGCAAATGATAGGTAATCTTCCCACCGATATTGGCCTTGCCTTCGATCTGGGTCCGGTACGGATAGGCGTGGAAGACCCGCTGGAACTCCTGGAAGTTCTCCGGGGTAATCTCGAAGTGGTCAATCTTGCCGGCACGCAGGTCGTCGAGTTGCTGTTCAAAGTTTTCCATATTATTACCTCCATCAAAATTTTAACATAAATTAAAGCTGGATCACTCATTTTAGCATTCCAATATAAAGAGTGCTAAAATCTAAATAGGTATTTAACCGTTGCTTACACCGCCAAGTCTTTATGATTTTCGCAGGTCAGCACTTCTGACTTGCTTTACGACTAAAAGTAAGTATAATGTAATCAATGGTCAAGAAAGGTCAAAGAAAATTCAGACCTTTCACCCATACTTTTTAAGGAGGTATTTTATTAGATGCTCTGTCAAAATTGTCATCAAAATCCCGCGACGATTCACCTACAGATGAACTTTAACGGTCAGCGGGTTCAAATCGACCTCTGTCAAGATTGCTATCAAAAATTACAAAACCTTCAAACCAATATGATGAACGGGGGGAACGGAATGAATAACTTCAATTTTGGAAGCCTCGAAGACTTCATGAACGCAATGAACAACATGCAAAGCCAAGCTGCTGGTGCTAACGGTCAAGCTGCCGGTGCCCAGGGCCAACGTCAAGGCGGCCGGCGCGGCGGCAAGGGAGTTCTCGGTCAATACGGGATCAACCTCACCGACATGGCCCGGCAAGGCAAGATCGACCCCGTGATCGGTCGGGACAACGAGATCAAGCGGGTCATCGAAATCCTCAACCGGCGGACCAAGAACAACCCGGTCCTGATCGGTGAAGCCGGGGTTGGTAAGACGGCCGTTGTCGAAGGTCTCGCCCAGGCCATCGTCTCTGGTGAAGTGCCAGAAAAGCTGGCCAACAAGGAAATCATTCGGCTCGACGTCGTTTCCCTGGTTCAAGGCACGGGAATCCGTGGCCAATTCGAAAAGCGGATGCAGCAACTGATGCAGGAAGTGCAGAAGAACCAGAACATCATCCTCTTCATTGACGAAATCCACGAAATCATGGGGGCCGGTAATGCCGAGGGCGGCATGGACGCCGGTAACGTCTTGAAGCCAGCCCTCGCCCGGGGTGACTTCCAACTCATCGGGGCCACGACCCTCAACGAATACCGGAAGATCGAAAAGGATGCGGCCCTCGCTCGGCGGTTCCAACCAGTCGAGGTTGACGAACCATCCGTCGAGGAAACCATCAAGATTCTTAACGGGATCAAGGGTCGTTACCAAGATTACCACCACGTTAAGTACACGGATGACGCCATCGTGGCCGCTGCTAAGCTCTCTGACCGTTACATCCAGGACCGGTTCCTGCCGGACAAGGCGATCGACCTGCTCGATGAAGCTGGTTCCCGGAAGAACCTCACTCTGAAGACGGCTGATCCAAACACGATTGAAAATGAGATCCACACGGCTGAAGCCCACAAGCAGCAAGCTGTTGACAACCAAGACTACGAAAAGGCCGCCTTCTACCGTGACCAAGTTACTAAGCTGGAGAAGGCCAAGAAGGCAGCGGAAGAAAACCACACTGAGGACTCCGCTACGGTTACGGTTGCTGACATGCAAAAGATTGTCGAAGAGAAGACCAACATCCCTGTCGGCGACCTGCAGAAGCAAGAAGAAAACCAGCTGCGGGACCTCGACAAGAAGCTTGAAGAACACGTTATCGGTCAGAACGAAGCGGTTGATAAGATTGCCCGGGCCATTCGGCGGAATCGGATCGGCCTGAACAAGTCTGGTCGGCCAATTGGTTCCTTCCTCTTCGTTGGCCCAACTGGTGTCGGTAAGACTGAAACTGCTAAGCAACTTGCTAAGCAGCTCTTTGGTTCCAAGGATGCCATGATCCGGTTCGACATGTCCGAATACATGGACAAGACGTCAACTTCTAAGCTGATCGGGGCCGCTCCTGGTTACGTTGGTTACGAGGAAGCTGGTCAATTGACCGAACAAGTTCGGCGGCACCCATACAGTCTGATCCTGCTCGATGAAGTTGAAAAGGCTCACCCGGACGTTATGCACATGTTCCTGCAGATCCTCGATGACGGCCGCCTAACCGATTCACAAGGCCGAACCGTTTCCTTCAAGGACACAATCATCATCATGACGTCTAATGCCGGAACTGGGGATGCCGTGGCTAGCGTCGGTTTCGGTGCCGAAGCCAGCGGCAACACCCACTCCATCATTGACAAGCTGACCAACTACTTCAAGCCGGAATTTCTTAACCGGTTCGACGACATTGTTCAGTTCAACGCCCTCACCAAGGACGACCTGATGAAGATCGTCAACTTGATGATCAACGACGTCAATACGATGCTCGATGATCGTGGCCTTCACATCGATGTACCGGAAGACGTCGAAGCTAAGCTGGTGGACCTCGGCTTCGATCCAAAGATGGGTGCTCGTCCACTGCGGCGGGTCATCCAGGAACAGATCGAAGACCGGATTGCCGACTACGTGCTTGACCACAACGACGTCAAGCAGTTAGCTGCCAAGCTCGACGATAATGGCAACATTACCGTAACCGCGGCCACGACTCCCGTTACCAGCGATGTTCAAACACAAGAAGATTAATACCTATTAGGCGTTACGCTTCTTAAATATAAAAAGAACCGTGCAGATTTTCTTAGTGAGATCCTGCACGATTCTTTTTTAATAAGGATAATTTTATTGTCCTAGTCGCCGCCGAACTTCCAGGACTGGCAACGCAACCAGCGGCACAACGATGATTGCCAATACTAGTTCGGCCAGCCCATTGGTCGCCATAATCGCCAACAGAGCTGGCAAGAGGTGGCTGACGTCCACTCCGTAGGCATGAGCAACTGCTGGAGTCCGATAGAAGAAGTAGATCATTCCCAGAACAAGACCGGTGTTGGTGATGGCCCCAGCCCCGGCCGCCAAAATCGCCGCCCAGCGTTGGGAATGGGTGCGGGCAACCAGGCGAAAGAGGTACCCGGCCACCAGGCCAATCATGATCCGCGGGAAAATGGCCACCAGTGGATTGGTAAACACCAGCGGCGCCAGCGGACTCGACGGTGCTACAAATGCCCGCACCCAGGTCAAGATGCCCCAGGTGCCACCAACGATTGCGCCCTCCCCTGGCCCAAGGGTGATCGCCGCCAGGATGACGGTAACGTGGAGGGTGGTGATACTAAGCGGCCCCAATGGAATATTGCCAAAGAATGGCACCAGGTCTTGGATGATGATGATCGCCATAAAGATCGCCCGCCGCGTGTTCCGCCGGATGCGTTGGTGCCTTGTCATTTTCTTTCCCCGCTTTCGTTATGAATAGCTAAATTCTACCAGATCAGGGATGGCTTTGCTATTCTTAATAACTCATAAAACCGCCTGCGCTAGTATGTGTCGGACGGCAAAAAGCGGTATAATGAAAGAAATAGTATCTTTGATCGGGGTGGAAATATGTTCGAAAAGTTTAAAACGGGTAACCCAATATGGGTTTATTATGTCGATATCGATTCCGGTGCCAATCTGATCGTTCCCCAGCTGTTGCGGGGACGCATTGGTGAAGATTACCATGTTGATCAGAAGAAGTTCCCCAACTACGACTATGTCAAGACTGATGGCGACCCGACCGGCAATTTTGACATGACTCAACGCAGCATTAAGCTCTTCTACCGCAAGAAGTCATGGGGTGAGGTCCAAAACATCGATATGTACCTGAAGCTGGAGGCGCCAACGGTCATCTACGACACTGTCGAAGGGATGCCAGTCGGCCAACCGCTGCCGCAAGACATCATCATCAAGGCCTTCCAGCGGGTGGCCACCAAGGACGGCCAGTTCTGGTACGAGATCGGTGCTGACCAGTGGATCAAGTATGAAAAGATGCACGTTGTCGACAACCTGTTTGCCGACGAGAAGAAGATTCCCTCACGCCTGGAAGACCAGCTGACGGTTCTTAGGCTCAATAACGTCAAGGCCACAATCGACTACATCCCTGGCAAAGCAATCGACGTTTATGATGCTCCGTATGGCAACCGGGTCGATAAAGTTGCTGATGGTCAGGAGGTTACCCTCACCAGCAAGCTCAGTGATGACCAGCTGACTTGGTACGCAATCGGGGATAATCGATATATCTCAGGCAACTACGTAAAGATTGACGAGCAAGAATAATAACTACATCGCTCTTAGCTAAAAGGACGCTGACCAGTTGTTGAAATTTGACAACTAGTCAACGTCCTTGTTTTATTTTGCGGTCGAATCCTCTTCTGCAGGGTGTTCAATGCGATAAATATCAAAGAAGTATTCGCAGACGGTCTTGACCACCGCATAGGCCGGAATGCAGAGGATCATCCCCGCAATTCCCGCGATGTGCCCCGCCGCCAGCAGGAGCATGATAATCGTCAGCGGATGGATCTTGAGGCTGCGGCCAATAATATTTGGATAGACGATGTTGCCGTCAATCTGTTGGACAATTAGGACCACGATGATTACTGGAATCAACTTCTTCGGTGCCATCGTCAGCGAAACAAAGAGGGCTGGTGCAATCCCAATGTAGGGCCCAATGTAGGGAATGATATTGCACAGGCCGGCAACGATCCCGAGGACCAGGGCCATCGGCTGCTTAATGATTAAGTAGCCGACCGAAGTGAAGACGCCAACGAAGAGACATTCGATTACCTGGCCAGAAATATAAGAGGACAGGGTATCATTCATCTTGCGCAGCAACTGTTCAACTTCCTTGGCGTGGTGCGGTGACAGCCACTTCTGGACACTCGGTGCCAGCTTGGATCCGTCTTTGAGCATGTAGAAGAGCATCACCGGCACCGTAATGGTGACCACCGTAACGTTGGTGACCATTCCGATGATGTCGCCTACCCGGGACGACAATCCCTTCAAGACAATCTGGGCGTACTTAGCCAGCTGATGGTCAAACTGCCGGTAGTACGAATTCAGGTCAACATTCTTGAGTGGCGAATGCTGGATCGTGTTGTTCAACAAGTGCTGGATTCCAGTGGCGGTCTGCGGCAGGTGGGTCACCAGACTGGTGATTTCCTTGACCACCGGTGGAATCAAGACGGCTAGTCCCCCGGCGACGATCAAGATCAACATAATCACCAACAACAAGCTGGCGATTCCCTTGTTGAAGTGAAAGCGGCCGATCCTAACCTTCATCATCAATTTAAGGATTGGATTCAGCATGTAATATAAGAACCCCGACAGAATCAGCGGCACAAAGACCACCGAGATGAAGGTCAAAAAGGGCTTAAAGATAAACTGAATCTTCGTGCAGACAAAGATCAGTGTTGCAATGACGAGCAGAACCAGCGGCCAGAAGAGCCAGTGGTAAAATTTTTGACTAGACATATAAAACCAACCTTATCATTAATTAATCCTTTAACATCATAAGCCCATTCGATTGCAAAAGATAGCAGTTAATTTTTAAGGGATATTTTCTTTGCAATAAGTTTATTATTTTTTCGTTTTAGTTACATAAATGTTTCAGAAATGTTACAATGAGAATATAGAAATAAGCTTCGGAGAAAGGGTGCTATTTATTATGAAAAAGCTAAACAAGAAAGCCTTAAACAGTTCGCTAGTGATCATCTTGGCTTTAGGGCTTGGTGGCTGTGCTATTAACTCAGCTACCACGACCCATGTTCAAGACAGTACGAGAACCGCCAAAGTCACCAAGCAAAGCAGTAGTAAGAAGGCGGCCAAAGCTGACAGCAAGACCGAAAGTAATAAATCAGCAGCCGCTACCCAAAGCAATAGTACGGCAATTAGTCAGGAAGGAAGCAGTCAGGCAACAATGACCAGTCAAGCAGCCACCAGTACTAAGAGCAGTTCCGTTATTTCACAGCAAAACACCAACACAGCGAGTGCTACTTCTACTAGCACCAGTGTTGCAAACAACAGCCAAAACACAACCAATGTTCAGCAAAATTCAACCCCTAAGGCTCAGCAGGAAATTCAACTGGGCTTAGGTGATGTCGCTAGCTGGACGGACAGTCAGGGTACCACGCACCACGTCGATAGCGATGGGATGGACCGCTACACTACCAAGGGCAGCCAAGAAGTTCAATACCAAGACTGGTCAGGTAGCTTGCCACAAAACGCAACCGTTAACCACCAGAACTGATTATTAAGCTTAATAGCACCCAAATAAAAACGTGTCATAATTTTCAAGAATTGTGACACGTTTTTATTTCCTATTGAATTTAGCCGTTCGTTGCACTATCGTTAAAGCGATTACAATATTATAAGCATCGTTGCTTTTATGTATAATTGTGAACTTATTATCATTGCCTCAGCATAATGTAATAATTATAATATTAATATATAGTATATTTTCAGTTGATTTAATAAATTAAGGAGTGGTTTTTTGCCTTATCATAAGCATTTTGATCATTTAAGAGAGATTGCAATGACCGGATTAACACTGACTGTCTGTGGATCCGTCCTGTTTATGGCCCAGCAGAAAGCAAACGCGGCAACTGATGAGGCAGGTCAAGAAACTGTTTCCGTCAGTGTCAGTACACAGCCGACAATAAAAAGCGTGCAGCCTGCTCCAGCCGTATCCAGCGGTTCTGCTGACAACCAGACTGCCCAAACACTAAACAGTCAGCACAGTAACCAGGCCGCAAGAGTTACGAGCCAGCCGCAAAACGCCGTCCACCTGTATTCCAATAACCTGGTTCAAGTTAATAATACGCAACACATTAACTTCCCTAAAGGATATACCCTTGACGCCGTCCGCAACGTTAACGGACAAGCCAGTGCGCAGGAATTTGAAGAAACGGCTAAACAAGGGATTTACCAAAACAACTACCAGTCAGATCCCAACGCGGCCGCAGAAAAGGTGGACCTTAACAACCTGACCGCCGATCAGGTCAACCAGTTCAATTCCTACGGTCGCAACTTGGTCAACCAGGCCCGGGCCGAGTTTGGCCAGCAGCCCTTTAATCAGGACAACGCCACGATCAACGCCACCCGCAAGTTGGCATTGCAGTACCAGGGCAAGAATGAATCGCTGCTGCTCGGTGACTGGCATGACTACGACATCATCACCTATCACAGCGAAAACATCGCCGCCTTCCAGGTTTATGACGATCACATCCCCGGCCTAAATCCAAGATCATTTGCGCAGGCGACCGGCGCCGATTTCGCTAACTCGGCCAAAGTCCCCCTGTTCAAAATCGACAACATGGATGACCTGCAAGCGATGATATACTACGGGATCATGGGGATGCTCTTCAATGATGCCGGGGACAATTTCGACCATGCCAAGAATTTCCTGGTATTTAAGCAGCAGATCACCACAATGGCGCTCTACCCGTCGATAACGTCAACCGTCAACCCCAATGGCCGGTGGTCAAACGGAGGAAAATTCTCCTTCCGGCTTAAGAACATCGATATGCACTATATCTGGGTAACAGGAAATGATTACAACCATAACCACTTCTCTAACAGCGGAACAGTCCACGCCTGGAACACGGCTGATAACGGCAACTACGCCTGGCTTGATCACGCCGCCATCAACAACGCCGGGGTACTAAATGTATCTGGTTGGCACGCCACCAACGCCAGCGTGGGTCGTCCATACCACTACCTGATTATTCTCGACCAAAATAACCGTGAGCTCAAGCGGGTCAAGGTCAATCCGGTTACCCGCCTAGATATTCCAGCCGTTCATAACGTTTACGAGGCCAGTCGTTCCGGCTTCAGCCAGCAGATTGACCTGGGGGCCTCACTGGCCAATGCCAGCGTGCTTAAGTTAATCAGCCGGTATACGGACGATCCCGTTGGTAACGGCAATTACGTTGACTACACCTTTGCACCGATCACCGTTAACCAGAGCAATAATGCCTACCTCGACCGTGTCGCAGCTGACGGTCAAAACCTCACCATTAGCGGATGGCACGCGACTAACCGGGCTGCTAACAAAGCTTACCACTACATCATTGTTATTGATCCAAGTAATGGCAACCGTGAAGTTGGCCGGCGACTGGTCAAAACTGGCATTAATCGTCCCGACGTTGCCAGGGTCTATCCGAACATCGTCAATGCAGATAAGGCCGGCTTCAGCGTTTCTTTGCCACTGAACACGATGAACTTCAACCATGCACTTCGCATCATCAGCCGCTATTCCAGCGATCCGACCGGTAACAGTAACTACGTCGATTACTGGTTCCCACCGTTCACTTCCGGTTACTCTGCTAACCGTGGCAACCTTGACCGTTTTCAAATCAGAAACAATCAATTGCAGGTGGCGGGCTGGCACGCTAATGACGTGATCC
>DWZB01000117.1 GCA_019118405.1 Candidatus Limosilactobacillus gallistercoris
ATGTTATCGTGGATCGAGTGGAAATCAAAGTGGGTCGTCTCCCAGGCCGCACTCTGGTCATCGGCTGGGTACTGAACCGGCGTAAAGTCGTAGATGTCCATGTCGTCCGGCACGATGATGATCCCGGCCGGGTGCTGACCGGTCGTCCGCTTGACCCCCGTTGCCCCCTTGGCGAGCCGGTCTTCCTCGGCCCCCCGGAACTGGACGTCGTTGTCCCGCTCGTAGGCCTTGACGTAACCATAGGCGGTCTTGTCCGCCACGGTCCCGATCGTCCCAGCTCGGAACACGTTCTTTTCGCCGAAGAGGACCTTCATGTAGTTGTGGGCGATCGGCTGGTAGTCCCCGGAGAAGTTCAGATCGATATCCGGCACCTTGTTCCCCTTGAATCCCAAGAAGGTTTGGAACGGGATATCGTGACCATCCTTCACCAGGAGGGTCCCACACTTCGGACAGTGTCGTTCTGGCAAGTCAAAACCGGAACTGTACTCCCCTTTGGTGTAGAAGTGGGTGTATTGGCACTTTGGACACCGGTAGTGCGGCGGCAGCGGATTAACCTCGGTGATCCCGGACAGCGTGGCCACCACACTAGAACCAACCGAACCACGGGAACCAACCAGGTAGCCGTCCTTGTTGGACTTGGCAACCAGACGCTGGGCAATCAGGTAAATGACCGAGAACCCATTCTTGACGATACTGTTCAGCTCCAGCCGGACCCGGTCACGGACCAGCTTCGGCAGCGGGTCACCATACCAGGCCTTCGCGGTGTTCCAGGTCCGGTCCTGGATTTCCTGCTCCGCCCCCTTCATGTGTGGGGTGTACAGGCGATCCTTAACCGGTCGAATGTCGTTGTCGATCATATCGGCCACCTTGTGCGTGTTGTCCACCACAATCTCGTGGGCCTTTTCATCACCCAAGAAGCTGAATTCTTTGAGCATCTCGTCGGTGGTCCGGAAGTGAACATCTGGCCGGTGGGTCCGGTTCAACGGGTTAGCACCACCCTGGGAATTGATCAGGATCTTCCGGTAGACCCCGTCATGCGGATCAAGATAGTGAACATCCCCGGTCGCCACGACCGGCTTCTCCAGTTCATCCCCCATCTTGACCATGTTCTTCAGAATATCCTCAAGGTGGGCATCATCCCCAATTACACGCTGTTCCAGAAGCGGGGCATAGTTTGGCTTCGGCTGGACCTCAATGAAGTCATAGTAGCGGGCCTTCCGCAGCGCCGTTGGGTATCCCTTCTCCATCATCGCGGTGAAGACCTCCCCGGATGAGCAGGCGGTCCCGAGCAACAGGCCTTCCCGGTACTTCGTGAGGACGGTCCGCGGAATCCGCGGTACCCGGTGGAAGTACTTGACGTTGGAGAACGAAACCAGCTTGAAGAGGTTCTTGAGGCCGGCCTGAGTCTGGGCCAGGATGGTAACGTGGAACGGCCGGGCGTGCTTGTAGGCATCGTTTTCGGCCATGTGCTTGTTGAGGTCGTCGACGTAGCGAATGTCGTAGCGCTTCTCGGCATCCTTCAAGAATTTGTAAAGCAGGTGCCCGGTGGCCTCCGCATCGTAGTTGGCCCGGTGGTGATGCTCCAGAGCAACCTTGAACCGTTTACTCAGGGTGTTCAGCCGGTAGCCGCGCAGGTTCGGATACAGGAAACGGGCCAGCGGCAGGGTATCGATCACCGGTTCTGTGATCTCAGACATCTTGTGCCGCCGGTAACCGGTGTTCATGAAGCCCATATCGAAGGAAACGTTGTGACCGGCAATGATACAGCCGTCACAGAAGTCCTTGAACATCTTGAAGACCTCTTCTTCGCTCTTGGAACCGTGGACCATCTCGTCAGTGATACTAGTCAGCTGAGTGGTCTGTTCTGAAAGCGGGAAGCCGGGGTCGATGAACTCGTCAAACCGCTCCAGGACCTCGCCATCCTTCATCTTGACCGCCGACAATTCGATCACCTTGTCGTAAATTGCCGACAGCCCGGTGGTTTCCACGTCGAAGATCACGTAGGTGTTGTCTAAGAGGACGGCGTGATTTTCATTGTAAACCAACGGAATCCCATCATCGACCACGTTGGCCTCCAGCCCGTAAAGCATCTTAATGCCAAACTTATTGGCGGCTTTGAAGGCTTCAGGGAAGGCCTGCACGTTCCCGTGGTCCGTAACCGCGATGGCCGGCTGACCCCACTCGTGTGCCCGTTGCGCCAGCTCCGTGATCGAGTTGGTGGCATCCATCTGACTCATCTCGGTATGGGCGTGCAGCTCAATCCGCTTATCATCGGCTGGCGCCTTATCTTTCCGCGGGGTGTGCTTAATTTGGTTGATATCGTAAGCATTGATCACCAGGTCATGCATCCAGGTATCTTCCTGGACCGGACCGCGGACCTTCAACCAGATTCCCGGCTTGATGTTGGCAAACTGGGCCTCGTCTTCAGTATTGCGGGAGAATTTTTTTACCGCAAAGGATGAGGTGTAGTCGGTGATTTCAAAGGTCAGCAGCTGCCGGCCGGAGCGCAATTCCCGCACCTCGGCGTTGAAGACGTAACCCTCAACAACGACGGAACGCTCTTCACCCTGAATGTCTTTCATCTGGATGACATTTCCCTTGTCGCTGATTGCACGACCCAGCTGGGCAGGACCATCAGCGGGAGCCGGGGCCGCGGACTGCTTTTGCTTGCTCTTCGCCCGGGCCGCATTATTCTTCTTGATCTGGGCCATGGCCTTCGCCGCCAGGGCCGCATCATCGGCCTCGTGCTTGGCTTTCAGTTCCTTGATCTTCTCCTGGGAGGCCGACTGGTCGACAAAGGGATGGATCCGAAACTGCGGGAAGCCCAGTTCCTGGTAGCGGTGCTCAATCTTATCGAGCAGCTTCTGCACCAGCATATTCTTGACGATCTCGTTCTCCACCACCAAAGTCACCCGTCCGTCCTTGACCTCGGGACTGGTCTGCAAACAAGCCTGCTGTAGCATGGCCGAGTCGTGGGCGGTCGTGTTGACAATGTATTCCCAGTAGTCAGCGATCAGTTGCTGGTCCAGGTCCGTCATCGGGCTGCTGATCTTGACCTTGACCCCCGCGATGTCCTTGAACCCCCGCTCCAGTGCCGCCGTGAACTCCTGGAAGAGGCTGAACGGGAGCGCCTGGCGAAAGAGCAGGTGAAACTCCCACACCCGTGAATTCTTATGTACAACGACCGACTGGATAGCCGCATTCTGAAAGGCCGCCGTATCTTTTTCTGGAAAGTGAATCTGCTCAAGTAGTTTGGTAAACAGTTCATGCCGATTCAATCCCACACTAATGTCCTCCTATCTAAAAATGTGGCGCAAACTAATTTGATTCAGCTTGGCCGCCACATTTTCTATTCAAGTATTTAACTAATTAATCTTCGCTGTTCAGCTGCTTCAGCAGAATACCAACCGTGTTGGCAACTTCTTCCTGCTTAATCTCAATGGTCTCGCCGGTCTTACGGATCTTAACTTCGACGATCCCGTCAGCAGCCTTCTTCCCGATGGTGATCCGGATTGGAATACCAATCAGGTCAGAGTCGGCAAACTTAACCCCGGCCCGTTCCTTCCGGTCATCAACCAGGACTTCGTAGCCAGCGGCCGTCAACTGCTCGTCAATTGCATTGGCCATGGCCATCTGATCATCCTTCTTAGCATTGACTGGGATGACGTGCACATCAAATGGGGCGATGCTGTCTGGCCAAACCAGCCCGTTCTCGTCAGCATTTTGTTCGGCAACTGCGGACAGGAGCCGGGTAACCCCGATCCCGTAGCAGCCCATGATCACGTCAACCAAGCGACCATTTTCGTTCAGGACTTGGGCCCCAAACTTATCGGAGTAGTGGGTCCCCAGCTTGAAGATGTGACCGATTTCGATCCCTGGGGTGAACTTGATTGGGTGACCGTCAGGGGCGATTTCGCCTTCCTTAACATTCCGGAAATCACCGAATTCATCAACCCGGAAGTCGCGGTCAATATTGGCATTGATGTAGTGGTGACCATCATCGTTGGCACCACAGGCCATGTTGACCAGGACCTTGACGTAGTTATCAGCCAGGATCTTAACATCCTCGCCAACACCTACGGGACCCAGAGAACCAGGGTGGGCACCCAGGTACTTGACTGCTTGCTCTTCCGTTGCCAGAGTCAGTTCTTCGCAATCCAGGGCATCGGTAACCTTGGCCTCGTTGACCTCATCATTGCCCCGCATCAGAACCATCACGGGTTGGTAATCATCTTCACCCATCTTAGCCATGAAGAGCATTGCCTTCAGGATCTGGTCAGCGTCAATGCCCAGGCTCTCGGACGCTTCATCAACGGAGTGCGCACCCGGGGTGGCCTTCTTAGTCAGTTCGGCTGGTGCATCAGTCTGTTGAACACCGGTAAACTTGCTGGTGGCCTTTTCGAGGTTGGCAGCGTAATCGCCATCGGTGTAGGCAATAATGTCTTCCCCCACCTTAGCCGGAGCAGAGAATTCCTGAGAGTTCTTACCACCCATCGTACCAGAGTCCGCCAGAATAACCTTGTAGTTCAGGCCGACCCGGTCGAAGATGTTCCGGTAAGCCTGCGCCTGCTTCTCGTAGGCTTCATCCAGGCCTGCCTGATCAGCAGAGAAGGAGTAGCCGTCCAGCATCTCAAATTCCTTCCCCCGCAGGATCCCGTAACGCGGCCGGTCTTCGTCACGGAACTTGTCCTGGAGTTGGTAAACAACCAGGGGCAGCTTCTTGTAAGACTTGATGCTATCCCGGATAACCTCAGTAAAGGTTTCTTCGTGGGTTGGTCCCAGGATGAAGTCCCGGTCACGCCGGTCCTTGAGCTTGAAGAGGTTGTCACCATAGCTCTCATAACGGCCAGATTCCTTCCAGAGGTCAGCAGGCAGCAGGGCCGGCATCATCATCTCAACGGCATCGGCCTTATCCATCTCGTCACGGATGATATTTTCGACCTTGCGGATTACCCGGTATGCCAGCGGCAGGTATGACCATACCCCGGCGGAAACCTGGTAAATGTAGCCGGCTCGTACCATCATCTTGTGGCTCAAGGCTTCGGCATCGCTTGGTGCTTCTTTCTTGGTTGGAATCAAAATCTTTGATTGTCTCATAAAAAATACTACTCCTCCAAAATTAATCTATCGAATGAAATAACGTTGAATATCGTTCCAGGTAACAAGGATCATCAACAACAGCAAGAGCATGAACCCAATCATGGTAACCACGCCCTCGGCCCTTTCAGGAATTGGCCGCCGAATGATGGCCTCAATGATGTTCAGAAGCAACTTGCCCCCGTCCAGGGCTGGAATCGGCAACAGATTCACAATTCCGAGGTTAATCGACAGCAGGGCCAGGAAGTTTAACACGCCGTTAAACCCAAGCGCCGTCGCCTGAGACGTCCCGGCATAGATGGCAACGGGGCCACCCAGGTCATTGAGACTAAAGCCATGTGTAAACATACTCCCCAGCACGCTAAAAATCAAGCTGCCTGCCTGGACGAACTGCTGCCAGCCGAAGAGCAGCCGGGCCTTGATCCCGGTCTGCTGCTCCTCGATGATCCCGATCTGACCGACCTTCTCCTTGCCCTGGTGAACCGTCTTTGGCACAACAGTTACCTGGTGATGGTGATGGTCACGTTCATAGGTTAAACGCACCTTTTCACCCGGCCGGCTGGAAATATTGGTCGAAAGCTCCGCCCAGTTCTTAATGGTGGTGTTGCCGACCTTGGTGATCCGGTCACCCGTAGTCAGTCCGGCCTTGGCAGCGACTGAACCGGCATTGACGTGGCCCAGCCGGTTGCTGTTCGTAGGTACCCCGCTCAGGGTGAAGCCCAGGATAATGAAAACAACCAGCGACAGGATGAAGTTGTTCATCGGACCCGCAAAGTTGGTCATCATCCGGGCAGGCAGGCTGGCGGAACGGAATTGGACATCCCGTGGCGCAATCTGGACATGGGTGCCATCCTTTTCGATGATTACCGCGTCATGGTTAACATCGTAGTTTTTCAGCTGGTCTTCGTCACCATTGACATAGCCCTTGATCCAAAGACCGTCAGTGAGGTCACAGTCGACAATCTGCAACGGCACCCCCTGAAAGAGGGCCGCCTTATTGCTGGCGTTAATTGTGACCACCTGACCCTGGTCGTTAAGCTGAACGGTTACCGGCGTCCCCGGCCGCAGCTCATCAAGGTCCTCATCGTCGTTGCCGGCCAGACGGACGTAACCGCCAATTGGCAACAGTCGAATGGTATAGGTGGTGCCGTTCTTGCGCCGCCACCAGATCTTCGGGCCCATTCCAATCGAAAATTCGCGAACCAGAATTCCCGCGCGCTTGGCAAAGAAGTAGTGGCCGTATTCGTGGACCAGGACAAGGATACCGAATACCAGGATAAAGGTAATAATTGTTACTATCACATGATCCCCTCTTTAAGATTGCAACCCTTAAATAATTCCAAGCAGGTGTAACATCGGCATCACGATCAGCATGCTGTCAAACCGGTCCAGGATACCACCGTGGCCCGGCAGGATCTTCCCGGAGTCTTTTACACCATAGTAACGCTTCAATGACGACTCAATCAGGTCACCAAACTGACCCATGATTGACAGGACAATGGTCAGCAAAATCATCGGCAGCCAGGCCCCGCCAACCGGCAGGAAGTACAGGTAGATTGCCAGGATGATCGTGGCCGCCACAGTCCCCCCGATTGAGCCTTCCCAGGTCTTGTTCGGGCTGATCTTCGGGGCCAGCTTGTTCTTACCAATCTTACGTCCGATCAGGTAGGCGCCACTGTCAGTCAGCCAGACGATCAGCATCCCGTACAGGAGGGTGATAAAGTTAATCGACCGGGCCACAACAAAGAAGTGGAAGCCCATCCCGATGTAGAGCATGGCCAGGGTCAGGACCCCGACATCATCAAAGGTGAACCGCTGCTTGCGCAAGACCGTATGGAGCAAGAGCAGGACTACCAGGACGTAGAAGCCGAACCAGCGTGTCGCCACGCTCGGCAGGAAGTCCAACCAGCTGTCCGGCAAAATCAAGAGGGCTACTCCCAAGTAACTAACGATGGCCTCAAAGGAGATCACAAACATCTTCTTCATGACCAGGATCTCTGACATTGCGATGATTCCGAGGGCAACCGCCGCAATCGTCAGCGGCCAGTGCCCATAGACGATCAGCGGAATGAAGATTGCCAGGGCAACCACCGCGGTAATTATCCGTGTTCTCATTATTTCTAACTACTCCTTTACTTATTTACTAACCCGCCAAAACGCCGGTGCCGCCCCTGGAACTCAATAATGGCGCGCTTCAGGGTTTCACCGTCGAAGTCCGGCCAGTGTTCCGGCACGAACTCAAGCTCACTATAGCCGATCTGCCAGAGCATGAAGTTACTGATCCGTTCCTCGCCACTGGTCCGAATCAGCAGGTCGGGATCTGCCAGCTTGCCCAGTGGCGCTGACATCAGGTGATCGCTGATGGTCTGCTCCGTGATCGCCGATGGATCGAGCTGACCCTCCTTAACCTCATCCGCAATTGATCGAACGGCGCGGGTGATCTCATCCCGGCTGCCATAGTTCAAGGCAAAGTTGAGGATCATCCCATCACAGTCCGCCGTATCCTTAATGGCATCCTTAACGGCCTTCTGGGTGGCTTCCGGAAGACGGGTAATGTCCCCCATCACCATCACCTTGACGTTATGCTTGACCAGGTCCGGAACAAAGGTAGCAAAAAAGCGAATCGGCAACTGCATCAGGTAGTTAACCTCCGTAGCCGGCCGCTTCCAGTTTTCGGTCGAAAATGCATACAGGGAAAGGACCTTGACGCCAAGATCACTCGCTGCCATGGTCACCTTCTTGACCGTCTGCATCCCCTGCTTGTGACCGGCAACCCGTGGCAGATGCCGGTGCTGGGCCCAGCGTCCATTCCCATCCATGATGATGGCAATGTGGGCCGGGATCCGTTCCATGTCTAATTGTCGTTCTGTTTCTGTGTCCTTCTTACTAGAAAACACCGTCTTCGCCTCCGTTTAGTTGGTTTTGACAAATAATCACCCATTAATTATAAGGCTCCTGGCGCTAAAAAGCTACTTGCCAGGAAAAGCAAAAACGAGGATGGTACTGCCCACCCTCGTCTCAATGAACATTGTTTGAATTAGGTTCGAATTAGCCTTCGAGCAATTCCTTTTCCTTGGCACTGGCGATGTCTTCCAGGTTCTTGATCCCGGCATCGGTCTCGTCTTGAACCTTCTTTTCCAGGTCGTGGAATTCGTCGTCGTTGAAGTCGCCATCCTTGTTACCCTTCTTCAGGTCATCCATGGCTTCCCGGCGGACGTTTCGAACCGCCACCTTGGCCTTTTCCAATTCGGCCTTAACATCCTTGGCCAGTTCCTTGCGCCGGTCTTCCGTCAATTGTGGAATGATCAGGCGAATGGCCGTCCCGTCGTTTTGCGGAGTCAAGCCTAGGTTAGAGGCGTAAATTGCCCGTTCGATTTCTTCCAAGATGCTGCTGTCGTATGGTGTAACCAGCAGTTGCCGCGCTTCCGGAATCGTGATGGAAGCCACCTGGTTCAGCGGGGTTGGGGTCCCGTAGTACTCAACCTTGACAGAGTTGAGCAGGCTGGCGTTGGCCTGGCCGGCACGGATGTCAGCCAAAGTCCGCTGCAGCGCTTCACCAGACTTCTTCATCTTGTCCTTAGCGCCATTTAAGATATCCTTACTATTAGCCATGATTAGTCCCCCTCAATGGTCGTGCCGACTTGTTGGCCGGTAACAACCTTCATAATGTTGCCTGGCGTGTTGAGATTGAAGACCACCAATGGAATATGATTATCCATTGACAGTGAACTAGCCGTCGTGTCCATGACGTTCAGGTTCTTCTCAATCAGGTCCATGTGCGTCAGGTGATCAAACTTAACTGCGTTGGCATCCTTGTTTGGATCAGCGGAGTAGACCCCGTCAACCCCATTCTTCCCCATCAGGATGGCATCAGCATTGATTTCAGCTGCCCGCAGTGCGGCCGTGGTGTCAGTTGAGAAGTATGGGCTTCCCGTTCCACCGGCGAAGATCACGATCCGGTCCTTTTCCAGGTGGCGAATAGCCTTGCGCCGGATGTATGGTTCCGCAATCTGCCGCATTTCAATGGAAGTCTGTACCCGGGTTGGGACGTCGATAGACTCCAGGGCATCTTGCAGGGACAGGGCGTTCATGATGGTAGCCAGCATACCGATGTAGTCGGCCTGAGCCCGTTCCATCCCGAGTTGAGCACCGGTGACCCCGCGCCACATGTTACCACCGCCGACAACAATGGCAATTTGAACACCCAGGTCGTGAACCTCCTTGAGTTCCTTGGCAACGTCTTTTAAAACGGGCGGGTTAATACCGAAACCCTTCTCACCGGCAAGGGCCTCCCCGCTCAGCTTTAAGATAACACGATTATACTTAATATCAGCCATGATTTTCCTCCTCAAATTGTCTGCCAATCAAGTATTGTAAAAAAGGACGCACTGAACCCAGCACGTCCTTTCGCCAAGCGAACCTTAGTTCATTTGGTCCTTAACTTCTTGAGCAAAGTCATCCTGCTTCTTTTCGATCCCTTCACCGACTTCGTAACGGATAAAGGACTTCAGCTTACCGTTGTTAGCAGAAACGTATTCGGCAACCGTTTGGTCTGGGTTCTTAACAAAGTCTTGGTCAGCCAAGCAGATTTGTGATAAGAACTTGTTCAGACGACCTTCAACGATCTTGTCAACGATCTTAGCAGGCTTGCCTTCATTCAGCGTTTCTTCCTTGAAGACTGCCCGTTCGTGGTCAAGACGGTCTTGGGAAACATCGTCACGAGTCATGAATTCAGGGTTGATGGCAGCAACGTGCATAGCAACGTCCTTGGCAGTTGCTTCGTCGCCGCCTTCAAGAACAACTAAGGCCGCAATTTGGCCGCCTTGGTGCAGGTAAGCACCGAAGCTGTCGCCGTCGTTCTTTTCAACAACCGTGAACCGACGAAGGCTAACCTTTTCACCAGTCTTTTGGGTCGTGCTGATGATGTCATCCTTTAGCGTACCGTTGTCAGTCTTGATGGCCAAGGCTTCGTCAACGTTAGCAGGCTTGTTTTCACTGATCAGCTTAGTAACTTCCTTGAGCAGGGCCTTGAATGGGTCACTGGCAGCAACGAAGTCCGTTTCGGAGTTCAATTCAACAATGGCAGCAGTGTTGCCGTTGATGGCGATGTCAGCCAAACCTTCGGCAGCAACCCGGTCGCTCTTCTTAGCAGCCTTGGCAATACCCTTTTCACGAAGGTAGTCCATTGCCTTGTCCATGTCACCATCGCTGGCTACCAATGCCTTCTTGGCATCCATGATCCCGGCACCGGACTTTTTCCGTAATTCCATAACTTGAGCAGCTTTAATTTCAGCCATGACTAGATCTCTCCTTTAATAATCAATGGGATTTTCAAAAAAGGACTGTTTGTACTTAGGGCCACTATGGTCCATAACACAAAACAGCCCAAGTATTTAATAACTAATTGTTAGTCTTTGCCTTCAACACTGTTCTTGAGGTTCTTCAGAGAATCTTCACTAACAGTTTCGTCTTCGGCGTTGTCATCAGCAACGGCTTCTGCTTGTTGTGCGACGTCTTGACCCTGCTTACCTTCAACAACGGCATCAGCCATCTTGGAAGTGATCAGACGAACGGCACGAATAGCATCATCGTTTGATGGAATTACGTAGTCGATGTCATCTGGGTCAGTGTTGGTGTCAACCATGGCAACGATTGGAATGTGGAGCTTTTGAGCTTCCTTAACAGCGATTTGTTCCTTGTGTGGGTCAACGATGTACATAACATCTGGGATCCGTGGCATGTCTTCGATACCGCCAAGGAACCGTTCCAGCTTTTCACGTTGCTTAGTCAGAACAGCAACTTCCTTCTTTGGAAGGACATCGAAAGTACCGTCTTCGGACATCTTCTTGAGTTCCTTCAGACGAGCAATCCGTGATTGGATGGTCTTCCAGTTGGTCAGCGTACCACCTAACCAACGGTGGTTAACGTAGTATTGGCCGGCACGGGTAGCTTCTTCTTCGATGGAGTCTTGCGCTTGCTTCTTAGTACCAACAAAAAGAACAACACCGCCGTTAGCAGCAACGTCCTTCATGTAGTTGTAAGCAGTGTCGATCATCTTGACCGTCTTTTGCAGGTCAATGATGTAGATCCCATTCCGTTCAGTGAAGATGTATTCTTCCATCTTTGGGTTCCAACGACGAGTTTGGTGACCGAAGTGGACACCTGCTTCAAGCAATTGCTTCATAGTAACAACAGACATAATAAACCTCCAAAATTGTTTTTTCCTCCCCGTGGCTCCGCTAGTCAAAGAACCCTTCCAACGAAAAGCACGTCTCTGACTATCACCACGAGTGTGTTATATGTTGTTAAACACCGTTTAATAGTATACAAAAAAGCCTGTCCAATGACAAGCCTTTTGAACGCTTAATTTAGTTGATGATTCTGTCGATAGAACTTGGCGACTTCAATCCCCTGGGCGGCGAGATAGGCGATCTTCTTCGCCCGCGGCTGGTGTTTGAAGTGATACTCCGCACTCAGCGCATCATGTTTATTATCAAAAGCCGTTTGATAAATCAGCCGT
>DWZB01000118.1 GCA_019118405.1 Candidatus Limosilactobacillus gallistercoris
AATCGAGATCTTCCTGCTTAATTTACGTCATTAAATTCGTTCAAGTTATTTCTTGCAATCTGCCAAAAGTAAAAAACAGGAAGTCGAGTTGGTGTTTTTCGACTTCCTGTTTGCTTATTTTTGTTGTAAAAGAAGGTCCAGAATCGCGTCCTCGGGAATTTTGCCGAAGTAGTCACTGATTCGGACATCTTTTAAAGCATCTTTGACGGCTTCCTCGTCATAACGGACCCCGATCAGCCGCTGCTCAAACTCACTGATTGCCCGCTGACCGAAGAAATCACCATAGGTCTTGAGGGCTTTGATGCGGCCACCTTCCAGGTTGATCCGGAAATCGACTGTCCCCTGGGCAAAGTGCTGCCGGTGCTGGATGGCCGCCTTTGGTGATTCGCCGTAGACCCAGTCCCAGTTGCTGTAGACGGCCTGGTTGAGCTGCTCAACGTTCTTCTTCGTCTCATCGTCCAGTTGGTATTCGCGGGCATCCTTCAGGTCGTCGACACCCAGGATAGTCTTGGCTAAGGTGTCCCGGAATTTTTCAATGGTCAGGTGTTGGTATTCGGGCTTGAAGAACGGCTTTAGGTTGGTGACCCGGCTGTGGACGGACTTGATACCCTTGGAGGCAATCTTGTCGGCCGGGACATTCAGGGCTTTACCGATGACGTCCAGGTCGACGTCGTACATCAGGGTCCCGTGGGAGAACATCCGTCCTTTTTCGGTCTTCATTGCGTTTCCTGAGAATTTCTTCCCGTTGATTTGGAGGTCGTTGCGCCCGGACATCTCAGCCTGGGTGGCGCCAAGCTTATGTAGGGCCTTGATCACGGGATCGGTGAACTTCCGGAAGTTGCCGATCGAGTCCCCGTCGTCCTTAGTGATGAAACTGAAGCTGACGTTGCCGAGGTCGTCGTAAACGGCCCCACCGCCAGAGGTCCGCCGGGTGACGATGATGTTGTGCTGCTTTACGTATTCCTGATTGATCTCCTCGTAGGCGTCCTGGTAACGACCAAGGATAATGCAGGGGGAGTTGATGTAGAAGTACAGGATAGGTTCGTCAAGGTTGGCGTGCTCCATCAGGTAGGTCTCAAGTGCCAGATTGTACCGGATATCGCGGTTATCAGTTACAAGGTATTTCATTATGTGATCCTTCCTTAGTTAAAATCGAAGTCATCAACGAGGTGCACTTTAACGTTGTCACTGTTCTGGAGAAGCTTGGCGACTGGACAACGCTTCTCGCATTTTTCGAGGATGGCAACCGCTTCATCATGGCTGACCTGGGGAATCTTGACCTGCGCATCGAGCCAGAATTGGAAGCCGGGGTTATCAAAGCCCATCTTGATGCCGACCTGGACAACGCTCTGGTGGGACAGTCCCCGACGCTTCTCTTCCGCCTCAATGGTTGCGTTGAGGCAGGTGGCCAGTGCCAGGCCGATCAGTTGCTCCGGGTTGGTGCCCGGGGTATCGTGAACCGGATTGCTGGTGAGCACGTTGAGGTCACCACCGGTAATAACCTTGGCGTGGCCCTGGATGCCTTCCTTGTTCTCGACGACGGTTTGGTACAGTACTTTCTCTGCCATCATAAATATCCTCCTTTGAATTCCCTTACTTAATTATAGTGCGGTAAGCGAAAATGGAAAGCAATATGTATTATAGTGACGACTAATCGGATGGATAGGGTGCTTTTACCTATTTGGGAGGAGCGGGGGGAGCTGTGACATTGTAGTTAACCATGTTATAATAGTTGCGTGCGCAAGCATATAAGCAGAGAGGGATGAGAAAATGACGTACCTTGATCAATGGTTTGTATACACCAACCGTCAGCTGGCAATGAAGAAGGAGATTGAGCAGGCAATCCAGCGTGTGGAGGGCTCGACCCTGACGTTGAACGAGTTCTTGCTGCTGTACTTCTTGGATCAGACGGCCGATCACCGGATAATGCAGAATGACCTGCAGGATAAGTTGCACCTTTCCGCGTCGGCGGTCTCGCGAATGATCACCAAGCTCGAGGCCAAAGACTGTGGAGTGATTGAGAAGGTTGCCTGCAGTACGGACAAGCGGGCCACCTACATCGTTTTAACGACCCGGGGGGAAGAATTGCTTAAGAACGTTTTGCAAGAGGTCGAGGTCAGCCTGGCAAAATACAAGGATTTCCTGAAGTGAAATAAGTAACCGCCCCCCCTTTTTACTATTAACGTTGCGTGCGCAAACAAATTTATTGAAAGGAAATACAAAGCATAGCAAAAGAATTTGATCAAAACCACCTGAATGTTCCGAACTTGTCGATTTTGGAAGCCAATAACAGTGGCCTCTTCCACCCGACTGAGGATGGTGCCAATGAGGCTACCCTGCCGGCCGACCTGGCCAGCCACAGCGGCTTTTCCCGGGTGTTTAAGAGGGGAAAGCTGACCTTTGGGTTGATCGCCCCGTTCAAGGGTTACCCGGATACGCCAATTCCAGATGTCGGTGACCTGGGAAAAACGGCCCAGCTGGCCGAGAAGGCGGGATTCGCAGCCCTGTGGATCCGTGACGTGCCGTTTTACGATCCCCACTTTGGTGACGTCGGTCAGGGGCTCGACCCGATGGTGACGATGGGGTACCTGGCGGCCAAGACCAGCAAGATTGCGATCGGGACCGCGGGGATGATTGCTCCGTTGCGGTAACCGATTCACATTGCTAAGGCGGCCGTTTCGGCGAATGTCCTGACTAATAACCGCTTCATCCTGGGGATGTCGACGGGGGACCGACCGGTAGAATATCCGGCCTTTAAGAAAACGTTTGATGATCGTGCCGAGCATTTCCGGGAGTCGTGGGAGATGATTCGGACCCTGGCGGACCAGGGGAGCCATTTCGCTAAGTTCGCGGGTAAGCACTACGGAACCCTGGACGGCTCGATTGAATTTGTCCCGAAGATGCCGGGGGACAGTCGGTTGCCGATGATCTCGATCGGCCGCTCGCGGCAGAGCTTCGGCTGGCTGGCCAACGACGCGGATGCCTGGGTCTGGCACGGGGTCAACCTGGATGACACCAACAAGATCGTCCGGGTCATCAAGGAGTGCAACAAGGACAACACCTGGCACCCGTTTGGCTATGCGAACTTTGTGGAGCTGCTCGACGACCCGAACGCGCCGGCCCGGATGTACAACAACATCTACCTATGGGGCGGCTCCAAAGCGATCGCCGACTTCTGGGAGCAGCAGCGTGAGCAGGGCCTTTCCCACGTCACGATCAATCTGAAGACAACGCAGCGGCCGTTCAAGGAAGTTGTCCAGGACTTTGCGGAAAACATCCTGCCGAAGTTCAAGGATTAGTTTATTGATGGGAGGTTTTTATAATGAAAAATGTATTGGTAATTAGTGCTAGCAGTCAGACTGCCCAGTGGACGGACAAGGCATTGGCAAAGAATCCAGACATCAACCTGACCCTGTTTTTACGTCACCCGAATAAGCTGAGTGCTGACCTGCAACAGGAGCGGCAGATCGTCGGGGATGCGACGGACCTGGATGATGTTCGCAACGCCGTCAAGGGGATGGATATCGTCTACGCAAGCCTGGCTGGGGAGGTCAAGAAGGCCGCCGAGACGATTGTGAAGGCCATGGACCTGGAGGGGGTCAAACGCCTGATCTGGACCTCGTCTCTGGGTATCTACAACGAGATCCCCGGTGAGTTTGGCCGCTGGAACCAGCAGGTCCTGGGCGGCTACTATCATCGGTACCGTCTAGCAGCGGACGTGGTCGAGGGTAGTGACCTTGACTACACTATTATTCGGCCAGCCTGGCTGACCAACCTCGATGAAGTTGACTACGAGACCACTACGCGTCAAGGGAACTGAGGTCTCACGGCGGAGTGTGGCGGCCTTCGTGGTCA
>DWZB01000013.1 GCA_019118405.1 Candidatus Limosilactobacillus gallistercoris
TAATGGCTAAGCGAGAATATACAAAAGATGAAGTTCGTCAAATGGTGAAAGATGAAGACATTCGTTTCTTGCGGGTAATGTTCACCGACTTGCTGGGGACGATCAAGAGTGTTGACCTGCCGGTAAGTCAACTGGATAAGCTGCTGGACAACAAGATCATGTTTGATGGCTCATCCATCGATGGCTTTGTCCGGATCGAAGAGAGTGACATGTACCTGTACCCAGACATGTCCACCTGGTTGACCTTCCCATGGGGGGCAGAACACGGTAAGGTGGCCCGGGTCATCTGCAGTGTCCACAACACCGACGGCACCCCATTCTCCGGTGATCCGCGGAACAACCTGAAGCGGGTCTTGAAGGATATGCGGGCTCTCGGCTTCAAGGACTTCAACATTGGACCGGAACCAGAATTCTTCCTTTTCAAACTTGATGAAAATGGCAACCCAACCACCAAGGTTAACGACCAGGAAAACTACTTTGACATGGAACCCGCTGACCGGGGTGAAGACTGCCGGCGCGATATCGTTTTAGCCCTGGAAAAGATGGGCTTTGACGTTGAAGCAGCCCACCACGAAGTTGCTCCGGGCCAACACGAAGTTGACTTCAAGTACGCCGACGCCTTAGAAGCTGCCGACAACATCCAAACTTTCAAGCTGGTGGTTAAGACCATTGCCAAGAAGTACGGCCTCCACGCTACCTTCATGCCAAAGCCGCTGTCAGGGATCAACGGTTCCGGGATGCACCTGAACATGTCCCTGTTTGATCAGGAAGGTCATAACGCCTTCTACGACAAGGATGATAAGAACCAGCTTTCCCAGACCGCTTACCACTTCCTGGGCGGTTTGATGAAGCACGCCCGGAGCTTCACTGCAATCTGTGATCCAATCGTTAACTCCTACAAGCGGTTGGTTCCTGGCTACGAAGCCCCAGTCTACGTTGCCTGGTCCACTTCCAACCGGTCACCACTGGTCCGGATTCCAACCGACCGCGGCATGGGGACCCGGCTGGAACTGCGGTCAGCTGATCCATCCGCTAACCCGTACCTGGCAATTGCCAGTGTCCTGGAAGCCGGCCTGGACGGTCTGCGCAACGACCTGCCACCAGTTCACAACATCGACGAAAACATCTACCAGATGAGCCTGGCAGAACGGCAGGAAAAAGGAATCGTCAACCTGCCTGACACCCTGCACAATGCTCTGAAGGACCTAGCCGCCGATGACGTCATCAAGGGCTCCATGGGTGAACACCTCTACAAGAGCTTCATGGAAGCCAAGACGTGGGAATACGACGGCTACCGTCAGCACGTATCCGACTGGGAACGGCAACAGTACATGGAAAAGTACTAAATTCAATTGAATCGTGAGTAAAAAGCTTGGAAGGCGGCCCCAAAAGCTGCTTTTCAGCTTTTTCTTGCTGTCAATTGACAAATGCCGACATTCAGATACAATTATACTTGTTGTAATAGCGGCTTTTTGCTGTTAATTAGTTACTAAAGGAGAATCGAGATAAAATGGATCAAAAGGTCAGAGTTCGGTATGCACCAAGTCCAACTGGTTTCCTGCATATTGGAAATGCCCAATCAGCATTGTTTAACTACTTATTTGCACGGCACTTCAACGGTACGATGGTACTGCGGATTGAAGATACCGACACTAAGCGGAACGTTAAAGACGGTGAAGCCAGTCAGCGGAAAAACCTGCACTGGTTAGGAATCGACTGGGATGAAGGTCCAAACAAGCCAAATCCAAAGTACGCACCTTACCGGCAGAGTGAACGGAACGCCAAGGGAATCTACCACAAGTACATCCAAGAACTGTTGGACAAGGGGATTGCCTACAAGGACTACACGACTGAGGAAGAACTGCAGGAGATGCGGGAACGTCAGCGTGCCAACAAGGAAGCGCCGCACTACGATGGCCGTTGGTACGGCCGGAGTGAAGAGGATCAGAAGGCGGCTGAAGCTAAGGGACTCAAGCCAACCATCCGCTTCCACTTCCCAAAGAACCATGACTACGAATGGGATGACATTGCCCGGGGTCACGTTTCCTTCAACTCTGACAACCTCGGTGGCGACTTCATCATTGAAAAGAGTGATGGGATGCCAACCTACAACTTTGCCGTTGTTGTCGACGACCACTCCATGGACATTACCCATGTCCTGCGTGGTGCCGATCACATTTCCAACACGCCAAAGCAGATTGCGATCTATGAAGCACTGGGCTGGGAGCACCCAACCTTCTGCCACATTCCATTGATCTTCAACCCGAAGACCCGGAAGAAGCTGAGTAAGCGGGACAAGGATACCCTGCAGTTTATCAGTGAATACAAGCGGCACGGTTACCTTCACGAAGCTATCTTCAACTTCATCGCATTCCTGGGCTGGTCTCCAAAGGGCGAGCGGGAAATCTACTCCAAGGATGAGCTGATCAAGGTTTACGATCCTGACCGGATGTCCAAGGCTCCAGCCTACTTCGACCAAAAGAAGCTGGACTGGATGAACGCCCAATACATCAAGCAGATGTCAGTTGATGAACTGACCGACCGGACGATGGAACTGGTCAAGGAAGGCGAAACTGAGGAAGCAAAGCGCCTGCAGAGCATTCCGGAAGATGACCTCTGTGACATCATCAAGAAGACGATCCACGTTCACCAGCGGGACGTCAACAAGCTGCTTGAAGTGATGGAATATGCTTGGAGCTACTACAATGTTCTGGACGAACACTTCAACTACGACCAACTGGTTGACAATGAAGACTTCAACAACGACGACGTACTCGCCGTTCTGAACGGTCTGAAGGACAAGCTGGTCAACGGTGGCGACGACCTCGATTACAGCCAAGCTATCAAGGAAGTTGGCAAGGAAACTGGCATCAAGGGTCGGTACCTCTACTTCCCATTGAACCTGGCCTTCACCGGGGCTACCTCTGCTCCACAGATCTTCGAGATCATGGACATTTACTCACGCAAGACCGATATTGAATTGCTTGACCGGATGATTGCCGCATTCAAGTAAATATTATGAATAAAGCCGGACGGGATGACCGTCCGGCTTTTGTTGTGAAATGGCTTGACCACTATTGCACAAATCAGGTAGGCTATAGTTAACGTGACATCATTTTTCAAGAAGGGACATGATAATTAATGGTTGAAATGAGCAAGCACATGCGTGCCACGCTAAACGATGTACCGACGCTGAAGCTTTTTGACTTCTCAACGTTTGTTTCTAAGATTCCAGACGTGATCAAGTTCACTCTTGGGGAACCGGACTTTGATACCCCGGAATATGTTAAGCAGGCGGGAATCCGGGCCCTTGAAAACAACCGGACCCACTATGCGCCGCAACGGGGAACGGCTGGCCTATTGCAGGCGGTGTCCGACAATTTGGCTGAACGCTACGGCCTGCACTACGATCCGCAAACCGAGATCCTGATCACGAACGGGGTCACCGAGGGGGCGTACGCGGCCATCACCGCCGTTACCAACCCCGGCGACGTGGTCTTGGTGCCGACGCCGACCTTCTCCATCTACGGTCCGGACGCCATCATCGGCGGGGCCAAGGCGGTGGAAGTCGATACCTCGGCGACTGACTTCCGGTTGACGCCAGCGCTTCTGCAGAAGTACCTCGACAAGTATGGCGACCGGGTCAAAGCCATCATCTTTGTCAACCCGGCCAACCCAACCGGGGTCGTCTACACTCAGCAGGAGCTTAACGACCTGGCTGCCCTGATCAAGGGGAAGCCGATCTTTGCCATCAGTGATGAGATTTACAGTGAACTTAACTACGATGGTGAATACGCCTCGATGGCCAAGGCCCTGCCAGACCAGACCATCCTGGCCAACGGCTTCTCAAAATCCTATGCCATGACCGGGTGGCGGATCGGCTACCTCTGTGCGCCGAAGGACATTACCAGTGAGATCTTCAAGGTTCACTCCTTTATCATGATGGACATTGCGACCTTCACCCAGGATGCAGCCGAGGCGGCCCTGCGCGGGGGCACGGATGCGATCACGGCGATGGATAAGCAGTACATTGAACGACGTGACTATATGCTGGCTCGCTTAGAGAAGATGGGCTTCAAGTGCACCCGGCCGATGGGGGCCTTCTACATCTTCACCAAGATTCCATCCTTCCTGAACCAGGATGACACCAAGCTGATTTACCAGCTGGCCGAAGAGGCCCACGTGGCCGTGACTGCCGGAACCTTCTTCGGTGCCGGTGGCGAGGGGTACCTGCGGTTCAGCTACGCGACGGCGATGGACCAGATCAAAGCGGGGATGGACCGGCTGGAACATTTCTGCCAAAATCAGCAAAAATAGGCAATAGAAAAAGAGCAAGCAACCGAAATTGCTTGCTCTTTTAATTTGGATTGTTTCAAAAAGCTTAGTCACTCAGTTTCTTGGCTTCTTCATCAAGCTTTGCGAAACCAGAGCCATCAGGCTTCTTGTTTCCACGCTTTTCCATGGCCTTACGAGCCATTTCCTTACGTTCTTGTTTGCTCAGTGCCATAATAACTTCGCCTCTTTTCGAAACGCTCCGTTGGGTAACAGATATCGTACGGAAGTAAAATATCTGTTACATATATTATAATTCATATTATAAAGATTACAATGTTGAATGATTAACTTGTTAAGAAAGTCCTCAATTGTCAATTTGCTTCTTTAAAATTTATTAAAAGTTGGCTAAGATTAAACTAGTACTCAGACAAGGAGAAATGTTTATGGCAAGTGAAAAGCAAGATAATAAGGCCGTAGATGTTAGTCAAGAAATAAAGGGTCGGATCGAGACCAAGGTTAAGTACCTTCAGGAATTAGATCGGGCCATCGACCAGCATCAGGACCGCGATGTTTACCGGTTATTGGATAATCAACGTTATGCTAAGGAAATTGAACACCGTGAGCAGCAGCCCAACGATGAGGGCGTGATGAGCCTGGTGGATGACCTGGCTGACCAATTGAGCAGTTACCTCAGTGTCAACCTGATCAAGTACCTGGGGAAGGCCTACCCATTCTTCTATTATGAAGAGTACCAGACCGGCCACTACCGGATCTACTTTGGTAACTGGTGGGACCGGCGCCGCTTTGGTGAATTGGACGTGCTGAATGTCCGGTTCTCATTCGACCAGACCGAGTACGAGATGTTAAACAAGTCCTTTGCCCTGGCCCGGAAGAACAAGCGCTACAACAGTGACCGGATCAACAAGATCTCCAGCGAAAATGATCGCCTGCAGGAATTGATTGATCACCAACGGGAACGGGAAGAGAAGCGGCAGCACATCCAAGAGGAACTCAAGGATATCAACTCCCATTCTGGCTTGTTTGAATCCAGCCGGAACCGGGCGACCCGAGAAGAACTGGTAGCCCAGTTGCAAAAGCTGGAGGATGAGGAGACCGAATCCCGGACGGCGGCCCAGACGATCAAGGAAAACGAACAGGTTGTCCTGGCCCTCTCCAAGGAGAATACCATTCTGAGCTATGAACAGAAGAGTATCACGGACACCTTCGGGAGCTTTGAGGACTTCGAGCTGGCTAATCGCAACCTCTATGCCGACTACCTCAAGAGCCTGGCTGACGATAAGGATGCAGGGAAGCAGGTGAACGCAGATGACTAGTAACAAGATTGAAAATTCACCGACTGCCAAGATCAATGCCCTTTCGGATTCCTTTAAGCAGGTTCTGAAGCGCGGCCAGCAGTATGTTGACCTGCTCGATCAGCTGACCCAGACCGATGATGCTGAGGAGCTCCTGGCGGCTGCTGAGAAGCTGGCTGAACAGGACTTGCATAATGCCTTTGTTGATTTTCCACAGCACTACCAGGCGGCCGACTACTGCATGCTCTTCATGGGCCGGTTGCTGGAAATGCATAACGTCACCAGCGTAACGGTTGATGAGAACGGGCGGCATGAGTTTGTGGCCACAGTGGGTTCCCTGGAAGACGCCATTTTCAAGTTTGTGGTCAGCAACAACGGTGAAGCGGCCTTCACTGAGCAGACCCAGCAGCAGCCGATTTTCTACATGAACCTCAAGCAACGCCTATTCCAGTTCAATAACCGGGCCCTCGTGAACTACTTCATTGTCTACGCCCTCAAGAAGCACAGCGACCTGGAGCTGCGGGATGCCATCAAGCCGTTGATTGAGTTTGCCAACGAATTGGCCGATGATCTCAACTTTACGATTAACCTCGGGATCCTGAATACCGCTAACGACCAGCGGTTCAAGCTTCAGAAGCCGGACCTGCAGCTGACCGTGATTGACCGTCTCTTTGTCAAAACGGGCGAGACCGACTACATGCTGATGAACTTGCCGCATAACAGCGGAGCGGAATTGCTGTTGGATCAGGGAATTAAGTTTGACCTGTCCTTTGACCCCGACGACTATAGTCAGGAATGGGCCTTCCAGGTTAAGGATCCGGGTGAGCAGGTTTCCTTCTTTGACATCCTGCTTCATTACACCATGGTTCGGCAGTGGTACCTTGCTGACCGGGATGCATTGGCAGTCCGCTCGGAGCGGCTGATTATTGCTGATGATGAGGACGCGGCGGCCGACCGCCCGGCCGCAACAAGTTCGGCAGAATCCGAAGCGCCGGCTGCGGCAGCTGATGCAGAACTGGCAGAAGCGGTCGATAATGAGCCGGCAGACGATGAAACAGCAGATCAGGAAAAGCATGATGAGGATGATTAAATGTTAGATATTACCAAGATGCTGCATACGGTGGTTGACCTTGAGCTGACGATTGATGATGCCAAGGAGTTGCTGATTGGTCCGGCAACCCGTCAGCAGACCATCTTCGTCCAATTAGATTGCCAACTGGCCGACTTCGCTCAGGCCGCGGGGTGGGCTGACGTCCTCGATCAGGGGACCGCTGATCCGGCACGGGCGCAGCGGAGTTACCTGAATAGTCTGGCGCTCCTGCTGCTGTTTAGTGCGAAGAAGCAGTGGACCCACCTGGTAGTAATGGATGACGAGCAATGGCAACGGGTCACGACGGCCAAGCAATCGACGAAGCTGGCCGATTTGAACAAGGAATACTTGGCGGTTAAGCACTTCTTGAACGGTGCCTACTATAGCCACCGGCAGGAAGACTTTCGGCATGCCTGGCATCTCTTGCTGAAGATGGGGATCGTCGACTTTGGTTACCAGCCCGCTGATCTGCAGAAAGAATATTTGGAAATGCTGGCTAGTGTTGCTAAACAATATGAAGAAGACTAATAAAAGAAGCCCTAGGGCACCATGAGATGTCTTAGGACTTCTTTTTTATGAAGTTGAAATATAGGCTTATGCTTTCCGGTCACGAGCGGCAGCGCTGTGCTTGCCGGGAACCCGGTTGTTTGCCACAATGTTACCGATGACCGATCCGACGAGAATTAATACAATAATCAATAATGGCAACATAATTAATCACCCCAAATCAATCTTCTATTTAACATTATTGTTACTTTTTGCTGATTTTGCAATCATTTTGTAACAATCAATGGAAAATCTTAAATAATTCGGGATATATTACTAAAAAACGCAGGTACTGTCTTAGTACTTGCGCTTTTTATTTGGGGTACGTTTGAGGTACAAAATACCGCCAAACGTTATTGCATTAAGAAGATAGGATGGAACGAGCGGGGGTCGAACCCGCAACCCTCGGTTTAGAAGACCGATGCTCTATCCAGTTGAGCTACCGTTCCAGACAGCACTAAGTATATAATCTTAAGTACGGCGATGTCAACATTGTCTTATATAGCATAAATTTTTTGTTAGAATGAATGGCTATTTTATTTGACAAAGCGCTTACAATACCGTTATACTTAACAGTGGTAGAAGTATAGAAGTAAGGGGGAACTTAAGCTTATCAATGAAGGGATGATGATTTATGGCTGTTAATAAAACAGATCCGCGCGTAATCAAGACTCGTAACAGTTTGCGCAAGGCTCTTGTTTATCTGATGCGTCGTTACAAGATTGAAAATATCAGCGTGCAGAAGATTACCGAAACTGCCAACATCACCCGCGGAACTTTCTATCTTCACTACCGCGACAAGCAGGATTTTATTGAGTCTGCGATGAAGGACATTCTCGATGATTTCTTTGCCCAGGTGATGGTGGATAGTGAGAACTTTGGCTTGTCAAAAGAGCGGACAGTGCAGGTGATTTCTCTGCAGAAGGCATTCCAGTATATCGAAAAAAATGCCGATATTTTTGATGTTCTTTTGAACGATGAAAACAATAATGGTTTCTATGAGCGATTCTATAACCGCTTGGCTAATTACATAACTACGTATGGTAACGCTATTACTGATAATCAAAAACAGCTTGAAGTTCCTTTGAATTTGCAGATTTCCTTCATCTGTTCAGCATTCCTTGGCCTGGTCAGTCATTGGCTTGAGGATGGGATGATTTACACCTCTCGTTATATGACCCTGAGTACCGCCAAGATGCTCAACCAGTTAAACAGCGAGGGGGCATCGCTTGTGAGCTTCTTTAGTGGTGAAAAGGACTCCGTTGTAGAAGAGATTTAACCCCGAGAAGTTGTCCAGCAGCCGCCATTTCGACGGCTGTTTTCTTTTTGAATTTTTCGGTTGACGATGAGATGAAAATTTGCTATCATACAAACGTTGTATTTGTGAACCAACAACTACAACCGCGCGCTATCAAGTTTAAAGCATTTGCTGCTTGATTCGGCGAGTCTTAGATACTAAGGAGGTGCACAATATGTACGCAATTATTGTTACTGGTGGCAAGCAATACAAGGTTGAAGAAGGTAAGTCAATCTTTGTTGAAAAGCTTGATGCTAAGCAGGGTGACAAGGTAACCTTTGATAAGGTTGTCCTGGTCAGCGGCGACGATACCAAGATCGGTACGCCATTTGTTGATGGTGCTGCTGTTGAAGGTACTGTTGACAAGCAAGGCAAGGAAAAGAAGGTTGTTACCTTCAAGTACAAGCCAAAGAAGCACACCCACACTAAGCAAGGTCACCGTCAACCATACACCAAGGTTACGATCAACAAGATTAATGCTTAATGCGGAGGTGAGACAATGATTCGGGCCCATTTTAATTTAGATTCGGATCGGCGGATCACCGCATTTCAGATTACCGGCCACGCCGATGCTGGTCCCTATGGCCAGGATATCGTCTGTGCGGCGGTTTCAGCATTGTCAATCTCAGTGATCAATGGCTTGGATAAGCTTGTTCAGGTCCATCCAGTAATTGAGAGCGACAATGATAACGGCGGCTTTTTGAAAGTTACCGGACTCAGGAGCGATCATGATAGTCAGCTCCTGTTGGAAACTCTCCTGAATGGTCTCTTGGATATTCAGGAGAGTTATCCAGATAACATTGAAGTTAAAATGTTAAATTAGTTCATTGCTGGAGGTGAACAACTATGATTATGGATTTGCAATTCTTCTCCCACCACAAGGGGGGCGGTTCCACTGCCAACGGTCGGAACTCAGCTGGTCGTCGTCTCGGGACCAAGGCTGCTGATGGTTCAGTAGTTACTGCTGGTTCAATCATCTACCGTCAACGTGGTACGCACATCAACCCAGGTGAAAACGTGGGCCGTGGTGGCGATGATACTCTCTACGCTAAGGTTGCCGGCGTTGTTAAGTTTGAACGCATGGGCCGTAGCAAGCGGAAGGTATCTGTTTACCCAGTTGCCGAATAAATATTAGGAGCACTGCCTTGCGCGGTGCTTTTTTCGTTTAAAGAAACGGGGGATTGAAATGACACGGATCGAACGATTGCAGAAGCGCTTGGAAAAGCTTTACATTGATGCCTTTCTGGTTACCAATCATGACAACATTTTCTACCTAACCGGTTTTGACCTGATGGCGGGGGATGGCTACCTGCTGATTACCAAAAACGATGCCATCATTGTCTCCGATGACCGCTACCAGCTGGCCTTGGAGGAATTTGACAGTGATGAGGTGGTGGCGACCATCACGCGGGACTATTACGGGGCCCTCAACCGGATCTGCCAGGCCCTTAAGGTAACTGTCCTGGGCTACGAGGACACCCTCTCCTACCGTCTCTATGACGTTTTGGATGAGGTGATGGTGGCCGATATCGTTCCCTTTACCAACCTGATCGAGAAGATGCGGATGATCAAGGACAGTGGTGAACTGGCGAAACTGCAGCGGGCCGCCGACCTCCAGGCTCAGGGTTATCAATATGTGCTGAACCAGGTTCGCCCGGGGATGACGGAGCGCCAACTAGCCAATCAGCTGGACTTCTGGATGAAGGAGCATGGGGCCAGCGGGGCCTCTTTCCTGACCATCATGGCCAGCGGCGAGAACTCGGCTAAACCGCACGCCACAGCCGGTGACCGGGTGATCGGCGACGGGGACGTGGTGACCCTGGACTTCGGTTACTTCGTGGACGGCTACACCGCCGACATGACCCGGACGTTTGCGGTCGGTTCAATCGATCCCGAGTTGCGTGACGTCTACGAGATTGTCAACACGGCCCGCCAAGAGGTGATTGACCACATCAAGGTTGGGGAACGCGGGGATGTTCTCGATTCCTATGGGCGCAAGCTGATCGCCACGGCTGGCTACGACGACGAATTCAACCACGGGATGGGACACGGGATTGGTCTGGCGGTGCATGAACTACCTGCCAGTTATGGCCCGGCCGCCACGGACGTGAAGCTACATAACAACGAGGTAATTACGGTCGAACCGGGGATTTACATTCCTGAGATCGGCGGTGTCCGGATCGAGGATGACGTCGTGGTTACTCATGGCGGACCGCAGGTCTTGACGACAGCCCCCACCGACCTGATTATTGTGGGCGACTGACGATGAAAGATTTACAAGCACTCTATGCCGCAATCGATGAGCACGGCCACCAGGCGCTGGCTGCGCACCAGGAAGAGGTTGATCCCTACCTGGGCGTGAGCAACGATGACCGGCGGGGGTTGGCCCTGATCCTGCACCTGCCGGCCCACGTCACCCGCAACATTAACTTTGCCCTGCAACCGCTGAAAACTGCCGACCGGGGGCTCTACTGTTACCCGGCGGCGGATATGCACATTACCGTTATGGATATTATCGGGGCGCACCCTGGCTTTCACCTGGACCCTGCTCGGCTGGCAGACTATCGGCGGGTGGTCGCTGAGACGGTGGCAGAGGCGCCAGCGATTGATTGGCACCTGGCCGGACTGATGCTGAGTCCGGGGGCTGTGATGGTCAAAGGCTTCTACTCAGGATCGTTAGCGACGCTGCGGGCCAGGCTGCGTGATCGGCTTGCCCGAGCCGATCTGCCGGTCCAGGAGCGCTATGCGACCCAATCTGGACACATCACGGTGGCCCGGTTTGCCCGCCCGCTTCCTGATTCGGATGCAGTGATCAAACTGGTTGATGCGGACCGGGCGCTTTCCTTTGGCGATTTCACCAGCACCCGGGCGGATTTAGTTGTTCATGATTGGTATAATCACCGGGTTCATCTGGTGAACTCGGTTGCTTTTGCCGAATGAGCCGGGGAATATTGATTTTTATCCTTGTTTAGTGCAAAATAGAATAAGTAATCTTAAATTGGGTATGATCACCCGATGACGAAGAGAAGTGGAGGACTAGTAATGGCAGAAGATTCGAAGATTATCCTCAATAGTGATGATCAGTCTCTGGGTACGATCCAGATCGCCCCACGGGTACTGGAGATCATTGCCGGAATTGCCGCTAGTGAAGTCGACGGTGTTTCGAAGATGTACGGCACGTTTGCCAACAGTGTGAGTGAGCTTTTGGGTCGGCGTTCTGACTACCGGCGCGGTGTGAAGATTGCTAATGACCAGGATGAATTGGCAATTGACGTCGATGTTTATGTTGAATATGGTGTTTCCGTGCCAAAGGTTGCCGGCCTGATTCAGGAGCGGATCAAGCAGCAGGTAGCGCTGATGACTAACCTGCAGGTCATCGAAGTTAATGTCCATGTGAAGGGCATTGTAGCGGCGGCAGAAGACCAGACTGTTGACCCGGATGACATCTTTGGCGAGAAGAAGGACGAAGAAGAAGCGGGGGATCACGAATGAGTTTAAGCCGACACCAAGTTCGTGAGGAGGCCTTCCAGGTTCTGTTTGCCCTGCAGACAGATTCAGATGCCGACCTTGCTACGATTTACCAATCAATTCCACATCACGACCAGCACCAGATTCCCGAATACCTCAAGACCCTGGTTGAAGGGGTCAATGAGCACCAGGGAGAACTGGACCAGGAGATCAGTTCACTCTTAGCCGACGAGTGGACGATTGACCGTTTGGCTAAGCCGGACCTGGTCATCCTGCGCTTAGGCCTGTTCGAGATACAATACGTTGACGATGTTCCAGCAGCCGTTGCTATCAACGAAGCCCTGGAACTCGCTAAGACTTTCAGCAATGATAAGTCCCGGAAGTTCATCAATGGGGCTTTGGGAAAGTTCGAACGTCAACTATCAAATTAAATGAAAAAACGCTGATCACTTGCTGGGCGAGGATCAGCGTTTTTTGGGACTTTTGCGGGCCTTTGTGCCCCATAATGAACATGGTAAAATAAGTCTTGACACTTAATCTTTAAGGGGGATTTGCAATGGCGACAGTAATTGACGGACGAAAGTTGGCTAAAGAACTGAACCAGCAGACTAAAGAGCGGGTTGCCAAACTGGCCAGCCGGGGAATTCAACCGGGGATCGTCGTGATCCTCGTTGGTGAGGACCCGGCCAGTGTCATCTACACCCGCAACAAGCAGCGCAAGGCTGAGAAGCTCGGCATCAAGTCGATCCTGAAGAAGTTCCCTGCCGACGTTGACCAGGTAACCGTGATGGCAGCGGTGGACCAGTATAACCATGATGACACGATCGACGCGATCCTAGTTCAAGAGCCGCTGCCCGACCAGCTGGACGGCCAGGCAATTACGAATGCCATCCGGCCCGATAAGGACATCGATGGCCTGCACCCGACCAACCTGGGAAAGCTCTATGCTAACCAGCCGGGGAATTACCCAGTGGCCTGCACCCCGCGGGGCGTCATGACCATGCTGCACCACCATCATGTTGAATTGGCGGGGAAGAATACCACGATTGTCGGCCGGAGCATCCTGGTCGGCAAACCGATGGCGGCCCTCTTAAACAATGCTAATGCGACAACCACTCTGGCCAGCCGTCATACCCGTGACCTGGCGGCCGCCACGCGCCAGGCAGATATCCTGGTGGTCGCGGCGGGCAGCCCGCACCTGATTAAGGCGGAAGACGTTAAACCGGGTGCTGTCGTAATTGATGTTGGTATCAACCGCTTGTCATCTGGTAAACTGACGGGAGACGTCGATTTCGAACACGTCCAGGATGTAGCGAGCCTGATCACGCCGGTACCGGGCGGGGTTGGTCCGATGACCATCGCCAGTCTGATGCAGCAGACGGTTGACCTGGCAGAATGGAGACACAATGGACAGAAGTAAGTATTTAACGGTAAGTCAACTGACTAAATACCTGAAACTCAAATTTGACCGGGATCCTTACCTGCAGACCGTTTATCTGACGGGGGAGTTGTCGAACTTCCGTCTGCGGCAACGGCACCAGTACTTCAGCTTGAAGGATGATGGGGCGGTGATCGATGCGGTCATGTTTGAGAGCAAGTTCCGCCAGGTTAAGTTCCGTCCCGAGGAGGGGATGAAACTCCTGGTGGTAGGCCACGTCGGTTTGTATGAGCGGAACGGCCGTTACCAGATCTATATTGATAAGATGGAGCCGGATGGCGTCGGCTCGCTCTACGTGGCCTTTGAACAACTCAAAAAGAAGTTGAGCGCGGAGGGCCTGTTTAACCTGCCGAAGAAGCCGCTCCCCAAGTTTCCGAAGCGAATCGCGGTGGTTACCAGTCTGGACGGGGCGGTGATCCGGGATATCAACACGACCGTCCGGCGGCGCTACCCGATCGCCCAGGTGGTTCTCTACCCGACGGTGGTTCAGGGCGAAAAAGCCGCGGCTGACATTGCCCGTCAGATCAAGCGGGCCAACGAACGCGGCGACTTTGACACCCTGATCATTGGTCGTGGCGGGGGTTCGATTGAGGATCTCTGGCCGTTTAACGAGGAAGTGGTTGCCCGGGCCATCGCCGACAGCAAGATCCCTGTGATCTCCTCGGTCGGTCACGAAACGGATACCACAATTGCCGACCTGGTGGCTGACCAGCGGGCCGCTACCCCGACGGCTGCGGCTGAGCTGGCTACCCCGGTCCTGACGGAGACCCTGTTGGCAATTCAGGATAGCCAAAACCGGCTGGCCAACGCGATGCAGAACCGGCTTGCCTTTGCCAAGAAGGAATTGGCCAAGCAGACTCAGAGCTACATTTTCCAGCAGCCAACCCGGCTGTACGAGAACTACGCCCAGAAGATTGACCAGCTGACCCAGCAACTGGTTCAGCTGCAGCAAAATATGTTTGTCAACCGAAAGGCCCAGCTGCAGCAATTGACCAGCCGGCTGGCTGCTACTTCGCCGCGGCACCAGCTCAGTCAGCAGGAACAACTGGTGGCCCAGCTGACCAAGCAGCTGCGGACCAACGCCCTGACAGATTACCAGCGGCGGCAGGACCAACTGACCGGCCTGATCCGGCAGCTGGATGCGCTCAGTCCGCTGAAGATCATGGGACGTGGCTATACCTACGTCACGAAGGATAAACGCGTGGTCAACCAGGCTGGCCAGCTGGAAGTCGGCCAGGAAGTCCAGCTGCATTTTAAGGATGGCCAGGCAATGGCGAAGATTACGAAGATCAAGGAACAGGAGAATAAGTAATGGCAACAAAAGAAGAACCAACATTTGAAGAACAGCTGGCCCAATTGCAACAAATCGTCAACCAGCTGGAACAGGGAAATGTCCCGTTGGAAGAAGCATTGCAGCAGTTTCAGGAGGGGATCAAGCTCTCGAAGGAATTGCAGGGTAAGCTGACCAACGCGGAGAAGACCCTTGGCCACCTGATTGATGACGATGGCAGCGAGAAGGTCTACGAGGGCAGTGATGATGACCCCAGTAACAACGGTGGCGGCAACCGCGGTTATGGTAGCGGAGACCAGGTGAAGGGTTAATCATGGTACAGACGATTAGTGAACTAAAATCAAGCATCGACGACTACCTTAGTGATCACCTGGTAGCTGACGTTGACCAAGCCACTTTATATTCCTCAATGCGCTACTCGCTGATGGCGGGCGGTAAACGTCTGCGGCCGGCCCTGACCCTGGCAACAGTTGAAATGCTGGGCGGCACGGTGGATGAAAACGTCATACACGCCGCTACCGCTCTGGAGCTCCTCCACACCTATTCCCTGATTCACGATGACCTGCCGGCGATGGACAATGATGACCTGCGCCGGGGGAAGCCGACTAACCACTGCCGTTACGGTGCCGGGATGGCAACGCTGGCGGGGGATGGCTTGCTGACGCTGGCCTTTCAGTGGGTGACCGATAACGGCTTGCCGGCCGCCATCCGGGCCGAGCTGACCTTGGCCTTGGCCCAGGCGGCTGGTCCTGCGGGGATGGTTGCCGGTCAGGCCCGTGATATTGAGGGCGAGGGGCACCAGCTGGACCTTGACCAGTTACGCTACCTTCATCGGCAAAAGACCGGGGCCCTGCTCCGTTATGCCGTCCTGGCTGGGGGAATCATTACCAACCAGTCACGGCCGGTCAAGGCGGCGCTGGCAGACTTTGGCGCCCAGTTTGGCCTGGCCTTCCAGATATACGATGACCTGATGGATGTCTTGGGAACTACTGCCCAGATGGGGAAGCAGGTTCACAAGGATGCCGGTGAGCACAAGAATACCTACCCGGGGCTGCTGGGAGTCGCGGGGGCCGAGGAGCAATTGCACAAGGCGCTGCAGTCAGCCAAGGCGGCCCAGACTAAGCTCGGTGAGCTGACGGGGCGGTCGTTTGCTGGTTACGATCAGTTTTTAGCATATTTTAAGTTGTAGAGGAATTTTAAGCATGAAAAAAGAACGCGTAGATGTATTGTTAGTCCAGCAGGGACTTTTTGATTCCCGGGAACAGGCTAAACGCTCGGTGATGGCTGGCGAAATCCTGGGGAAGAACAACGAGCGCCTCGATAAGCCGGGACAAAAGATTCCGGTGACGACAACCCTGCACATGAAGGGCCACAAGATGCCCTACGTCAGCCGGGGCGGCCTGAAACTGGCTAAGGCGCTGAAAGTCTTCAATATCAGTGTCGAGAATAAGACAGTCTTAGACATCGGCTCGTCGACCGGCGGCTTCACTGATGTGATGCTGCAAAATGGTGCTAAGCTGAGCTATGCCCTGGACGTGGGAACCAACCAGCTGGTTTGGCAACTGCGGGAGGACCCGCGGGTAGTGGTAATGGAGCAGACCAACTTTCGTTACAGTACCCTGGACGACTTCACCCATGGCCAGCCGGAGTTTGCCTCAATTGACGTCTCCTTCATCTCCCTGCGGCTGATTCTGCCGCCGCTGGCCAAGATTCTGAAGATGGGCGGCGAAGTGGTGGCCCTGATCAAACCGCAATTTGAGGCGGGCAAGGAGCATGTCGGCAAGCACGGGATTGTCCGTGACCATGCCGTTCACCGCGCTGTTTTGGAGGAGGTCCTTCAGTTTGCCAACGAGGACCATTTTAACGTGTTGGGACTTGACTATTCACCGATCAAGGGTGGCCAGGGCAACATTGAATTCCTGGCGCACCTCAAGCTGACTGATCAGCCGGGATCCATATCCGTAGCAGTTGATATTGACCGGGTACTGGCGGCGGCCGATCAGGATCTAAGTCAAAAGGAAAAGTAGGGAGTTTTTATGAAAAAGGCAGAACGTCAGGAGAAGATTCGAGAAATCATTACGGCGGAAAGCATTGAGCGCCAGGAGGACCTGGTCAAGCGCCTGAACGAATTGGGATTACGGGTCACGCAGGCGACAATTTCACGCGATATCAAGGAAATGCAGCTGGTGAAGATTCCGGCTGAAGACGGCGGTTACCGTTACGGTCTGCCGGCATATCGGCAGCAAAGTGATGACCAGCAGTTGAAAGGTGTTCTGCAGGACAGCCTGATGAAATTAAAGCGCAGCGATCGTTTCTTGGCGCTGACGGTCCACCCGGGAAATGGACCGGTAGTTGCTGTTCTCCTGCGGCGGGCAGATTACGCGGAGATTTTTACGACGATTGGGGATGACGCCAGTGTGCTGATTGTCTGTACTTCAGCCGAGGCGGCGAGCCGATTGGAAAATAAGCTGAACGAATTAACAAATAACTAAGGCGGGTGAGCGTGTGCTGCAAGAATTGACAATTGATAACCTGGCGATCATTAAGCACCTGACCCTAGATTTTGCCAGCCAAATGACGGTCCTGACTGGGGAAACCGGGGCCGGAAAATCAATCATTATTGATGCGGTTGGTCTCCTGGCGGGCGGCCGGGGATCGCAGGAGTATATCCGCCGGGGGGAGGATAAGCTGAGCCTCCAGGGCCAATTTGCCATTCCGGATGATCCGGCCTTCAATGATTTGCTGGACTCGATGGGGATTGACCACGAGGATGGCATGCTGATCATCTCCCGG
>DWZB01000014.1 GCA_019118405.1 Candidatus Limosilactobacillus gallistercoris
TTTCTTATCCCTCCTAAAAAGGGGCCGTGGCAAACTGAATTGTCATTGCCGCTTAATGCTTTTAGATTAATGGCAGGTGTTCCTGCACGGTGTACTTGATGTCGTCGATGAAGTGGACGGAGAGGGGAAGCTGCTCGATCTTCTCCTTGGTCCATGACTTGAGCACGGCCTTGAAGTCGGCGCTCTGGTCAATGGCCACGATCCCGCAGTCACCACCGCCGGCCCCGGAAGTTTTGGCCGCACCGCCGAAGTGCTCAGCAATCTGGCAGAGCCGGTTGAGGACCGGCGTTTCAATATCGACGCCAGAGTTGGTACCGAGCTGCTTGAGCAGGTGCCGGTTAAAGCGGATTTCCCGCTTAATGGTGTCGAGGTCCTGCTGGTGGAAGCCTTCTACCATGCGCTGGATGCAGGTCCGGCTGTCTTCCAAGAAGCGGTGATATTCGTCCTGCTGGCGCGCTTTGAAGAGAGAGATCTTGTCAACCAGCTGGGAGGTTGAAGCTGGCTTTCCGGTCCAGCCGATCAGAAGTTCCAGGTTTTCCGGTGCCTTGAGGGATTCAATCTTGAGGTCTGGCCAGGGGAGGTCGATCAAGCTCTTCAGGTCGAGATACTTGCGCTGCTGGGCCAGCCACTGCCGGTCAAAGGAGTGATAGGAGATCCAGCCGCCGTAAACTGAGGCCGCCACGTCACCCAGGGACCCATTGCCCTGGACTTCGAAGTGGGCAATGGCTGCCAGTTTGAAGATCTCGTCCTTGGTGACGGGCAGGTGGTAGTAGTGGCAGAGGGCCTTGACAGTCGCAACTGTGACGGCTGCAGAGGAGCCCAGACCGTATTTCCGGCCGTTGGCACTATCCAATTGGCTATCGATCTGCATGTCGTAGATCCGCAGCTCCCGTTCAAAACTCCGGGCGTACTCCTCCGTGATCCGGATGGCCGAGAGAATGTACGAGAACGGGTTATCCCGCTTATCGACCACCATCCGGTCACCCATCCGTCGCCAGTTCAGCTGGTCGTTGGTGTATTGCTGGCTGATGATCTGGCCAACCTCACGAGCACTGTCCTTGATAGTGCAGGTGACGAACTGGTCGAGGGCCACCAGGATGGCTGGGTAGCCATTCTCGACGACCGCGTATTCACCAGCAATGTACAACTTCCCAGGCGCTTTTTCAGTAATCAAAGTTTAATTGTCCCCCTATAATTAATCAGTTGTTTTCATCCCAAATTTCAATCCCCGGTCCGGCCGTTGAAACGACCAGTCGCTCCGGTGCAAAGGTTTGCGCAAGCCCGTTGACGATTCGTTCCCGATCGCGCCGGTCGTAGATGACCTTGACGTTGGGGCCTGCATCCATTGTAAAGTAACAGTTAATTCCCTGATCGCGCAGCTGCCGAACAGCCTGAATGGCCGTCAGGGTTTCATTATTAAAGTAGGTATAGCCCGGATCCGCGGAAAGGGTCAGGGCGTGCATCCGCAGGGCGTTCTCCTCAGCAATGTGACCGATGGCGGGAATGTCCTTGGCTTGGATCGCAGCCTTCATGGTTTCCATGTCGTTAGCGACCACTTCTTTCCAGCTGGCGTAGTAGGGTGAAGTGATCACGCTGGATTGCATCCCATGCCGGCTGGAAATCTTCTTGCGGCCCGTGTTGATCATAATGGCCAGCATCTCCAGACCGAAGTCGAGCTTTTCCATGATCGGCTCAGCGTATGAAGTGGCATCGTCATGCCCCCGGTGCCATTCGACCAGACCGCCGTAGATCGATCGGGTCGCTGAACCTGAGCCACGGCGAGCCAGCCGCGAAAGGTCGCGGCGACTGAGCTGCAGTCCTGCAGCCCGGCTAGCGGCCCCGGCCAGGGCAGCGAAGGCCGAGGCGGACGAGGCCAGCCCGGCTGCGGTCGGCACGTGATTATGCGAATCAACCCGGGCAAAGTCTTGACGACCGCTCATTTGACGGACAATATCTAAGAACTTGGTGATCCGTTCGGCGCCCTTGCCGGTTACCGGCTGGTCATTGACCGTGATCTGTTCGGCCGTAAGTGCTGGATCGAAGACGACGCGGGTAGTGGTGTAGAACTCGTCGAGGGTCATTGAAAGACTGTCCGTCTGTGGGATAATCAGATCCTGGTCCTTCTTCCCCCAATACTTGACCAGGGCAATATTAGTATGTGCTTTGGCCGTTGCCATTAGTTTTCACCTCGTGTCGTATCTAGTGGTTGAATCCAGGTTTGCCGCGCGCCGTTGTCTTTAAGAATAGCAGCCAGCTTACGGGCCCCCAAAGCGGTCCGGGTGATGGCAAACATGCAACCGCCGCGACCGCCGCCGGTCAGCTTAGCCCCCAGGGCACCGTGATGGATGGCTACGTCGATCAGGTGGTCGAGCTGGTCGTCACTGACCTGGAGGGCCTGAAGATCCTGCTGGGCAGCGTTTAACGTTGTACCTAACTTGAAAACTTCCCCCTTGGCCAGGAACTGCCGACTGTTGTCAACCAATTGTCCCAGATGCTCGATGTGGGTCTGGGCGTGCTCGTGATCTGTCTTGAGCAATTCCTGAACCGCCATGATGGCCTCCTTAGTAGCCCCTTTGACACCAGTATCAGCAATCACCATCGTTGCCTGCAGGTTCATTGGAATCGGGGTTCCCTCATGGCCCTTAATATAATAGAGCGGCGTCTTGGAACTGACCGTTGCCGCATCCAAACCGGACGGACTGCGGTGGGTAATCTGCTCCTCAACATCGGCCAATGCCAGTAGCTCGTGCCGGCTGAGCGGGGTATCGTAATAGTCGAAAAAGGCGCGGACAATGGCTACGGCCGTTGCCGCAGAGGAACCCATTCCACGCTCGGCAGGAAGCTGGCTGTCGATGTTTAAGTGCCAGCAGTCAGCGTTTCCGTCAAAGTGCTCGACCAGTGTGGCAATCAGCTGCCGCACCCCTTGCATGACTGGAGGCAGGTCGTGCCAGTCGCCAGTGAAGTAGCGGCTCGTTACCGTCTGCCCCTGGTCAATAGGTGTCAGGGTGACCGTCAGCTTAACATCGGGAAGAGGCAGGGCGATTGCCGGTTGTCCGTACACGACGCTGTGCTCCCCCATTAAGATGATTTTCGCGTGGCTCGTGCCAATCCCTTGTTCTTTCACCATCGTAACCTACTTTCTTCTCAAAAATTCCATTCTTCATCATAACTTAAAATTGATTATTAGAAAAGGGGCGACCCGCACTTGTTACTAAATCTAAATATTTGGCGATTATTCGCTGACCGTTGAAAAAGACAAACATTTGGCAGATGGTGTATTATATAGGGTATAAATTATTGAAGAGATTCGGTGATAATGTGAGTAAAAATAAACAAACGCGCCGCAAAAAACGCGATAAGCAGGCGCCAATCTACGCCGTGGTGGACCTGGAGACGACCGGGACCAACGTCAACCATGGTGATCGGATCATCCAGATCGGTTGTGTGCTGGTTCAAGATGGCCAGGCCATCAATCATTTTGAGACCAAGGTCAACCCGCGGGAGAAGATCCCGCACGCGATTGTCCAGCTGACCGGGATCCATAACCAGGATGTCCGCCGGGCTCCGCTCTTTGAGGACGTTGCCGGGACAATCTATAGTTTGCTGTCGGGGACAATCTTCGTGGCCCATAACGTCAACTTTGATTTTCCATTTCTCAATGCAGAATTGGAGCGGGCGGGCTACCCGCAGCTGGCCATCCCCGCAATCGATACGGTGACAATGAGCCAGATTCTGCTGCCGACTGCCCAGAGCTTCCGGTTGCGGGACCTGACCGGCTCATTGAAGATTGAACACGATCATCCGCACAGTGCGGTTTCCGATGCAGAGGCGACCGCCCAGCTGTTGATTGACCTCCTTGATCGGGTGCACCGGCTGCCGACCCTGACCCTGGAAAGAATTGTAGAGTTGAAACTGGCCCTGCCGCAGCGGACGGCTGAAGTTTTCGAAAAGGAACTGGAGCGGCGGGTCGACCATCCCCAACCGCTGCCTGGGAATCTTTATGTCAGCCATGGTTTGGTCCTCCATAAGCAACGACCGCTGACGGTGGACAAGACGACAACCACGCCGCGCTACCCATCGACCAAGCGGGGGAAGGCCAAGCTTTACGGTGACCACCTGACTGTCCGGCCGGTTCAGTCCAAGATGATGAACAGCATCTATAATAACTATACCCACGACGAGCCCAAGAGCATGATCGTCGAAGCGGGGACGGGGAGCGGCAAGACCCTCGGCTACCTGTTGCCGTTAAGCTACGCTGCCCATCCCGACCGGCGAATTGTCATCAGTACTGCTACTAATCTTCTGCAACAGCAGATTGCTCAGCAGGCGGTTCAGCAGCTCAACACGGTCCTGCCGTTTAAGATGAATGCCGTGGTGGTGAAGGGAAACGACCACTACCTGGACTTGGCCAAATTTGCCCACTCCCTGAGTGTAGTGGAGGACTCCAAGCTGGTTCAGCTCCTCAAGGCCCGGATCCTGGTCTGGCTGCTTTCCACCACCAGCGGCGACCTGGACGAACTCAACCTCACCAGCCAGCAGTCACCGTACTTCACTGAGATCCGCCACCACGGGGTCAAGAGCCTCAATCCAGCGGGCGGTCTCTACAATGACGATTTTCTTGTCCGCCGTAACAAGCGACTGAAGCAGGCCAACATTGTGATCACCAACCACGCCTACCTCGTTGCCCACGCCCAGGAGCTGGGGGATGGCACCCGGCGGCCATACCTGGTGGTCGATGAGGCCCAGCACCTCAGTGAGAGCATCCTGCGGCGGTCGCGGCGCAGCTTTGACTTCCCACACCTGCGGACGGCGATCCACGTTCTCGCCGGCCTGGTCGGCAATGGGGAGGACCGCAACCTAAACGATATCTTTGCGGATCACGCCCTGGCCGGCTATAATGTGGAACTCCTGCGGGGGGACCTGACCAATATTGAGGAGGCTCTCAATCGTTTCCAGCAGGCCCTCTACCGGCAATTCATCCAACAGTCAACGGCTGGTGGGGAGAACGAATTGATTGAACAGGAGCTGGACAACCAGCAGCTTCAACAGCTTCTCGACGTCAGCGGCCCGGTAATGATGGAGCTAGAGCAGGCCCTGGGGAGTGTTCAGCTGCACTTTTCCGCCCTCCAGCACATCTTCACCCAGCAAGCAGAACGGTGGCTGCCGAGTGACCGTTACCTGATGAGCCAGTTTCAGAGCCAGATGGCGAAGCTGACCGCTGCCGATGCGACCTTGAATAAGTACAACGAAACCCTGCGCAACCGGGGCAATTCAGCGGCCTTCTGGCTCACCATCCGGCAATCCAGTGAGTACAGCGCGATGCGGCTGAGCGGGGGCCTGCTGGAGGCTAACCACTACCTGACGGAGAATGTCTACCCGTACTTTGCCCAGCCGCTGTTCGTGGGGGCCACGCTCTTCTCGTCCAGCCGGTCCCACTATCTTTACCAGCAGCTGGACCTGGATCGGCAATCAACCCTGGCCAAGCGCTTTGCCTCGCCGTTTGACTATCAAAAACACGCCCGGGTGCTGATTGCGAAGGACGCGCCGGTGCCTAATGCCAAGAACAATGCCGAGTACGTTCGTTACCTGAGCAAGACGATCTACCGGCTGACTAAGAAGACCAATTGCCAGACGATGATTCTCTTCAATTCGCTGGTGATGATCGAGCAGGTTTACAGCCAGCTGCGGGAGACCGACCTCTTTGACCAGCGTGATATCTTAGCTCAGGGAATCACCGGCGGCCGGGAGAAGCTGTTGAAGCAGTTTGCCAATGGCAAGAATGCGGTTCTCCTCGGGGCTTCCAGTTTCTGGGAGGGCGTTGACCTGCCAAAAACTGCCCTGGAGCTCCTGATCATCACCCGGTTGCCATTCGATGCGCCGGACGAGGTCATGACCCGGGCCTACAACGACCTGCTCAAGCGGCAGGGGCGTAACCCCTTCTACAGTGCGGCCCTGCCTAAGGCCACAATGCGTCTGCGTCAGGGAATCGGCCGCCTGATTCGGACGGCTGACGACTACGGGGTGGCAGCCATTCTGGACTCGCGCTTGCACAGTCGGCGCTATGGAGAAACTATTCTGAAGAGTTTCCCGAAGGACCTGCCAACCAAGGCCTTGCCGACGGATCAACTGGTGGAAGAGGCAAATAATTTTATAAAAAAGAATCATCAGGACCCGTAAGACTGAATTTTTTGGTATAATCAAAAAGATTAACATGATTGTTGACGAATCGTTCGTCAGACGTAAGAAGGGAATAATTACATGCAAAGTCGACGCGAAGTGCAGCGTGAGCAGAGTCGAGGCTCGGCGCTGCGCACGATTCGAAATGTCCTACTTACTATCTTGGTACTGCTTCTGCTGGGGTGGAGTGTCTATGCGGTTGCTAACCAGCCCCGGGCCGCTGCTCGCCGGCAGACCATCTCGATGGCCGAGAAGTATGCCCACCTGCATAGCCCAGGGCGTTTCTACATCTTTAATCGGGAAAGCACCTACTATACAGTAGCTGGCAGAAACCAGGATAACCAACCGATCCTCGTGATTGTTCCGCAACACGGCGGCAACATCCGGGTGGTTAAGCAGCATTCGGGAGTCAGTGAACAGCAGGTACGGGCGATGGTAACATCAACTCGCCACCCCGCTGAAATCCTGAAGGTAGCTCCTGGTGTCTTTAACGACAAGGTGGTGTGGGAAGTTACCTACCGCAACCACAAGGGAAACTTGTGTTACGATCTGATCAGCTTCAAGAGTGGCCGCTATATTCAAAATATCAATAACCTGT
>DWZB01000015.1 GCA_019118405.1 Candidatus Limosilactobacillus gallistercoris
TCTCGCCTAATTCATTGTCATTAACGAATTGCTTTAAGCCTTGCTTATCTAATGAAACATGCGCCATATCAAATAACTTCTTTCTTTTTATATTAGATAAATTCCAAATACAATTAAATGATAGCGAATTCACCTGATGGTTGCAATCAAATTTCAAGAGATAATAAAAAAGTTCAGAACGATATCTTGCGATTCGTTCTGAACTTTTAATTTTAAGTATTTTAAGCAAAGGCCGTGGCGATACTCCCGATAACAATCAGGGCAATCCCCAGAATGGTGAAGGTCATTTCACGAGAGGTCTTCTGTTCGTGCAGAACCAGCACCCCACCGATCGTGGCGATAATAACGTTCATCTGACTGAAGACGAAAGCCGTGGTGATCCCGAGGGCCTTACCAGCGAAGATGTAGGCCAGGGCAGCAACACCCCATGAGAGTCCTCCCAGGATGTTTAAGTACTGTTCCTTCTGCTTGAATGCAGCAATGTTGCCAGAAGCAATCGTGTAGATCACGGAACCAAGCAGAATCCCCAGCATTTCAGGAAGGAAGATCCCCAACGCACTCTGGTCAGCAACCACTGGAATCTTAGGAAAGGCAGAGTAGATCCAGTAACCGATCGTCGTGAAGAGCAGGAAGAGGAAGTCCTTAGCCGTTACCTTCTTGCTAGACGTTCCTTCCGTCATTGAAGTCATCAGGGCACCGACAATGATTACAGCCAGGGCAACGAACCCGATCGTCAGGGCCTTGGCACCACGCCATTCGCCGAAGATGATGGCACCGATGATGGAGTTACCAACTAACTGTAAAACTGTTGAAATCGGCGTAGTCTTAGAAACCCCGATCCGCTTGAACGAGATGAACTGTCCGATCTGACCGATCGTCCAGAGGGCACCACAGACAACAGAGAACCAGAAGGCCGTGGTGCTAACCGTGGGATGACCAATCGCAAAGGCAATCAAACCGATAATGGTTGCCCCGGCACCGATCCCAAACATCTGGTTAACCGCTGATCCACCGATCTTTCCGGTAATCAGTGGCATGAATCCCCAACCAAGGGCTGGAATTAATGCAATCAAATAACTCATAGTACAATTCTCTCCTATCAATCAATAACAAATATTACAAGATAGTAATCTAGCACAATGCAAACGTTTACGCAAGCGTTTTCAATAAGTTAATGATTGAACAAAGTGAATTGGTTACTTTTAGATAGCGTTTTCCCGGGAATTTAATTTTTTTCTTTAGAAGACATTTTCCCCGTTCCATGCGGGGCATGGTCGCGGTCTAGGAAGAAGACCGTGAAGGTGGTCCCCTTCCCGTACTTGCTCTCGACAGTCACCTTGCCGCCGTGCAGGAGCATCAGCTGGTGGACGATAGCCAGGCCCAGTCCGGACTCGCCATACTTGGTGTTCATCCGGGAACGATCAGCCTTGTAGTAGCGTTCCCAGATGTTGGCCAGCTGATCCTTGGTCATCCCGATTCCGTTGTCGGTCACCTTGAACTGGCTCCCATCAGCGACCTTTCGTCCTTGGATCTTGATCAGGCCATTTTGAGTGAATTGAATGGCATTTTGCGTAATGTTGAACATAATTTGAACAAACCGGTCATAATCAGCGTAAACCCGCAGCTCTGAAGTGACATCCAGCTCAATGCGGTCACCCTGGGCCCGCGCCTTCTTGCTCAGCTGTTCCTGCAAATTAGCTAAGACGGCTGCAGCGTCGAAAACCTTGCGTTCCATCGAGATCTGGTTAGTGCGGATCTTCTCATAGTCCAGATTATCGTTGACCAGGCGAATCAGCCGCCGGGTTTCATTCTGCATCAGCTGAATACTGTGCTGCTTATCTTCCTCGGGAATAACGTCGTACTCGAGGCCCTCCAGGATACCGTTGATCGTCGTTAACGGCGTCCGCATCTCATGGGCTGCATCAGCCATGAACTGCCGCCGCCGCTCTTCCTGACGGTGAATTTCCTGGCGCGACTCCTCCAGCGACTTGGTCATCGTGTTAAAACTCTGTGCCAGGTCATTTATCTCGTCCTTGCCTTCCGTGGCGACCTGAACATTATAATTGCCCCGAGCAACCTCGTGCGTCGCCTTTTGCAGACGCTCGATCCGCTGGGTGATCGACCGGGCCAGGAAGTAACTGACGGCTAACGTCAGCAAGGCCGCGATCACAAAGGCTACCAAGAGGTTGAGGACAATCTGGTGCATATTTTCCTTAATGGTCGAAATCAGCGTGGCAATGGAGACTACCGCTACCATTTTCCCCTTATAGAAGTACGGTTTGAGAACCTCGGTCATCTCGGGAGTATTGGTATCGGCAACCTGGTGGTCGAATTTAGCCATCGTCACCTTAGTGCAGAGGACCTGGCCATCCTTGAGTTTATTCCACTGGTCCTTGGTAATGGTCGACGTGAAGCCATTGCTGGCATAGATCTGCCGCTGGGCTGTGTCATAGATTGCAAAGTGAACATGCTGCCGGGTCAGCAGGCTGGCATTGGTTTGAAGAGAGTCCGTGGCAAAGCCTTCAAAGCTCCGGTTAGCGGGATCATAACGAATTGAGTCCTGCACCAGACTGTCTGAGTAGCTCTTCAATTGATTCCAGGTGTTGTGGTAAAGCGTGTTATTAGTTACCTGCACAAAGGAAACGCTCAGGATCACTAGCAGGATAATGATGATCGTAAAGAAGGTCAGCATCAATCGATACATTAACTTCATTTGCAACTATTCTCCCTCATCATCAAACTTGTAACCGACACCCCAGACAGTCTTGATAACCTGGGGTCCAATATCTTCCAGCTTCTGCCGCAGTTTCTTGATATGCGCATCAACCGTCCGCTCGTCCCCATAGTATTCATAGTCCCAAACTAGCTGAAGCAGCTGAGAACGCGTGAAAACCTGCCGCGGCTTGGAGGCCAGTGTCTTTAACAGGTCAAATTCCTTAGGGGT
>DWZB01000016.1 GCA_019118405.1 Candidatus Limosilactobacillus gallistercoris
AATTCGGCGGATCTTGAATGAAGGTCACGAACAAGCCCTTCATATCATTGAGACGCACCGTGAACAGCACAAGGCGATTGCTGAGGCCTTGCTGAAGTACGAGACCCTGAACGAGAAGGAAATCCTCAGCCTCTACAAGACGGGGAAGATCCCAGAAAAGGATCACGCTGCTGAAGATGAGAAGGCCTATGCCCAAACCTTTGAAGAATCCAAGCGGGCACTTGAACGCATGGAAGATGAGAAGTGGGACAGCCGGAACGAACCTGCTGACGAGGATCAGGCTAAGAATGAGCTGCCAGCATCAACTGACGACCATTCGACTGACCAAAGTGATCAAAATAACCAAAACGATCATGATGACTCAGCAGATTCCGATCATCGTGAATAGTAAAATGCTAAAATAGGAGCAGACATCAGAACGTGTCGCTCCTATTTTTAATTTGAGGGGGAAATATTATGAAGACAACAGATTACTTAGTAAAGAGCATGACCAAGGACGGTAAATTTCGGGCCTATGCCGTGAACGCCACCCAGCTGGTCGAAAAGGCCCACGAGATTCATGACACCTGGAGCGCTTCCTCAGCTGCTTTGGGTCGGACCCTGGTAGGGACGCTCCTGCTGGCCACTGCCGGCCTGCAGGGAGAAGCCGGCATGACGGTTAAAATTCAAGGTAACGGCCCGGTTGGCTACATTGTCGCTGACGGGACGGCTAAGGGGACGGTTAAGGGCTACATGGGAAATCCGCACGTTAACCTGCCAAGCAATGACAAGGGGAAGATCGACGTTGCCGGGGCAGTCGGCACGAAGGGAACCCTGTCCGTCACCAAGATGGCCCCTGGTGACAAGACCCCGTACACCGGAGAGGTTAACCTGGTCTCCGGCGAACTCGGTGACGACTTCACCTACTACCTGGCCCAGTCCGAACAAATCCCGTCCGCAGTCGGCCTGTCCGTCTTCGTTAACACCGATGACAGCATTGAGGTTGCCGGGGGCTTCATGATTCAGGTTATGCCTGGTGCTTCCGATGAGGAGATTAGCAAGCTGGAGAAGACTCTTAAGGGGATGCCGTTGGTTTCAGAAATGCTGCGGGACGGTGATACGCCGGAGGACATTCTGACCAAGATGTTCGGCGACGACCTGAAGATTCTCGACAAGATGCCGGTCCGTTACGAGTGTGATTGCTCGAAGCAGCGGTTTGCTCACGCTCTCGAGAGTATCTCAACGAAGGATTTGAAGAAGCTGATCGACGAAGACCACCACGCCGAGACGGTTTGCCAGTTCTGCGGCAAGAAGTACGAGTTCAGTGAAGACGAACTGCAGTTAATTTATGACAAGAAGGTCGCCGACGCGGAAGCCGACAAGGAGATCGCCGAGAAGCAAAAGAAGGCCGACGACAAGAAGGACCAGCAGTAGTTTGTTTGGTCTGGCTGATTAGATGTGCTATGATAGTTGAGTTATCGGACATTAAAAATAAGCGGGAAGTGGCAGGCCAACCCAGTTCCCGAGAAGACAATGAGGTGAAAGAATGAAGTGGAAGATCGGTGACGTGGAAATTCCTAATCAAGTAGTAGTTGCCCCGATGGCGGGTGTGACTAACTCAGCCTTCCGGGTAATTTGCAAGGAGTTTGGTGCCGGCTACGTTGTCTGTGAGATGATTTCCGACCGGGGAATCATGTACCATAATAAGCGGACCCTGAACATGATGAATGTTGACCCTAGTGAGCACCCGATGGGAATTCAAATCTTCGGTGGTACCAAGGAGACCCTGGTGGAGGCTGCCAAGTACGTTGACGAGCATACTGCCGCTGACGTGATCGACATCAACATGGGCTGCCCCGTCAATAAGGTGGTCAAAACTGATGCCGGGGCCCGCTGGCTGCTCGATCCCAACAAGGTCTACGAGATGGTGTCCTCCGTAACGGACGCTGTCAAAAAGCCGGTCACAGTCAAAATGCGGACGGGCTGGGACGATAAGCACATCTACGCGGTGGAAAATGCCCTGGCCGCGGAACGTGCCGGCGCTAGTGCCATCGCCATGCACGGCCGGACCCGAAAACAGATGTATACGGGACACGCCGATTGGAATATACTTAAAGAAGTAGCTGATCATTTGACGATTCCGTTCATGGCCAACGGTGATATCCGGACGCCGGAAGATGCCAAGAAGGTCCTCGACATGACCGGGGCCACGGCTGCAATGATCGGGCGGGCTGCCATGGGAAACCCGTGGATGCTGACCCGGACTGAACACTATCTGGAGACCGGTGAATTGCTGCCGGAAGCCACACCAAACGAGAAGATCAAGATGGCGAAGGAACACCTGAACCGCCTGATCGATCTCAAGGGTGAGTACGTCGGGGTCCGCGAATTCCGGGGCCTGTCGACTTACTACCTGAAGGGGATCCCGCGTTCTGCCCGGACCAAGGCGGCCCTGGTAGAGGCGGAGACACGCGACCAGATGAACGAAATCTTTGATCGCTTTGCTGAACAGACGGCAGAGCGGGAAATGAAGCGGGCTGCACGAAAGCAAGCTCAATAAGAGGAGGAAAATTTAGTGTCACAAGAACTAGACCAGATGCGTGTTCGTCGTGAAAAGATGGAAGAACTTAAGCAGGCGGGAATCGAACCATTCGGCCGCCGGTTCAAGCGGGACCACCTTGCCCAACAGATTCGCGATGAATACGGTCAATTCGATAAGGAAGAACTGAATGACAAGGGAGCAATGGTAATCATCGCCGGCCGGATGACCCGGAAGCGGAGCAGCGGTAAGGCCGGCTTTGCGGACTTTGTTGACCGGACCGGGAAGATCCAGGTATATGCACGTAAGGATATGGTAGGGGATGAACAATACCACATCTTCAAGCGGGCTGATATCGGTGACTTCCTCGGGATTGAAGGGGATGTGATCAAGACCAACACCGGTGAATTGACGGTGCGGGCCCACAAGATCACCTTCCTGTCCAAGGCCCTGCGTCCGCTGCCGAACAAGTGGGAAGGGGTTACTGACCCGGAGACCATCTACCGGCAGCGTTACCTGGACCTGATTTCCAACCCAGAGAGCTTCAAGCGTTTCCACCAGCGGACTGCGATCATTAAGGCCGTACGGAAGTACATGGATGATCACGGCTTCACTGAAGTTGAAACCCCAATTCTGAACACCCAGGCTGGGGGTGCCAATGCCCGGCCATTCGTTACCCACCACAATGCCCTGGATATCGACATGTACCTGCGGATCGCAACTGAATTGTACCTGAAGCGGCTGATCGTCGGGGGCTTTGAACGCGTTTACGAACTGGGCCGGATCTTCCGGAACGAAGGGATGGACCCGCACCACAACCCAGAATTCACGACGATGGAAACCTACGCAGCCTACTTCGACTTCCATGATGTCATGGACGAGACGGAAGGCATTGTTAAGGCGGCTGCTAAGGTGGTTTCCGATGATGGTCACGTTACCTACCAGGGTCACGATATTGACCTGGCCAGTGACTTCAAGCGGGTAACGATGGTTGATGCCGTTAAGGAAAAGACGGGGATTGACTTCGGCGACCCAGCCATGACGGACGATGACGCCAAGAAGCTGGCTGATGAACACCACATCGAGTACAAGCCATTCTGGAAGAAGGGCCACATTCTGAGCGCCTTCTTCGACGAATACGTTGAAAAGACTTTGATCCAACCAACCTTCGTTTACGAGTTCCCAGTGGAAGTTTCCCCACTGGCTAAGCGGAACGCCGATAACCCAGACATGACGGACCGGTTCGAACTCTACGTGGACGGGAGCGAGTTGGCCAACGCCTTCAGTGAATTGAACGACCCAATCGACCAGAAGCACCGTTTCGAGATGCAAGCCGAGGAAAAGGCCAATGGTAACGATGAAGCGGAACCAGTTGACCTTGATTACGTTCAAGCCCTTGAATACGGGATGCCGCCAACGGGTGGTCTCGGAATCGGGATTGACCGGCTGGTAATGCTGCTGACCGATGCCAAGTCCATTCGGGACGTTATCCTCTTCCCAACGATGCGTCCGGAAAAGGAAACTAAGGATAGCAAAAAGGGTAAGAAGAATAAGAAAAAGTAGTCTAAAAGCCTGATGTGACGGCTTTTCGACGACACTGTGAATTTAGACAAATTTAGTTACTAGCTTGTAAAAAGTTAGTAATCTTGGTGTGTGTACACCAAAAATACACC
>DWZB01000003.1 GCA_019118405.1 Candidatus Limosilactobacillus gallistercoris
AATCAATTGGTTTTTCGATGCTGCTAAGTATACGTTGATAGTGAGCAACCTTCTAAAGTAGACTTGAGGAAAAGTATTGGTGAGGAGATTATAAATTGAACTTACGTAAGACAGCACCATGGTCAATCCCCCGACCACGCCACCTGTCAGGTACAGATAAAAAGCAGCTACTGCCAAATTAAATATACCTGGCAGCATGCTGGTTGGCGTTACGAAGCCCGTTGGCACGAGCGCACCCCAACTGCCCAGTTGATAACTTACCCGAGTTGGCGGCTGGATCGAGTCCGTCCGGGGAAAGGTTACGGCTCTGATGCAACCCCGCGGCTTGCAGAAACATGGGCTGGCAATCATTGGTTGCCAGTCAGTCGAATACGCTATGCGGCGGCCCGCTACCATCACGGATCCGCAACACCAACTGACATTGCCCTGCTCAAGGCGACCCATCCGGCAGCTATCGAAAATCATTTCCCGGGAAATAAGGCCAGTGACTCCAAGCGTAGGATGTAATTTGGAGCTTCATCATTACCTCCTCACAAATACTGTGTTAAAATAATGCCATCTTAGGTACTTGCAGGCGATACCTAGCCCAACATTGCCGTCGATGGAAAGGATTAAACATGCGGATTAATGTTTTGCAACACACACCAAATGAGGGACCGGGTTCAATCCAGGATTGGGCCCACGCGCATGACCACGAATTCTACGTTTACCATCCCTACCAATTTGGCAACCTGCCAACCTCTAATGAAACGGACCTCTTGGTAGTGCTGGGCGGCCCGATGAGTCCCAACGATGACCTGCCGTGGATCAAGCAGGAGCGGGTCCTGATCCGCAAACTGCTCGACCAGCATAAGCCGATCTTCGGGGCCTGCTACGGTGCCCAGCAAATTGCCAAGACTCTGGGCTACCAGATCGGCAAGGCGCCGCACAAGGAGGTCGGCTGGGCGCCGGTCTATCGCCAGACAGATGCTATTCCAGGCATTCCGGACCAGCTGACGGCTTTGCACTGGCATGAGGAAATGTTCCAAGTACCGGACGAGGCCCAGTTACTGTTCTCCAGTGACCTGGTCAAGAACCAGGGCTTTTTGCTGGGGGATAACGTGATTGGTCTGCAGTTTCACTTCGAGCCATTGATCGATAACGTTCGTGAGATGGCGGTCAACGATAACCAATACCCGCTTGACCATAACGATCTGCACCAGACACCGCAAGAAATCATCGATCACGGGGTTCCAGCGGCCAATAAACAGGTAATGTTTAAGCTGCTGGACTACATTACAAAATAAAATAAGGGAACGACATCTGCTAGTCAGCAGGGCCGTTTCTTTTTATATCAGGGAATTAAATTAAAATCTTGCTCATTATATCCCAAAAGTGTTACAGTTGATTGCGAGATAAAAAGATGGGGGTGGAAAAGCGATGACTGGAAAATACGATGCGATCAAGGCAGCTCTGAATGAGCCCGCCATGAACGCTAAGATGTTCGCCTGTCGCTTTGGATTGGAAGTAAAGAAACACCGGGTGTTAACGAATGGACGGGCCAGCCGCTACCCGTACCCGGTAGACCTGCGATCCCGGCAGCACAATTTATACCTAAACTCTGGTTACACCGACGACATGCTCGACTTTGAAACCGAGCCGGTTGTCGGCAGTAAGCGAGCCGTTCGTCACCTGAAGGTTCTGGAGCAGATCATGATCGCTCACCTGCACGATGACGAACGCCTCTGGCCGCTGAGCATGGCCCCGGCGCCGCTGTACCAAAACGACCTGGATTTTCTGAAGGCCGACTTCAGCAAGCCTTGGGATCAGGCCAACCATGACTATCTAGGCAAAAAATACGGGATTGCTCAGGAAATTCTGGGAGACGTTCACGTCAACTTCAGTCTGGACAATGACCTGGTGAAGGAACTGTACGAGCGCTTCTATACTGACCGTTATTCGAGCCAGACTGATTTTCAAAACCACCTCTACTTCAAGCTGGCTCAGCGCTTCTACCTCTACCAATGGCTCTTCACCTACCTCTTCGGTGCCAGCCCGGTCACTGAAGACATGCCCCAGAGCTTCCCGGACGACCTGCAACTGCCGGTCCGGAGCCTGCGGTGTAGCAATTATGGTGACGATAACCTGGCGACGGAGCAGGTGACCTACGCCTCGCTTGAGGAGCACTTTGCCCAACTCCAGAAGTACATCGACAATGGCAACTTCTACAGCCTGAAGGAATTTTTCGGCCCAGTGCGGATGCGGCGGCATAATCACGATAACAACGACTTGGCGGGGATCCTCAAGAATGGGATCAACTACTTGGAATTCCGGAACTTTGACCTGGATCCGCTGTCCCGGACGGGGATTAGTGATGACACGATCAACTTCCTGGAACTTCTGTTGCTGGACAGCCTGGTGTCACCGTTGCCGGATAACCTAGCGCACCGGCTGGTTGAAGCCCGGAAGCTCAACAATGAGGTAGCTCTTCAGAAGGCCAAGGACGAAACAGACTGGATGAAGCAGGCAGCTAATGAGCTGATGCTGGAACTCCAGAAATTCGTTGAGGACTTCAATGCTCCTCGTGAATATCGCTTAGCCCTGACCTTTGCCCAGCGGCGGATTGATGATCCATCACTGACTATCAGCGGTCAGTTGGCTGATCAACTGGAGAACGGTAACCTGCTCTCGTTTGGCCTGAAAGTTGCCAACGACCGCTACACGGCCAACATTGGCTACCAGCACCCATTGCAGGCCCTTAGCGGTGAATACTCCGATGATGCCCAGCGGCTGGTTCGGGCGGCAATCGAGCTTGGTGTTCACACCCGCTTGGAGCCGACGGAGATTGAACTGTCCGTGGGCGAGCACCGTGAAACCTACGAGCCGGACGGTCAATTTGACTTTAGTAAGGGACCGCGCGAGTTTGTCTTCAATGTTTTCCCTGAGGCACGGGCCTTTCAGGAAGAACAGTAATTTGAATTTAACGGGGAGGGAGCGAGACAGAAGTCGTTCACGACTTCGTCTTCGAGCCCCCGCGAGCACAAATAGGCCTCGAGCGTTCGGAGGAGTCGGACACTTGAGGCCATTTGTGTACCGCGTTGTAGAATTTTGCTTGATATAGGGGGAATTATGGCATAATCTTTTTTAATTTCCCGGGAAATAAAGGTGAGAGAAATGAGTAAGATTGGAATTATTGGCTTAGGACACGTTGGCCGCCTTTTGGCCCACCAGCTGACGATGACCGCAACAACCGACGAACTGGTGCTGATTGACCAGGACGACCAGCTGGCATTGGCGCTCCAGACGGACCTGCAGGATGCCGCGACCGCTCTGGCAAGCCGGCCAAAAATCGTGATTCAGGACTACGCCGCTTTGGCAGATGCGCAGATCATCGTGGTGGCGGTGGGGAAGAGCAGCCTGATTGCAGACCAACCGATGGCCGAATTGGCCTTCAACCATGATGTCATCAAGCAGGTGGCAGCTCAGGTCAAGACCAGCGGCTTTCACGGCCTCGTCCTCAACCTAGCCAACCCCAACGAAGCTGTGACCGCCTACCTTCAGCAGCAGTTGCTCCTGCCGCCTAAACAGGTTCTGGGGATCGGCACGGTCTTAGAGACGGCCCGCCTGCACCGGGCAATCGCCGCGGCTGCCAAGCTATCATCTGCCAATGTGACGGGCTTTGTCTACGGTCAGCACGATGGGCAGCAGGTCTTTGCCTGGTCGACTGTCCGGGTCAATGGCCAGGCACTCGACCAGACGATCAATGGCCGGCACTTGGACCAGCAGCATTTGAAAATCAACGCTGACCTCAGCAACTGGTATACCTTGCAAGGGCTGGGCTACAACGCCAGTGCTGCCTGTGCTTGGGCCGCTCGGATCGTCCGGGCGATCCTAACTGACGAGCAACTGGCCCTGCCGGTGGCGATCTTCCAGCCGCAGTATGAGGGCTATGTCAGTTTCCCGGCGCTGATCGGCCGGCAAGGGGTTGGTAACCTGCTGCTGCTCG
>DWZB01000004.1 GCA_019118405.1 Candidatus Limosilactobacillus gallistercoris
TTTTGTATTGTAACAGTCATCTTTTGCTTAGGCAAGAGACTGAATGCATAATTAAATATTAAATTTTCACTATCGCCCGATAAACAGCCGCTACTCGGGTGGTTGCGCACAACCAATCAAATCAGTATTGCCAATCGAAGAAAAGAACATTAAAGTAGTTGATGTGACTATTTTTGAAGGAGTTTATCTATCATGGAACAAATTTTTCTAACTGTCCTGACCATCATCTTCATCGTGGAGAGTTTCTTTGAGATCCGTTATTTCGCCCAGATCAGGAATACCTTCGTCAACTCCGGCCGGGCTACCCCTACCAAGCGGGTTCAACGGATCATCAAGATTGAGAACATGTGGAGCTGGGTTTCATGGATCTTCCTTTTCCTGCTCTTCATTCTCCCCGACCTCTACACGATGCTGGTGATCTGTGTCATCACGCTGATCGAAACCTGGGTCGTCTACGAGCTCTACAACGCCCGTGACTATGTTCAACGAATCAATAAATAATCGAAAAGGACCAGCCTTTCGCGGACTGGTCCTTTTTTAGTCGAGCAACGATCACTGGTCATCATCAAGCTCGCGATGGTAGTTGCTGCGCAAGGCCGCGGCTTGAACCTGGACAACGCTGCTCTGGTTGAAACGGGCAAACACCATTGCTTCGTTAAGCAATCGGTCAACCTGAGAAGCTGTTGCCCCGGCCGCAATGGCGTTTCGGGCCTGCAACAGCTTGATCCGGGGCATGAAGTAAGTGACGTGGCCAGCTGCACAGCATTCTATCGCCTCTCTCAGCAGCCGGTCACTAGCGGCCAGGCGCTGAGAGAGGGCATGATACTCTGCGACATAGTACATATGCGCAGGTATTCACGCTGGTCGGTACGTGCCCGCTCACTGTCACCTCCATGGAGGTAGCTGATCACCTTGGCAAAGAAGAAATCAGCCTGATCCATCTTCCCGCGCCGGGCATACAGAATTCCCGAACCGAGGTAGGCCGGCTGGGAATAGATTGTCTGGTGGCCCTCGTCTAATTCCTCCAGGATCTTAGTGAAGTTAAACAGGGCCGCGGAACCCGGCTGATTAGTCAAGGTCGCCATTATTCCCTGCAGGTAGTAATGGCGCATCTGGGCCTGGGAGGCTGTCATCGCGGCCGGCTTCATCCCCGCCAGTTGTTTAATAGCCTGGGGAAAGTGTTCAGCCATCATCGCTTCCTCGATTTTATCCAAGCTGACGCGGACGTGGCGGACTGCCTGCACATCGTCATCGTTCAGATCATCAATTGTCAGCCCCAGCCGTCGACAGAGCTGGCCCAGGATCGCCAGCGACGGCACCTCGCCATTGTTCTCAAACTTGCTGAGGGTTGACTGGGTACAGATCCCCTGGCTCAGTGCCACCTGGGAGTAGCCGAGGGCCTTGCGCTGCCGGGTAAACTTCTCAATATCCATTTGCGTCGCCTCGGTTAGCCGTGAATGCCCAGGGCCAGCCTGGCAAACCGGCTCATCTTCGAAATGTCCCAGGCCGGCTCCCAGACCAGGTTGATCTTGCAATTATTAACGCCAGCGACGCCCACCACTGTCTCATTAATCGCCTTGTTCAGGAAGTCAGTTAGCGGGCAGCCCATTGTCGTCAGGGTCATCGTCACGGTGCAGAGACCGTCATCATCCACCTTGACGTCATAGATAAGGCCCAGATTGACTAGGTCGATCCCCAGTTCCGGGTCAATCACCTTTGCCAGGGCATCCATGACCTTCTTCTCGATTGTTTCGTTTCCATCTGCCATGATTATCCTCTCCTTGCTAAGAACGGCTTAGAACGCGCACAGTGTCCCAAGCCGTTCTTTTCTATCAGCCGATTGATCCTTCCATCTCGAAACTGATCAGCCGGTTCAGTTCAACCGCATATTCCATCGGCAGCTTCTTCGTAAATGGCTCGACAAAGCCCATGATGATCATCTCAGTGGCCTTGGCCTCGGAGATTCCCCGGCTCATCAGGTAGTAGAGCTGCTCTTCAGAGATCTTGGAAACCTTGGCCTCGTGTTCCATCGCCACGTGGGCATTATCAATTTCATTGTAGGGAATCGTGTCCGAGGACGACTGGTCATCCATGATGATGGTGTCACATTCCACGTGCCCCTTAGAGCCGTCGGAATGCTTGCCGAAGCGCACCGTTCCCCGGTAGTCGGTTGAGCCCCCGGTCCGGGCAATGGACTTGGAGACGATCGAGCTTGAGGTGTTGGGGGCGTTATGGATCATCCGGGCCCCGGAGTCCTGGTGGATCCCGTTGCTGGCCACGGCGATCGACAGCATCGTCCCTCGAGCACCCTCGCCGTTGAGGTAGACACTTGGGTACTTCATCGTCACCTTGGAGCCCAGGTTACCGTCAACCCATTCCATCGTGGCGTTTTCGGCCGCGGCAGCCCGCTTGGTCTCAAGGCTGTAGACATTGTCGGACCAGTTTTGGATCGTAGTGTAGCGGCAGTAGGCATCCTTGGCGACGTTGACTTCGACCACAGCGGCGTGGAGGCTGTCTGTGGTGTAGTTAGGGGCGGTACAGCCCTCGACATAGTCCACGCTAGCCCCCTCGTCAACGATGATCAGGGTCCGCTCAAACTGTCCGGTGTTCTCGGCGTTTAGACGGAAGTAGGCCTGGATCGGCGTCTTCACTTTAACGCCTTTGGGTACGTAGATGAAGGAGCCCCCGGACCAGACCGCCGCGTTGAGGGCCGCAAACTTGTTGTCGCTTGGGTGGACGAGCTTGCCAAACCACTTCTTGAAGAGGTCCGGATACTTTTGCAGGGCCGTGTCGGTATCGGTGAAGATGATCCCCAGTTTGGCGAAGTCCCGTTTCATGTTGTGGTAAACCACCTCAGACTCGTACTGAGCCGAGGCTCCGGCCAGGTACTTGCGCTCGGCCTGCGGAACCCCCAGCCGGTCGAAGGTCCGCTTGAGGTCTTCAGGAACGTCCTTCCAGTCGCGGAACTTCTTATCCGTCATCTTCTGGTAATAGAGCATGTTATCGAGGCCCAGACCGGACAGGTCGGGGCCGAATTTCGGCATCGGCATCTTCTTATAGATGTGGTAGGCCTTCAGCCGATAATTGAGCATCCACTGGGGCTCGTGCTTTTCGGCCGAGATCTTGCGCACAATCTCCTCGGTCAGGCCCCGGCCGGTTGAATAGACCGGCTTGACATCGTCGTGAAAGCCATACTCATAGTTATCGTTGTCGACAATGCTTGCCGCTGTTTCCTTACTCATCGTCATCCTCCTCGCTACTTTGTTTCAATAGGGCCCGCTGCAGAGCCCACCATGCCAGGGTGGCACACTTGATTCGGGCCGGGAACTCCATAATACTGGTCAGAATCTGGGCATCCCCGAGCTTAGCAAGCTCTTTTTCTGAGTGCTGCTTGCCAATTGCCATATCCGAGAATACCTTGGCCATTGCCAGCGCCTCCTCAGTGGTCTTACCCTTGACGGCATCCGTCATCATGCTGGCCGATGCCTGACTGATCGTGCACCCCTCCCCGGTATACGCAATCTCCTTAATCTTGTTGTCAGCAACATTGATCTGCAGGTTGATCGTATCGCCGCAGGTCGGGTTATGCAGGGTCATTGTGTTGGTCGACACCGGCAGTTTCCCCTTGTTGTGCGGGTGGTTAGCGTGGTCCAAGATTACTTCCCGGTATAATCCTCTTAATTTAGAAAGTCCCACCGTCAAAAAACTCCTTTGTCTCTTTGATTGCCTTAATCAGCTGGTCAGCGTCCCGCCAGGTATTGTAGAAGTAGAAACTAGCCCGGGCAGTTGCCGTCACGCCTAGTTTCTCCATCAGCGGTTGCGCACAGTGGTGTCCAGCGCGTACGGCGACCCCATCCATGTCGAGGGCCGTGGCAACATCGTGGGGATGCAGGTTAGCCATGTTAAACGCGATTACCCCGGTATGCTGACGCGGATCCTGGGGTCCGTAGACTGTCACGTATGGCAGGGCGGTCAACCGTGGCAAAACGTAGTCCACCAGTTCCTGCTCCTTAGCCTGAACGTTAGCCATCCCCAGCGCCTGCAGGTAGTCAACGGCCGCGCCCAGTCCCACGGCCCCGGCGACATTTTGAGTCCCCGCCTCAAACTTGAAGGGAATATCCGCCCAGGTACTGTGGTCGCGGTGAACTTCACTGATCATCTCGCCGCCGTACTGGTAAGGCGGTATTGCCCGCAAGCGGTCGGCCTTGCCGTACAGCACACCGATTCCCATCGGGCTCATCATCTTGTGCCCCGAGAAGGCGTAAAAATCAACGCCCAGGTCCTGAACGTCAACCGGCATGTGGGGAACCGCCTGCGCCCCATCGCCGACAATTACGGCCCCGTGCTGGTGAGCCAGCTTTGCCAGTTCCTTCAGTGGGGTTACCGTTCCCAGGACGTTGCTGGCGTGCGTCACCGCCACAATCTTCGTCTTGTCAGTGATCTTCTGGCGAGCGTCTTCCATGTCGAGCTGCCCCTGATCATTGAGACCAATGTATTTCAGGGTGGCGTGCTTGCGCCGAGCCAGCTGTTGCCAGGGGATCAGGTTGCTGTGGTGTTCCATGATCGAGATGACAATCTCATCACCGGCCGATACGTTAGCCTCCCCGTAAGTAGCGGCTATCATATTCAGGCTGTCGGTACAGCCCTTGGTAAAGATGATCTCGTCGGCTGAGGCGGCGTTGATGAAATGCTGCACCTTCACCCGCGCGTCTTCGTAATCCTTGGTTGCCCGCTCCGCCAGGGTGTGAACGCCCCGGTGCACGTTGGCATTATCATGCTCGTAAAAATGCTGCAGCGCTGCCAGCACCTGCCGGGGACGCTGGGTTGTCGCCGCATTGTCCAGGTAAGCCAGCCGTTCATCATTCACCTGCTGGTTGAGAATGGGAAAATCATTTTGGGCATCATTGATACTGCAAGCCATCAGCAAGCTTCCTTTCCAAAATATCGATCATTCGGTTACGAACGTCCTTCGATGGAATAGCGGTAAGAACAGCGCCCAAGAATCCCCGGATGACCATCCGCTGGGCCTGGGGACGTGGAATCCCCCGACTCATCAGGTAGTACAACTGGTGGGGATCAACGGGACCAACACTGGCCGCATGAGCAGCTACCACATCGTTTTCATCAATGAGGAGGATCGGGTTGGCATCCCCGCGGGCCTGGGGTGACATGATCAATACCCGATTTTGCTGGTCCGCATCGGAACCGTGCGCCCCGTGAACAATCTGCCCAATCCCGTTGAAGATCAGTTCAGAATGCTCCAAGATAACCCCACGCTGGTTAATCAGGCCGGTGGTGTGCTTGCCGCGGTTAGTCACCCGGTTGTTAATACCGACCTCTTGCTTTCCCGTGGTGACGGCAATCATCTTGGAATTAGCGTAGCCCCCTTCGCCCAGCAGCTCGGAGTCCATGTCGCCAACCGTGTCACCATCGTTCATGATCCCAACGGCCCATTCAACATGTGCATTGCGGGCGATATCGGCCCGGCGCTTGAAATAGGTGTGGGCACCCAATTCGTCCAATGATGAAAAGTCAATCTCACTGTCATCCTGAGCAACCAGTTCAATCATCATGTTGGCTGGATTGTCATGTTCGCCGATTGACGAAAGGTGCTGGATGAACTTAACCTGGCTTCCCCGGTCGGCGATCACCAGTATATGTGACACCAGCGGCTCCTCCTGCGTGTTGTCCTGAATCAGTTCCGCCTCAATCGGCTGCTTAACCGTGACTCCTTTAGGAATATAGAGGAAGAGACCCGCGTTGAGGTAGGCCTGGTGGTAGGCGGTCAGGAGATTCTCGTCGGCCTTGATGGCGGACATGAAATATTTATTGAACATGTCAGGATGTTCCCGGGCCGCTGTGAAGATGTCGGTCAGGATTACGCCTTGCTCACGAAGAGCTTGGGGAAGCTGCAGCTGAACAGTGCTCTGGCCAAGCTGAATTGCTCTGACCGCTTCGGGATCTGGCTGATCCAACGCCAGCCGGTCGGAAGAAGCCGGGCACCATGCCAACTGCGCTTTGATCAGCGGCCACTCTTGAAACTTAAAGCGCTGCATGCGGGGCAGAGGGAGCTTTTCCATCAGCCCCAATGCCGCTAGTCGTCGTTCTCGCAGGCTGGCCGGTTCGTTATTTTGCCGGCTGGCAGCTATTACCTGCTTACGCACTTGTTTTTTATCAATCATTACGCAGCCCCCTAGTCCTCATCGTCCACGAGCTTAATGTCCAGCCCCAGCTCGTCCCGCAGGCCGGCGTATCCCTCATCTTCCAGTTTCTTGGCCAGGTCAGGGCCACCCGTCTTCACGATCCGGCCATCCATCATGACGTGGACTGTATCGGGCACGATGTAGTTTAGCAACCGCTGGTAGTGGGTAATGATCAGGGAGCCGAAGTTATCACCGCGCATCGAGTTGACCCCCTTGGAGACCACCTTTAGGGCATCGATGTCCAGCCCGGAGTCAATTTCATCGAGGATGGCAAAGCTGGGTTCGATCATCAGTAACTGCAGAATTTCGTTCCGCTTCTTTTCCCCGCCGGAAAAGCCCTCGTTCAGGTAGCGCTCCGTCATCGATTCGCTCATGTCCAACAGCTTTAGGTTTTTATCCAGCTTCTTAATGAAGTCCATGACGGAAATCTGATCATCTGCTGAGCGCCGTGCATTGATGGCTGCCCGGAGAAATTCGGCATTGGTAACTCCCTGAATCTCGGCCGGGTACTGCATTGCAAGGAACAGTCCCTTGCGTGCCCGCTCATCAACGGGCATGTCAACGATGCTTTCGCCGTTCAGCAGGATATCGCCCTGGGTCACATGATAGTTAGGCTGACCCATGATGGTTTGCGAGAGGGTCGATTTCCCCGTCCCATTTGGTCCCATGATAGCGTGGATTTCGCCCGTCTTCATCTTCAGGTTGACCCCCTTGAGAATCTCCTTTTCCTGTTTCTTCTCCTCGTCCTGAACGGAAACGTGTAGGTCTTTAACTTCTAGAGTCACCATAAAATATTCCTCCTGGCATAATTGCTATTCCCGACAAACAAGCGACATCACCGCCGTAATTGTTTACCAACGAATGAAAATCGTTACAAAACCATTATA
>DWZB01000017.1 GCA_019118405.1 Candidatus Limosilactobacillus gallistercoris
TCCACACACTTATCCACAGGTGCATAACTCAATTTTCGGCTTTGCCGAATGTTCGGCTCCATTTTAACCAGTAAAGCCCTTTCGCCAGTAAAAGTTATCCACAGTTTTCCACAAAAACGGTTGTTCGCTAAGGAAGCCCAAGAAGCCAGTAATACCAATAGATCTCTGCTCCTCAATTCTATAGACATCCACTTATCAACACCGCGTCGCCCCGCCTGTGGATAACTTCTCAACCGACGCAAACGCCGTTATCACAGTGATTAAGAATTTCTAAAGACTGTCCCGCAACTTTTCCACGGACTTATCCACAATTCATTTTAATCTCATTTTTCTGTTAAATTTTCGGTAAAAATACCACGGAATGTGCTCATCAGGCAACTGACCGTGGCATTGTAAACTTTATTCTAAATGATTAATAAATTGTTCGGCTATTCCCTTATTTTTCACTTTGAACTAGGCATATTTATGAGCAATCTTACCACAGGCCGCCGCCACAATCGCTGCCAGCAGGTCATCAATAAAGGTGTTAACGTGCCGGCCATCCTGGTCAAACTTTGACATGATCCCCTTCTTGACCCGGTCAAAGTAGCCGAAGTTCGTCGTCCCGATCGTTCCATAGATGTTGGCGATTTGCAGGGCCAGGGTCTCATCCACGCCGAAGACCCCGACATCATTCTTAATGATACTGGAGAGCGGTTCAGCCACCTCGCCGGCCTCCGTCAGCCGGTCGAGCTCCAGCATCACCATGGCGTTGTTCAGCAGCTCCCGCTTGTGCATGGCGTCGGTCAGGTATTCGCGGCAACGCTCCACCGTCAGGGCCGGCTCAAATTCCTTCTGGGTCTGGTAGATCACGTCGACGAGGTCTTCCAGTTCAACCCCGCGTTCATGCAGGCGATTAACGACAAAGTTATATGCCCGGGTATCTGGATACTTGAAGTTTCGATTGTTCATTATCAATAAATCCCCCTGTCTTAGTCATTAGTTGCATTTTAGCATGAAAAAAGGATTGCGACCCGTGCGATCGCAATCCTTTTACTTTCTTTATTGACCGTCATCTTGCTGCGATGACTGGTTATTGTCACCACTGGATGCCTTCGTCAGGTGAACAGTGCTGGTCTGCTGCTTACCGTTCCGGTAGTATGTCACCTTGGCACTATCGCCGACCTTGTACTTGTACAGAGCTGCCCTCAGGGTATTCGCATTCGTTACCTTCGTGTCGCCGAGCTGGGTAATCACGTCATACTGCTTCAACCCCGCGCTGTCAGCCGCTGAGCCGCTCTCGACCTGCATGACGACAACGCCCTTGTTGACATTGCTTGGCAGCTTAAGGACGGACTGCTGCTGGTCGGTAGTGACGTTGCTCAGGTCGACCATGCCAATTCCTAATGTGGGCCGATCGATCTTCCCGTTCTTGATCAGCTGGTTGATGATCGAAACGACTTCATTACTTGGGATCGCAAAGCCCATCCCCTCGATTGAGGAACCCTCATTATCCGAGGAGAGCTTCATCGAATTGATCCCAATCACCTGACCAGCCATGTTGATCAGCGGACCACCGGAGTTTCCGGAGTTGATGGCCGCATCGGTCTGGATAACTGAGGTCAGTGTACCATCAGTCCCCGCCTTCAGCGTCCGGTTCTTGGCGGAAACAATCCCCTTCGTCACGGTGTTGGCGTATTCGCTGCCCATCGGCGAACCGATGGCCAGGACATCCTGACCAGCCGCAATCGAATTGGAGTTACCGAACTGGGCCACGGTGGTGACATTAGCCGCATTGATCTTCAGGACAGCCAGGTCGGTGGCGGAGTCCGTCCCGACGAGTTGGGCGTCGACCTTCTTGCCGTTGCTTAAAATTACCTGCAGGGCGTTGGAACCCTTAACCACGTGGTTGTTGGTAACAATGTAGGCGGTCCGACCGTCCTTCTTGTAAATCACCCCAGAGCCCTCGCTGGCCGTCTGGAGCTTGCCGCTATTGCCGGAATTCGACGAACTGCTGTCGCCCCCGTTAGCGTAGAGGCCGAAGATCCCCATGCCGCTGTTCTGCTGGACCTCCTGCTTATTGATGACACTGACTACCGCTCCCTGGACGGAATCATATGCCTTAGTAGCGGCACCATTCAGGTCCGCCTTGTTCTTGTTGACCTTGGTACCGCCTGACTTATTGGAGCCGCTCGGGACCCGGGTGCTGGCGACATTCTCATGGTGCTGAACAGCGCCGCCAACACCAACGGCAACACCCCCCCCAATCAGCCCGGCAACCAAGCCGACTCCAGCAACTTTCAGCCAGAAACGGTTGGTCCGTCTTGGCGACCGTTGGTTATTATTATCCATTATTATCCCTCCGTATCCTTTTTCTTCACCATACCGGTTAATTGTGAAGAATCAATGAAGTAAGTCTTTAGTTTCGGTGATTTATAACGTTATTAGTTGACTCGGGGTTGCCGGCTCAGCATCGACCAGCTTAAAGTCGTGGTCCACCCCGAAATCGTGCTGCTCCATCATACTGGCAACGGTCAAGTGGGCCAGCGAACGCATATTGTTGTGCTGGCTCCGGTGGCCCAGGAAAATCTCCTTGGTCCGGGGACCGATGACATCCATCAGAGCATCTGCCCCCTCCTCATTGGAGAGGTGGCCCTCGTCACCCAGAATCCGCTGCTTCAGCGGCCAGGAGTAAGGGCCCATCCTGAGCATCTCCGTGTCGTGGTTGCATTCCATCAGGTAGGCATCCGCATTCCGGATTGTTCCAGCCACCCGGTCAGAGACATAGCCGGTATCCGTCAGAATGCAGAAGGTCTTGTTGTCATGGTGAACCTGGTAAAACTGCGGTTCGGCGGCATCATGGGAGACCGCGAAGCTCTCGATTTCCATGTCCCCCAGGTCGGCCACCTTGTTTGGCGCCAGGACGTGTTTCTGCTCCAGGGGAATCTTGCCGACCCGCTTAGCCATGGCCTGCCAGGTCCCTTCATTAGCGTAGACATCCATCCCGTAACGCCGCGCCAGGACTCCGACCCCGTGACTGTGGTCGCTGTGCTCGTGGGTCACAAAGACCGCCTCGACATCTTTCAGCGACCGGTCGATCTTGTTCATCAGATTCTCAATTCGCTTCCCGCTCAACCCGGCATCAATCAGGATCCGGTGATGGGCGGTTTCCAGATAGGTCACGTTCCCAGTGCTTCCACTGGCCAAAATACTGTATCGCAAAAAATCCTTTTCACTCACGTCAGATTGCTCTCCTTATTTTCCTAATGAACTGGTGTTAACACTGCCAGGCTTACTCCGCATGATCGTGCTGTTAAAGGCGTTGACCCGGAGCTGTTGAACGGTGTCGTCGTTCTTGGTACGAACCTCAATGATCCAGGTCGGTATGTAGACCGCCTGATTATGGCTGCTGGTGTTCAGAAGCTTGGTATAGGCCAACTTAGCCCACCGCACCTGGGAATTATTGGGAATCAGGTTGTGCTTGTACAACCACGTTACTGCATGCTGCTGGCTGATGGTCGTCGCCTCGGGACGCAGGATTCGCGTATTTTCCAGGTAAGTCTGGGTGTATCCCAAGACCTCACTGTTATTATTGACCCGAAACCGAATCTGCCCATCTGGTGAGTTCAACGCCCGGCCTGCCAGCTGTTGCGCATAGACAACCGTGTGACGGTCAGACAGCTGCGGTGAATACCGGTAATGACTCCCGAGGGCAATCGAACGATTATCGCCCACCAAGCGGTTCAGCCGTTTCTCCGGATGCTTCAGGTCAATCTTAACCCCCGTTTCCAGGTCGCTGGCGAGTTCGCCAGAATTAAAGTGATAGCTCTGATCACGCAGCTTGGCAGCCTGCTGGCCCAGCTCGCCGCTCTCCCCGGAGCGGGTCCCCGCAATGTAGTAGCCGCTCTGGGCATGGTTGGACAGGTCAACACTGGTGATGGCATCTGAGCGCATCTCCTTTAGGATAACTTCCTGGCGGTTAGGCGCACTGCTGGAAATTGTAAAACGATTCTGGAAAAATAGGCTTCCGGCAACAACAAGGTCAAAGATGAGGAAGGCAAAAAGAAATATCCATTGAATTCGTTTGAAATTCATCCTTATCCCCCCTTACTTCAGCAGCTCCGTGTAGTCAACCCAGTGATTATGGTATTTCACAAAATAGGTTGGTGCGATTTTGACGAACTTATCCTCCGGCCGACTGTTCTTCCAGAGATAGCCAACCCGCAGATCGGTAATATCCTTGAACCGGCTGCTGGCGTGCAGCTCGTTGATAACGGTAGTAGTCGACGGCAGCTTGACCGTCTCATCACTGAGCGGCAGCGGCACCTGAACTGTGTACAGACTCAGCCAGTAGCGTTCAATCCCGCTCTGGGTGGCCTGGAGCTTGGCCTCGCCGTAGCTGTCCGTGTTGATGATCGGGAAGCTTTCGACATAGGTCCGGTAGATAAAGGTCCGGTGATGGTCCTTAGCTTGATCAAAGCGGATGTTATCCAGCGGCATCCCGGTCTTCACTAAGGTGTTGTAGAAGTGCACGTACAGCTGGCTGGTCGTCACGACGTTAGAATGGCCAATGTCATTTTCGTAGTCCACCGTGCCGGTCGCGTGATCATAAACCAGGTGCCGGTTGGTGCCATCCGTATAGATCGTCTTGCCGCCATCATCATGCGAGGTCACGCTGGTATGCTGGTTGGTGCTCAACAGGTTAGTGCTGAGGTTATTGATCCGCTGATTGCTGATCTGATATGCCAGCTTAGGCAGCCTAAATGAATCAGGGTACATCATCATCGCGTGGCCCTTGATGATCTTGTAGTCAACCGGGATAGGCTGAACGTGCCGGCCGCTCTTGGGGAGCTTAGCAAAGTCGCCCTGGCTGACCTGAACCCGGTAGACACTGTAGTGGTAATCCCGCAACAGATAGATCTCACGGCCCCCATCAAGCGGAATGACGATGTGGTTGATTCCCTTGACCCGGTTCGTATCGATGGACTGGCCAAAGGTCTCGTTGAAGACATCGCTCGAGACACTATCCGGGTAGTTCAGCATCAGTGAATGCCGGTTGCGCAGGTAGCTCAGGTAGACATCACTGTTATTGGTCTTAACCTCACTCGTCCGGCCCATCTTCCAGTCCCGCAGATTTTTCTTAACGTCGTTGACCAGATTGGCCCGCTGACTGTAGAGCAGGACCTGCTTGCCGTCATTATTGGTCCGCACGATGGTCGTCGGCAGGTAGACATCCCCGATCGATTGGGTGGTAAACTGCTGCGACTGGGTACTGGTGGTCTCGCGGTGGGGCCGCTCATACTGAAAAGGATCTGTCCAGATAATTCCTGACAGGACCAAGCTGAACAGGACCACCAGGGTCAGGGCAATCGTCAGCCAATTACTTCTCAGCTTCTTGATCATCCCAGTCATCCTCCTCTTCATATGGTACGTACGGCAGTGAGATATAGAAGGTCGAACCGTGGCCTTCGACACTATCAACCCAGATCTGGCCGCCAAGCATGTTGATGACCTCCTTGGAAATTGCTAGACCAAGACCGGTTCCGCCCTGCTTCCGGCTCCGGGCCTTATCAACCCGGAAGAAGCGGTCAAAGATCCGGCCAAGGTCCTTGCGCGGAATCCCCAGTCCCTGGTCGGAAATACTCATGATGACGTGGTTGTGAGTCTCCAGCAGGCGAACCGTGATGATCCCCCCGTCCGGTGAGTACTTAATCGCGTTGTTCATGATGTTATCGATCACCTGGGTGAACTTATCAGTATCAATCTCTACCCACAGGTCCTTCTTGGTGAAGTGGCGCTCAATCTTGTACTTCTTCTTGCTGGAGTCCTCTTCCTCATTCTTAATGATCATGTCAAAACGGTTCAGGATGTAGTTGAGGAGCTCCTTGATGTTGACGTATTCAAGGTTCAGCTTCGTGGTTCCCGCATCCATCCGCGAAAGACTCAGCAGGTCGTTGATCATTCGAATCATCCGGTCAGTCTCGCCCTGAATGACGTTTAAGAACTTCGGGGCAACCTCCTTGTCCTTCCAGGCTCCGTCGCTCAGAGCCTCAACATAGCTGTGCACACTGGTCAGCGGCGTCCGCAGCTCGTGGGAAACGTTGGAGACGAACTGCTTGCGCTCCCGTTCCTCCTTCTGCTGACTCGTTACGTCGTGAAGAACACAGACCAGCCCGCTGACGAAGCCGGATTCCCGCTGAATTGGCGAGAAGTAGGCATTCAGGATCAGGTTGTTGCCGTCGTTTGACATATCGATAATCATTTCTCGCTGATCGGAGTTGACGAGCTGACGAACCGTATAGTCATGCCGAATGTCGAGCACGTCGATGATTGACTTGCCGATCAGGTCGTCCTCGTGGTCCACACCCAGCAACTGCAGGACCATGCTGTTGACGATCGTCACGTTGCCGCGGCGGTCAGTCGCCAGCACCCCATCGGACATGTGGGAGAGGACACTGTCCAACCGTCGCCGTTCCGAATCCGTCGATGCCTGGGCTTCTTCGACCCGAACAGACAGGTTGTTCACGGCCCCGGCCAGCTGCCCCAGCTCATCATTGCCCATGACCCGGACCTGGCCGGAGAAGTCTCCCCGGGCAATCCGGAGGGCCTGCTTGCGCATCTCTTCGATCGGCCGGGTTATTTCCTGGGAAATAAGAATCGCCAGGAAGAGCCCGATGGCAATCGTGATCAGGGCCGCGGAAAGGTAGATCAGGGTAATGCTATTGATATTAGAATAGACTGACTCCAGGCTGGCCCGCAGGTATACCGCCCCGATGACGTTGTTGTTGCTGTTATCAACCAGCGGAAACACGTTGACATAGTAGCGATTGTGGTTACCGTTGTCGTAGACGTTCTCCGAGTGCGACCGGTTGTTCAGCAGGGTCGCCTTAACGACCTGGTCGGTAGTCTTTTGCCCGATTACCCCCCGGTTATCGGAATCACTGGTTCCCCGGATGATCCCCTTGTTGTCGATTACCCGAATCTCCGAGATATTATTGTTGTTAACCTCAGACAAGATCTGCCGGATCTGGCGGTTGGCCTTATGGGTGTCCGAGCGGGCTAGTTGTTCGCTCAAGGAGTTGTCAACATAGGATGGCAGCTCAATCGACTGCTTGAACGTATTCAGGTTTTGATGCTCCAATTGACGCACAAAAACCGCCCCAACGCATTCCAGCGTCAGCATCAGCATCAATGCAAATACGAGGGCGATTTTAAAGCGAATCGATTGATAAAATTTTAACTTGCTGTTCACAACTGTTCAGCCTCTAATTCTGATCAGGATTTGCTAAATAGTAGCCGACACCACGCCGCGTGATCAACCATTGCGGGTGGCTCGGGTTGTCTTCAATCTTTTCCCGCAGGCGCCGAACCGTCACATCCACGGTCCGTACATCGCCGAAGTAGTCATAGCCCCAGACGGTCTGCAGGAGGTGCTCCCGGTTGATCACCTGCCCGATGTGCTGGGCCAGGTAGTGGAACAGTTCAAACTCCCGGTGAGTCAGGTTGATGTTCTCGCCCCGCTTAGTAACCGTGTAGGCCTCCGGGTGAATCGTCAGGTCCCCAACCTTGATATCGGTGTTCTTATCTTCTTCCGCCGGGGCCTTCAGGGTCGCTTGCCGGCGCAGGTTGGCCTTAACCCGGGCTACCAGTTCCCGGTTCGAGAACGGCTTGGTGACGTAATCATCAGCGCCTAATTCGAGCCCCAAGACCTTGTCGAGTTCGGAATCCTTGGCCGTTACCATGATGATTGGCATCGTGTGCTTGGCCCGTACCCGCTTGGCAACCTCCAAGCCATCGATCTTCGGCAGCATTAGGTCCAAGATGATCAGGTCCGGATTCTCACTTTCGACCTTCTCCAGGGCCTCCTCGCCATCGTAGGCGGTTACGACCTCGTAGCCTTCCTTCTCAAGATTAAATTTAATGATATCTGAAATTGGTTTCTCGTCATCTACGACTAGTATCTTCTTTGCCATTTCAAAATCCCCTCCATGGGTGATTGTTTACTTAATCAAAACTTAATAACCGTGCCCCCATTATAGCACAGCTGAAGTTTTTGTTATTTTTCGACGAATTTGTGTTGACAGTTAGGGGCGGTGGTGGTAAATTAATAAGGTACCTTGTTGAGAGGTAAAAGATATGGGCAGTTAGCTCAGCTGGCAGAGCAACGGACTCTTAATCCGTGGGTCCAGGGTTCGATCCCCTGACTGCCCATCAGAGGTTTACAGAGATTGAGATCTTCTCAATCTCTTTTTTTATGCCTCCAGCCCCCGCGGGCCCCAATTTCAAATTAATTGCAA
>DWZB01000018.1 GCA_019118405.1 Candidatus Limosilactobacillus gallistercoris
ATACTCCTTGCTTTGGTTGGTAATAATATAACACAATATCACAGTTGACGTTGGTCACTTATGGGCCAGCTTAGAAGCACAAAAGCCGGCGGGATCGTCCTGCCGGCTTTTTTAGAATTGTGTCAAAAAGCTTGTTTTTAGTACGATATTTTCCCTAAGTACCAATATTACAATGCTCAACGACAGCTCGCGTTTATTCGTCCACAAAGTTGCTTAAGTACTCCCAGCGGGCCGTCTTCTCATCGATCTGCTTCTGTACCTTGTTGAGCTGCTTCTGCAAATCAGCCAGCTTGGTGTAGTCGCTGGCTGCTTCCGCCATCTGCTTCTCCAGGTCCTGGTGCTGCTGGTCAAGCTGGTCGAGGTCATCATCGATGTGATTCCATTCCAGCTGTTCCGCGTAAGTCAGCTTGGTCTTCTTCTTGGCCGCAGGCTTCTCTTTCGGCTCTGGCTTGACCTTCTTCGCAGTTGCCTTGGCTTCCTGCTGACTGTCCTTGGCGGCTTGTTGTTCCTTGAGGTAGTCGGTAAACCGACCCGTATAGCGTTGGATCTGGCCATTTCCATGGAAGATCAGCAGATCATCGACCACCTTGTCGAGGAAGTAGCGGTCGTGAGAAACCGTGATGACCGTACCGGCAAAGTTATCCAGGTAGTCCTCCAGCACCGTCAGCGTTCCGATGTCCAGGTCGTTGGTTGGTTCGTCCAGCAGGAGGACATTCGGTTGCTGCATCAGGATCTTCAGCAGGTACAACCGCCGTTTTTCACCCCCGGAGAGCTTCCGAATCAGGGTGCCGTGCATGAAACGGGGGAAGAGGAAACGTTCCAACAGCTGAGTAACACTGATCTTGTTGCCGTCCTTATCAGTAACGTTTTCGGCAATCTCGCTCAGGAAGGAAATCATCCGCTTGCTGTCATCGACCCCTTCGGTCTGCTGCGTGTAGTAGCCAAGCTTGACCGTTTCCCCGATCTTCAGTACCCCGCTGTCCAGGGGAACCCGCTGGGCAATCACGTTGAGCAGGCTGGTCTTCCCGGCCCCGTTCTCCCCGGTGATCCCGATCCGGTCACCGGCCTGGACCAGCCAGTTGAAGTCCTTCAGGATCCGGTGGTCGCCGAGTTGGAGGTTGGCGTTCTCAAACTTGATAACGTCTTTCCCCAGACGTTGGGAGCCCAGATTGATGGAAATATCCTGGTCGACCTTCAAGTTGCCGACCTTGCCCTCCAGCTCGTGGAAACGGTTGATCCGCCCCTTCTGCTTCGTACTGCGGGCCTTGGCCCCTGTCCGCATCCAGGCCAGCTCCTTCTTGTAGAGCTGCTGGTTCTTCTTCTCGGTTTCCTGGGCGAGTTCGACCCGCTCCGCCTTCTTGGCCACGAAGTCCTGATAGTTTCCTTCGTAATGATAGAGATTACCGAAGGAGAGCTCCCAGATGTGGTTGGTGACCTGGTCCAGGAAGTAGCGGTCGTGGGTGACGACCAGGACGGCGCCCTTGTAACTCTTCAGGAAGTCCTGGAGCCAAATAACTGAATCGAGGTCCAGGTGGTTCGTCGGTTCATCCAGCAGCAGGAGGTCCGGCTGTTCAATCAGCACCTGGGCCAGGCCGACCCGCTTCTGTTGGCCCCCCGACAGTTCGGCGATCTTCTGACTCGTGTCTTTGATCTTCAGCTGGTTCAGGATCGTCTTAACCTGACTGTCGGCCTCCCAAGCATCTTCCTGGTCCATCTTAGCCTGCATCTTGGTGTAGCGATCGATCGCCTGGGGATCTTCGGGGTGGTCGCTGAATTTCCTCAGCGCATCCTCGTATGCCCGGATGGTCTTAAAGACCGGCTGCTGGCCCTCAAAGATCGCCTCCATGATCGTCTTATTCTCGTCCAGTTCCGGCTGCTGCTTGAGGTAGCCGATCGTGTAGTCGTTGGGCTTGGTAATCGTGCCCTTTTCTGGGCTGGTCTCACCGCTGATGACGTTCAGGAGGCTGGTCTTCCCGCTCCCGTTGACCCCGATCAGGCCGATCCGGTCATTTTCATTAATAATAAAATTAACATCCTTAAAGAGGGTCTTCTCACCATAGGTACTGGTTAGTCCCTCAGCGCGCATTGTTTGCATTTTTTACCCCTTTTCTTCCGCGAGTTGCCGGGCGGTCGCCAGTAAGGTCTCCCGGTCATTTGTCAATTGACCTTGCACTACTGCTCTTGTCAAATCATTTAGAACCTTACCCAACAGGGGGCCGGGTTTGAGCTGACCATCGACAATCAAGGTCCGTCCGTCAACTGCCAATTCCTTGCTGCTCTTGATCGGCAATGCCTGGTACTGGTTTTCGATCTCAGAATCATCCTTGGCCCAGCCGTAAAGCTTGGCCACCTGGTTGGCATCCTGAACAGCCTGCCAGCCGCCCTCAAATAGGTCCATGGCTGACAATGTATTATTACGAAGGCTAGCAACCAGCGGCACGATCTTCTTGACCTGCTTGATCAGGTCATTGGAGGTCTTCCACTGTTTGAGAAAGCGTCCAATTTGCTGGCCGGTGAGCCCCAGCTGAACACAGATCATGGCCCAGGCCTGCTGGGTATTCGCCAACTGCCAGTTATTCAACACCAGTAATCCGCTCAGGGCATCCTTTTGGTCGGCTAACCCGGGACAATATTGGTACAGGCCGGTGGCAATAAAGTCCTTCAGCCCGCTGACCGGTTGCTGACCTAAAAGCAGCTTTTCAAATTCAACCTGGATCCGTTCCACCGCAATCTTCGCTAACAGCGGCGCATTCTGCTTGATTCCCGCCAGGGTGGCCGGGTCAATCACAAAGCCCAGCTTGCTGGCAAAGCGAACTGCCCGCATCATTCGCAGGGCATCCTCGTGGAAGCGTTCGTTAGGATCACCAACCGCCCGAATCAGGTGCTTCTTCAGGTCGGTCAGGCCGTCAAAGAGGTCGATCACTTCCCCATTCTCCCGGAGTGCCAGGGCGTTAATCGTGAAGTCCCGCCGCTTAAGGTCTTCAGCTAGGGACCGCACAAAGGTTACCTTGTCCGGGCGGCGGTAGTCCTGGTAGCCCGACTCGGTCCGAAAGGTCGTCGTCTCATAACCAGTCCCGTGGTCCAGAATCATCACGGTGCCGTGTTCGATCCCCGTATCAACGGTCCGCTTGAAGATCGCCTTGATTTCACTGGGATAGGCACTCGTCGCAATGTCGATATCGTGGATGGGGTCCCCCAGGATGGTATCCCGCACACACCCACCGACAAAGTAGGCTTCAAAGCCGGCCTGCTCGATTTTCTGCAGGACGGGACGGGCCGGCGTGAAAATTGCCGGAAGCTCTTTAATTATCATTTTATCAAGTCCTTCTTTTCGTCTGCTATTGATTATAACAAATCACCTTTTACTGTGCTAATTTCTGTTTTGTGGTATAGTTAAAGTAAATTACTACTTCAAAGGAGGAGCCTTGCGGTCATGAACTACCCATACCAAAAACAATTCCAGGACTTTCTGCGCGACCAGAAGAAACTGGCTCCGCTGACCGTCCAGACTTACGAGACCAGCCTGACTAACTTCTTCAGCTATTTGCTGGCTAACCGGCCCGCCTTTGCACACGACCCCCGGCTGGCGAACCTCACCGAAAGCGACGTCCGGGCCTACTTCGACATGTTGCGGACCAAACAGGGAATTACCATGGGAACCTACAATAAGATCCTCTCCCACCTCAACCGGTACTTCCGCTACCTCTTCACCCATCAATTGATTGCGGATTACCCGACCCTCACTCTCCACGGCCAGGCCATTAACCCTCGCCAGCGGATCTCAACCAAGTGGCTCCAGCAGCTGGATACAATCCTCCAGGATAACCACGTCCACTACTATACCCGGCTGACCCTCCTTCTCAGCAAGCACGGCTTTACCGTGGGTGAGTTTCTCCAGCCCGGCTTCTACCGGGTCCTGGACCAACTAACGATCACTGATCCGGTCGAGCAGGCGTTTCTTCGGCAGTACAACGACTTCATCCGGCCCCGCCAGGCCCTACAGAATTCAGCCGACCTCTTCTTGAAGCAGCGCTACCAGCCGGACGCACCCCAGCTCACCAACGCTGGCCTTCATAAGTACCTGCGGAACGATCAGGATTACCTTGGTTTCCACCTCGCCCCCAAGTACCTTCACCAGAGCTATGTCCTGACCGAGTTGGCCAAGCACCGGGACTTATCTGACGGGGAGCTGATGGATCGCCTAAAGCTCGATCCCGCATCCCTGCTCTACTACCAGCGGCTTCTTTTGAAACTGCAATGAAAAAGCTAGTGACTCCACAAATGACGGAATCACTAGCTCTTTTTTATACTGTCTAATATTCCTCGTACTCGTCCAGCAGGTCTTGCATTGCTGTGTCAGTTGGTACCAGGGCCAGGTAACGGCGCAGTTCCGGCAGCAAGTCTTGGGTATTCCCCATCTCCCGGTCGAAGTCAATCAGCTCCTTCAGGAAGGTTGGATCATCCTGGTAGCTCGGGGCCGCAGCGCGGAAGTACTTGCCAGCAAGATCAAATTGTTCTGTCCGCTGGTAGGACCGGGCCAGGTTCCAGTACACCTGGGGGTCCACCTCGTCCTCCTTGATCAGCGGGGCCAGCAGCTTGATGTTGGCCTGGTCGTCATGCTGGTGCAGGAGGAAGTTGCTGTACTGAAGGATGATGGTCAGGTTGTCCGGGTCCAGTTCATGAGCCTTCTTGAGGTATTTCTCCATCAACTGGTGGTTGCCGAGGTGGCTGACGATCGCGGCCGCCTGTGAGTACAGCTGCTCGTTGTACTGGTCAACCGCGAGGCCCTCCTGAATCGTCCGCAAAGCTTGAGGATAGTTGCGCTGCTTGGAGAAAGCCTGCGCCAGAACCGGATAGGCAGATGCGTACTGGTCATCGTCTTTGATCAGGTCCTCCAAAGTCTTGATCGCCGCATCCACCTGGTCGAGATGAAGCTGGGTCATCCCCGTCTGGAAGCGGATGTCGCTCGTCTGGTAGTCGGGCTTGACCTGCTTGAGGTAGCCCAGGGCCTGTTTGAATTGACCGCTCTGGGCATAGCACATCCCCAGCCGCCCGGCGATGTCGACCTTGGCAAATTCGGTATACCCGTTCTTGATGAGACGGAAGTAGTAGTCGATGGCGTCATCGAAGCGGCCCACCAGGTAGTAGAACTCCGCCAGGGCAAACTGAACGGCTGGTTCGTCAGGAGCCAATTGTTCGGCCTCCTTCAGCTTCTGCTCAGTAACTTCGAACTCCTCCTCGGTCTGGTAGAGGTCGGCGGCCACCAGCAGGGATTCCAGGTAGGCCGGGGAGTCCGGCTTTACCTGAGCCAGGTAGGAGAGGGCTTCGTCATTATGGCCCTCATCGATGGCAATCGTCGCCAGGTTGGTCCGCAGCTCGTCCTCGTCGGGGTAGCGCTGCAACAGGGTCAGGTAGGTCCGTCGTGCCTGGCGGAGGAAGCCCAGACCGTACAGTTCCTCGGCCAGACTGAAGAGCATATCATCGCTGTCATGGTCGAGGGCCTGCCGGAAGGTCCGCTTGGCGTTGGTCAGCTCACCCGCCTGCAGTTGATCAAGCATCTGTTCTGAATATGTCAATTTTGGTCGCTCCTATTTAGTAATATGTCTTAAGAATAGCAAAGATTACCGCAAAAATAAAACGAGAGGGCTAGCTGAGCTAGCCTTCTCGTTTGTTATATTAGGCTGTTAATTACTTAACAGCGTCCTTCAAAGCTTTACCAGGCTTGAATGCTGGTACCTTGCTTGCAGGAATTTGGATTTCTTTACCAGTTTGTGGGTTACGGCCCTTCCGTGCAGCACGTTGACGAACTTCGAAGTTACCGAAGCCGATCAATTGAACCTTTTCACCCTTAGCCAAAGATGCTTGGATAGAACTGAAGACAGCGTCAACAGCAGCCGTAGCATCCTTCTTAGTCAAGCCAGTTGCAGCAGCAACATTACTTACTAATTCTGCTTTGTTTGCCATTTGATTTCACCTCCCACAAATCGACGCCACCGAAGCGGCACCAATGAATGTTAATTTTGAGTGGTCCAAAATTAACGAAATAATTACGAGGAGTTCGTATCATTTCATTGTTAAGGTTAGCATAGTGAAACCCTACTGGCAAGCGCTTTTCACCAATTTTTAAGCCTTTTTTATGGTTTCCAAACACCAATAATTTTACTGACGCTGACGCTTAATCAGGTGGATTGGCGTCCCGCTGAAATCAAAGGCTTGCCGAATCTGGTTTTCCAGATAGCGCTGGTAAGAGAAGTGCATCAGTTCGGGATCGTTGACGAAGATCACAAAAGTTGGCGGCGCCGTGGCAACCTGGGTCCCATAGTAGATCCGCAGCCGCTTGCCGTTCTGGGTCGGGGTTGGGTTCGCCGCGATGGCGTCCATCAAGACGTTGTTGAGAACGGAGGACTGGATCCGCCGCTTGTGATGCGCATTGACCTCCTCAATCAGCCCCGGCAGCTGGTTGAGCCGCTGCTTGGTCTTGGCGGAAACAAAGATGATCGGCGCGTAGCTCAGGTACTGGAACTCCTGGCGAATCAGGTTGGTGAAGTCGGTCATCGTCCGGTGATCCTTCTCCTTTAAGGTATCCCACTTGTTAACGACGATGATCACCCCGCAGCCGGCCTCATGGGCGTAACCGGCGATGTGCTTATCGATTTCACGGATTCCCTCTTCAGCGTTGAGAACCACGCAGACCACGTCACTGTCGTCAATGGCCCGCATCGCCCGCATCAGGGCATAGCGTTCCGTATTCTCGTAGATCTTGCCCTTCTTCCGGATCCCAGCCGTATCGACCATTGTAAACTCCTGGCCATCCGCGGTTGTAAAGCTGGTGTTAATCGCATCACGGGTGGTTCCCGCGACGTTGGAGACAATCACCCGGTTCTGGCCTAAGATCGCGTTAACCAGGGAAGACTTGCCGACATTCGGCCGCCCAATGAAACTGAAGTGAATACTGTCGTCTTCTTCGTTGGCCACGTTGTCCGGGAAGCGGTGGATGACCGCATCCAGCAGGTCTCCCATCCCAACACCGTGGACACTGGAAACCGGGTATGGTTCGCCCAACCCCAGTGAGTAGAAGTCGTACACGTCGCTGCGTCGCTCCGGGTTATCGACCTTGTTGACTGCCAGGACCACCGGCTTGTCAGAACGGTAAAGGATCCGGGCCACCTGTTCATCGGCATCAGTGACCCCGTTCTCGATATCAACCACGAAGATGATCACGTCGGCTTCATCAATGGCCACTTCAGCCTGCTCCCGGATCTGGGTCAGAAGCGGCTGATCAGACAGCTCAATTCCCCCGGTGTCAATCAAGTTGAAATGCTTTCCCAACCATTCACCGTGAGCATAGATCCGATCACGGGTAACCCCGGGAGTATCTTCAACGATTGAGATTCGTTCACCCGCAATACGGTTAAAGAGGGTTGACTTGCCGACGTTCGGCCGGCCAACCACTGCGACAACTGGATTTGCCATAATTTTCACCCCTTTTAATTATTGAATAAAAGAAAGGCTGGGAAGAAATACCTTTCTTCTCAGCCTCCCCGAATGCAACTTAATTGGAATTAGTTGTTCCGTAAGTCCTTCAGCTTGTCACCAATCAAATCACCCATGGAGAAACCAGTTTCTTCTTCTGGGGCGTTGTTCATGGCGTTCCGGTTGTTGTTCCGGCGTGGACGACGGCCACCGCGACGGTTGTCGTTGTCTTCACCCTTTGGACGTTCTTCAAGAGCCTTCATGGATAAGCCTAAACGTTGACGTTCTGGGTCGACGTTCAATACCTTAACCTTGACTTCTTGACCTGGCTTAAGTACATCAGCTGGCGTAGCGATGTGCTTGTGTGAGATTTGGGAAATGTGAACCAAACCTTCAACGCCAGGGAATACTTCAACGAAGGCACCAAAGCTCGTCAGACGCTTAACAGTACCAGTCAGAACAGAGCCAGCTGGGGCCTTTTCTTCGATATCATCCCATGGTCCAGGAAGCGTCTGCTTGATGGAGAGTGAGATCCGCTCACGGTCAGAGTCAACGCTCAATACCTTAACCTTAACGTCTTGACCAGCAGACAGAACATCTGATGGCTTGTCAACGTGGTCGTAGGAAATTTCAGAAACGTGAACCAGGCCATCAACACCACCGAGGTCAATGAAGGCACCGAAGTTAGTCATCCGGGCAACCTTACCTTCAACGATGTCGCCAGGTTGTAATTCGGCAAAGATCTTTTCAGCAGCCTTTTCGTGTTCAGCCTTAACGATTTCCTTGTGGGAAAGGATCAAGCGGTTTTCGCTTGGTTCGATTTCGATGATCTTGAATTCAAGTTCTTGACCCTTGAATTGGTTCAGATCTTCAACGTAGTGATCAGTGATCATTGAAGCAGGGACAAAGCCACGTACTCCAGCATCAACAACTAAACCACCCTTAACTGCTTGGGTAACCTTAGCAGTGATGGTTTCACCATCATCGAACTTCTTTTGAATGTCATCCCATACCTTACGGGCTTCAAGACGACGGTGAGAAAGTAAGTAACTACCATTTTCCTTATCGTTACCAATCTTAGAGATGACAACTAAGTCTAATTCGTCACCCACTTTAACTGCATCATTGATGTCTTCAACTGGCTTGGTTGATAATTCCTTAGCAGGGACAACACCTTCAACCCCTGCATCTTTAATACCAACGATAGCTTGGCGATCGTCATCGATTGCCAATACTTCACCCTTAACAACATCGCCCACCTTTACAGTTTCGATGCTATCGAGTGCCTTTAACA
>DWZB01000019.1 GCA_019118405.1 Candidatus Limosilactobacillus gallistercoris
GATCAAACTCTCATATAAAATATAAGAACTTGAATAGCTCTAATTCAAATTAATTAAGCGAATTGACTTCGCAAATGTTTTACTTCTAATCACCGAAGTGATTGAAGGCCCTACACATTTAGTTCGTCAAAACTTTGTTCAGTTTTCAAAGGTCTACCAAGTTGTTAAACACAACTTCATTATTTTAACATTTCTTAATTTCAAAGTCAAGGACTTTTTTAATCAAGAAATCAATTGAAGCAGTCTCACATAACTCACGAGACAACTTTATTATGTTAACAAATCAATCAATCATTGTCAACAGCAATTTTGAAGAAGCAATCAAAGATAAATCATCGATAACCGCTGCTTCATAACGGCAAGTAATAATATACCAACCTCGCAACAATTCGTCAATACCTTTTCCGTAAAAAATCAGAAAGTATTCCGGAAGTCGTAAAGACAATTGAAAACTTCGATTGCTGCCAAATCGAGATCATCAAAGCGGAAGCGTTCCTGCGGTCGAAAGCGAACGTAGATAAACTCATCGCGGTCGCGAATATAAGTCACCTCACACACCGGAATTCCAAACTGCTCGAATGTTCGATGCTGCCGGTTTCCGGTATGGTCATTGCGCATTGCATCTAATCGTCGAATAATCTGCACTAACTGTGAAGCAGCCATTACATCCTCTCCTCAAATCATTACTATATCCTACCCTACTATTTTCACCAGCACGCTTCAACTAATTTGCTACCAAAAAAGTCGAAGCATCCCTTTCAGACGCTTCGACCAATCTAATGCTTTTATTCTGTTGCCACCTTGTCTGGCTTGATCATCAATGCGATCATCCCCGCAACCATTCCAAAGTAGTAGGTAATCAGGCGCCACAGGATCATCGCTAAGACTAGCTTGGTATTAGAATGTACAAAGCTGGCAAAGAGAACTGAAAAGCTGTATTCGGCACCCCCAGCCCCACCAGGGATCGGGAAAAGGGAAATGATCATGAAGATCAGAACATGCAGGCTCACCACCATGACAAAGTCGATATGGTGAATCCCCAATGCCAGCATGATGAAGTACGGAATCATGTAGTAGAAGAAGAGCTGCAGCAAAGTGACGACGCAGACCCGCCCCATCATCCGGTATTCACTCTTCATCTTTAGACTCTCCTGGTAGAAGGAGTCCACCATCTCATTTAACCGAATCTTCATCTTCTCGTAACGTTCCGCCTTGATAAAGATCGCCACTGGTCGGATCAAGAGGTTCATTGCCCGCTTCGTAAAGCGATACCAGTACATCACCATCAGCAGACCAACAATCACGGCTAGGTGGATCAAAAAGCCCAGCACAACCAGGATTGCCAGTGCATGCAATTTCTCCTCAATGTAGTGAAACCCAATCATGAGGCTGATGATAAAGTTAATAACAATCATCGCCTGGAAGACCACAAACTTCATCAACAGGACCGAGCTGGCCCGTCCGCCATCAACGCCCGACTGCAGCATCGCCACCAGCTGGGCGGGTTGGCCCCCGGTTGAGAATGGCGTGATCCCGTTAAAAAGCTGCTCAATTGGGGGCAGCCGCAAAGCATCCTTCCAGGTAAAGTCACGGTGCCGATCCTTCATGAAGATCTTCACCACAACCCCTTCCAGTCCCAAATAGAGACAAATGCAGAGAATAGCCACCAGCATCCATCCCCAGTTCAGGGTGTTGACCTCGCGAACCAGCAGACGGAGGTTGACTGTCCGCAACGAGTATCCAATTATCCCCACCCCGATCAGCATCATCAGGATGAGAACTAACCAATTTCGTCTATTCACGGGTCTTCTCCTCCTGTGCCTGCTGGTAGTAGAAATCGTGCCAAACCTGAGCCAGGTGTTCCTTAGAGTAGCGCTGGGCAGCCAGATGAGCCTGATGCTGCCAATGGGCAAGTCGGGCCGGATCATTGCGCAGCAGGGTCAGCTTCATCTGCATCTCATCCAGATTCTCCGCGGGCTCATAATCGCCGGCGATGATCGAATGGTAGAGATCAAGGTCCCGCAGCATGACGGCGTTCCCACAGCTAAAGGCCTCCAGGACTGACATTGGGAATAGCTCGTTATACGACGGCAATAGGAAGAGGTCTGCGGCATTGTTCAATTCGACGATCTCATCACGGGAGACGATCCCCGTGAAGCGCAGATTTTCCGGTGGATTATCCACCACCTGTTTAAGCTCTCGGTAGCCATCCGTCAATCGTCCAAAGGAAAAACCGCCGGCCCAGACAAACTGAACGTCCTCATTCTGCCGGGCCAGCTGAATGAAGTCCGGAACCCCCTTGCGCTCCTGAACCTGACCGCTTCCAAAGACGATAAAACGATCCTGGGGCAAGTGGTACTTGTCGCGCAGAGCCTTTTTTTCAGCCGGCGTCACCGGGTGGAAACGATCGCTGTCAACAAAGTTCGGAATATAGCTGATCTTCTCCTTAGGGATTCCGTAGGCCTCCAGCTTATCGATAAATGAAGGATTGACGACCACCAGGTGATCCATCTGCTTATAAAAGGCAATGACGTACCGGTAGAAAATCCTCCGGAACGGCTGCGGAATCTTCAGGCTCCCTTCTAAGGTCTCCGGCAGAAAGTGGACGTAGCCGATCTTCCGGCCCCGCTTAGCAGAAAAGGTTGAAAAATAAAACGGCAGGTCGATCGTGTGGTAGTGGCTGATTGTTGACGGTCGATACTTGTTGATCGCAATATCAAATTCATCTTGAAAATTGTTCTCCAACAGGTGGACCAACTCTAGGTACGCACTGCCGACTCCTTGGCCAGCGACCTTATCTGCCGATGAAAACATTGTAATCTTAAGCATAAGAACTCCTTAATCAGTGAAACAAACGATGCCGCGATTTCGATTCCTGCTCTGCAGCCAATTTTTGCTGGCAGTCAGTGTAAAACTCGACCACCTGCTTAGCAAAGACTTCCGACGAGATCGAATGCAGCTTGGCCTGACGTCGAGCGTGCGACTCCTGATCGTTCGGATGATCGAGATAGTGCAATACCCCGCGTACCAAGCCGCTTTGCTGTTGGAAACTCACCCCAATCGCTGGGTCGTCGATCAGCTCGTCAGTGTACTTGCTCCGCATCACCACAATTGGCAGGTCAGACGCCAGAGCCTCATCATAGGTCAGCCCTTGGGACTCCGAGTCGGATGCCGAGACAAAGACGTCGGCCATCTGGTAATAGTGATAAACCTCATTGTTGTCCACCTCGCCGGCAAACTGAATATGGTCGGTCAAATCCAGCTGGCGAACCTGGCGCTCCAGTGAATGCCGGGCCGGTCCCGCACCCACAATGAGCAGCTGGGCCGCGGGGCGTTTGCTCAGAATATCGGGCATGGCAGCAATCAAAGCATTGATATTCTTCTCGTAGGCCAAGCGGCTCAATGAAAGCAGGACGGGGGTATCGTCAGCATAGCCGTAGCGCTGCCGCAACTCGTGCACCTGCGCAGCCGAGTCCTTTTGCCGGTACACCCGCAGGTTAATACCGGTGGGGATCACCCGAATTGGCGCCGTCACATGGTAGCTTCGCATGGTATCGAGAACCCGGTCACTGGGAGCAATCACCCCGTCGATGCTCTTCATGTAGAGGTGGACAAAGGTAGCGACGTTGCGCGGCTTGACGATGTGGCCGTTGGCAATGTAGTGCAGGTAGTCCTGGTACATCGTGTGGTAGGTGTGCAGGCAGGGAATCTTCAACTCGCGGGCCACCAGCTTGCCCATCATCCCCAGCGCAAATTCTGTCTGGTTATGGACAATGTCGAGCTGAAACTTCTTAGCCAGCCGTACCGCGCGGAAAGCTCCCCTGACGGCAATTCGCCGTTCCTTGAACGAAACAAAGGGGATGCTTGGAAAGCGGTAGATGCCCTCCTCCAC
>DWZB01000020.1 GCA_019118405.1 Candidatus Limosilactobacillus gallistercoris
ATTGCCAAGATGAAGGACGTCCTCAACAAGAGCAAGCTCTACCTCGCAATTGATAACCTCCATAACCTGGTTGCCGGGGGCCGGATCAGTAAGTTTGCCGGGGCCCTGTCCAGCCTGCTGAACATTAAGGTAATGCTGCAGGTTTCCGGGGGGGAGATCCATATCCTGATGAAGGGCCGGGGAACCAAGGCCATTCATAAGGAATGGGATAAACTGTTAGATGAAATGGCGGCGGGCCCCAAGGTTAAGGCCATTGGGATTTCCCACGTGCAGGCTGATAAGGAAGTAGCCCGGCTGAAGGAAGCTTTGAGTAAGCTCTATCCAAACATTAAGATCATTGTTCGGGAGACAGTGCCGATTATTGCGACCCATGCCGGAATGGGTGCTTGCTGCCTTCTTTACTATACTGAGTGAACTACTTGGTCACAAATGACCGAGCTTCTGGGAACACGAAGTAGTATTTAAGATGTTGTATCATTCTGAAACCCTAACTTACAGAACTTCGCTCTTTTACCATGGCTAGTCCCTAACCACCGGCTTTTAGTCCTTTATGAAGGATATTAACTGCCGCATTAATATCCCGATCGTGGTGAGTACCACATTGTGAACAGGTCCATTCACGGACTGCCAAAGGTTTAGGCCCGCTATGGTGCCCACAGTTGGAACAGATTTGGCTGGTATAGTTAGGCTTGACGACAATTAGTTCTTTACCGTGCCAGGCACATTTATACGCCAACATGGTTCTAAAATCATACCAGCTGGCATTGGCAATTGCTTTAGCTAAGTGGTGGTTGTGCTGTAGATTCTTGGTTTTCAAATCTTCAATGACAATCACGTCATACTGCTTAACTAAGTTCGTAGTCAGCTTATGCAGGTAATCTTTACGTCGGTTAGCGATCCTCTGCTGATAACGTGCTTTTTGGATTCTAGCCCGTTGCCAATTCTGGTAATCATCCAGCTCTGCTTTAAGTGTCTTGTGGTTATGATTCCATTGGCGAACTGCTATCGTCGCTCTGTGACGTCGGCGGCTATATTTGCTTTGCCACCGTATGGCTTGCTTTTTCAGCCACTTAGCATTAAATGTCTTGTACTTAGTCCCATCAGAACTGATCGCTAAATTGGCAATCCCGACATCAAGTCCAACCTTCTTGCCAGTTTTGAGCAAAGCTTGTGGCGCTGATACTTCAACTTGTAAGGACAGGTAATAGCGGCCGGTTGAATCATAGTTGATCGTGTAACGTTTGATTTTTAATCCCGCTACTCGACCGGTCTTGCTAGTTCTAATACTGCCTAGTTTAGGCAACTTCATCCGGCGGTTAGCGATTACCTGACAAATGGACCGACCAGTGTAGGACTGCTTGATGGCCCATTTGCTTTTGAAGCGGGGATAACCGCCTTGATGTTTGAAGAGCATCTTAAAGGATTGCGCCAAGTCATGGTTAACAACCTGTAAGCTGGTAGAGTCGTTTTGTTTCAAGAACGGATACTCTTGTTTAAGCGGCTTTAAAAGGTAATTCATACCATACTCGTTTACAAAGTGACTGCTAGGATTGTTACGATAGCCTTCCTTAGCCATGGCCAGCATTTGATTCCAGACGAAGCGATTATTACCAAACATCTGCCAGAGCTGATCTACTTGGTGTTGATTAGGGTATAACCGCAACTTAATGCCCTTTAGAACTTTGGCCATTTTTTCCCTTTAATCTCCTCCAATGATACAGGAGATTAAAGGGAAAAAGTGAAATTTATATAGAAAAATTTAAAAGGTGGCTGACGGCCGCTAGGTGGGCAATTCATCACTTCCTTAAAAGGTCGTGTTTTCTTGCCCAAATTAAATAAAAAATCTGGCGGTCATGAAAAACGGCCGCTTTTATTTATCCCAAGGAGAGGTGTTGTCCGTGAAGAAAAAAGGATGGTTAGCAGCCGTGTTGGTGGTAATCGTTGCACTAGGGGCTGGCTGGGGATGGCATCAGTACAGCAGTGCGCGCAGTCCCCAGACAGAACGCGTGCAAGTGCATCGTCCCCGCTACGTGGAGCGTAAACACGTCAAGCTGGTGGCCCTCGGTGACTCGCTCACCCATGGTCAGGGGGATGAAACCGATAACGGCGGCTATGTCGGGATTATCAAGGGAAAGATTGAGCACCACTACCGTAAGACAACGGTGACGACCGTCAACTACGGGGTCAGTGGGGACCGGTCTGACCAGATCCTTGACCGGTTGAATAATCAGAAGCAGATTCGGCGGGACCTCAGTCAGGCCGACGTGATCACGATGACGGTCGGTGGCAATGACCTGATGCAGAAGCTGGAGGCGGATGCTTTGGATTCGCCCGATCAGATCAGCGGTGCGGTTAAGACCGCCAGCCGGACCTACCGTAAAAAACTGAACCGGCTTTTCACGGCCGTTCGTAAGCAGAATCCACATGCCTCAATTTTTGTGATGAGCATCTATAATCCCTTCTACACTTACTTTCCAGATGCAACGACGATCAGTGATGCCATCGGTTACTGGAACAAGACGACCCGGCAGGTGATGGGAAATTATCCCCGGATGTACTTTGTTGACATCGACCACCTGATGTCATACGGTCAGTACCGGACGAAGGCGGCGCGGCAACAATTGGCAGCAGAAGAGGATAAGGTCAACCATGGTAAGGTTAACCAAACCCGGGCCATCAAGGTAATGGATAACAAGGATAAGAACTTAAACGACTATATTTCCACGGATGATAACTTCCATCCCAATCACACTGGGTATGAACACATTGCCCAGCGGCTTTTTAAGGCGATGGTTCACCATCACAGTTGGGAATACGTAAAGGGGTAGACAGATGAGTAGAGCAGAGAAAAAGAGTTTTAACGGTTGGAAGTGGGCCTTCTTCGTCCTGCTGGCGGCAATTATCATCAGCGGGGCCGTGGTGGTGCATAGGGCGGCTGCCCCTGCTCCAGCACCCGAGGTGAGCCGACCGGTCCAGACCGCCGACACGTCGCTAACGGTCGCGTTGAATCGCAAGCAGGTCAACGCCCTCTCGGCGAACTACCTGAATAAGTTTTTGAAGGGGGAGCGGGTCAAGTACCACTTCATCGTGGGCAAGAAGTATGCTACCCTGGTTGGCGACACCAAGTTTATGGGGGTTAAGGTCCGCTTTGCGATTAACTTCATCCCCCAGATGACCAAGGAAGGCAACGTCTTATTGAAGGCGAAGGGCCTTTCCGTCGGCCAGCTGAACATCCCGCTGAAGTTCGTGATGGGTTACATCGCTAAGAATTACAACATCCCCAAGTGGGTTTCAATTGACGCCAAGAAGAAGACGGTGCTCCTCGACCTGAACCGTTACAGTAAGCACCGTTCGCTGAAGTACTCGGCAGAGGAGATCAATATGGAAGACGGCCGGTTCCGTTTCCTGATCACCGTCCCAACTAATAACTAGGAGGAAATTTAACATGCGTGATAGTTTCTACCGTTATCTGATGACCCAACGCAAGCCGACTGACGCTGATGAGGTAGAGCAGTTTGCCAATAATGCCTTTCTGGATAGCAGCTTTCCCAAGCAGTCAACCGACTTTGACGAGATTTCTAAATACCTGGAAGAGAATGCTGAGTACCTGCCGTCGATGACCATCTTTGATACGGCCTGGCAGCGGTACCTGGACGCAATGAATTAAGGAGGCAATAAGTATGGCAGTGATTCAATGGTTCCCTGGACATATGGCGAAGGCCTTGCGGCAGATCCGCGAGCAGATGCCGCTGGTCGACATCGTGTTTGAACTGGTGGATGCCCGGGTCCCGTATTCCTCACAGAACCCCGAAGTTGCCCTGGCAGCCGGGAATAAGCCCCGCCTGCTGATCATGACCAAGACCGACCTGGCGGACCAGCAGCGGTTGGCAGAATGGCTGGATTTCTTTAAGGAGAAGGGGCAACCGGTATTGGCCCTCGACTCCCGCCAGCATAATGTCGCTAAGCTGGTAACGGCCAAGAGCAAGGAGATCCTCCACGATAAGATGGCGGAGGAGGCTGCCAAGGGGCTCAAGAAGCGGCCGATTCGGGCGATGTGTGTCGGGGTGCCGAACGTCGGCAAGTCGACCCTGCTGAACCACCTGGTCAAGAAAAACGTTGCCGTCACCGGTAACCGGCCGGGGGTCACCACCGGTCAGCAGTGGCTGCGCTCTTCAGCAGAGTTGGAATTGCTGGATACCCCGGGGGTCCTCTGGCACAAATTTGCCAGTGCTAAGCAGGGCCAGATGCTGGCGCTGAGCGGGGCGATTAAGGACAGTCTCTACCCGAAGGACGACGTGGCCCTGTTTGCCCTGCGTTATCTGCGGGAGCACCAGCCGGAGAAGCTGCAGGAACGCTATCGCTTGAGTGCTGCTGACCTGGCAGAAGAAGTGACTGATCCGGACCTGCTCTTGACGATTACGCAGAAGATGGGCTTCCGGGATGATTACGACCGGGCCAGTGAGCGGCTGATCTTTGACCTGCGGAAGGGCAAACTGGGACCAATCACCATGGAAGTGCCCGCGGACCTGAATGCGGAGGGCATCAATGAGTGAGACAGTTAAGCAGATCAGAGAGCACCTCGGCCAGCTGACAGACCGGTCCGACCCGTATGTTCAAGCCCTGGCCGCGGACTTGCGCAAGGG
>DWZB01000021.1 GCA_019118405.1 Candidatus Limosilactobacillus gallistercoris
TGGTTCCTGGCCGCTCTGGTCCCAGGGATCATCTCATTGATTGTTGTTCCATGGCTGATCTACAAGATGTATCCGCCTGAGATCAAGGAAACGCCAAATGCTAAGCAATGGGCGGAAAAAGAACTCAGCGAAATGGGCCCAATGAGTCTGGCCGAAAAGATCATGGCCGTGATCTTCATCTTAGCCCTGATCTTGTGGATGACCGGAAGCTTCATTGGTATCGATGCTACCCTGGCCGCCTTCATCGCCTTGGCACTCCTGCTCTTAACTGGGGTGCTGAGCTGGCAGGATGTCCTGCACGAAACTGGTGCTTGGAACACCCTGACTTGGTTCTCCGTGCTGGTTATGATGGCCGGCTCACTGACTAGCCTGGGCTTCATTCCTTGGTTGAGTAAGGCTATCGGTAGTTCACTGCACGGGATGAATTGGGTCCTCGTATTGATTATCCTGATTGTCGTCTACTTCTACAGTCACTACCTGTTCGCCAGTTCAACGGCCCATGTTACAGCGATGTACAGTGCTTTCTTAGCCGTTGCCATCTCTGCCAACGTACCACCAATGCTGGCGGCCCTCTTACTTGGGTTCTTCGGTAACCTGATGGCATCCACGACCCACTACGCTTCTGGTCCGGCACCAGTCCTCTTCGGTTCTGGTTACGTTCCACAGTCCAAGTGGTGGACACTGAACTTCGTCTTGGGGATCTTCTACCTGGTCGTTTGGATCGGGATCGGCAGTCTCTGGATGAAGGTTATCGGCATATGGTAATAAACTAACGAGTCTGATTAGCAAATTTGCTTTGCTGATCAGGCTCTTTTTGTTTTCCTAAGTAAATAGTTGCTATAATAGCTACTGTTACTAAAATCTGCCGATGGAGGAATTTGAATGAACACGCGAGATCTACAATATTTTGTCGCCCTGGTAAAGTTTAAAAACTACACCCAGGTTGCCAAGCAATTCCAGGTGTCCCAACCCACCATTACCCAGGCGATTCAGCGGCTCGAGCGCGAATTTGGGGCCCAGCTGGTCCGCAAAGACCGGGTGCACAGAGATGAGATGATCACCCGCAGCGGCCGCCTGCTCTATGAAAACGCCCAGCTGATCAACGAGAAGATCGAGCTGACCCACAAGGAGATCCGGCGGGCCAACCAGAAGCAGATCCGTTTTGGAATGCCGCCGATCATCGGCCGGCTCTACATTTCAAAGATTGTCAGCGAATTTTCCAAGGACCTCCTGTCGCGGCTGAAGATCACCTCGGTGGGGTCCCACGAATTATTGAGTCAGGTCCGCAACGGCAAGATTGATATCGCCCTGCTGGGGTCGACCGCCCCGATCAACGAGCCCGGAGTATATGCGGACCTGATCTCGGGCCGGCGTTTTGGGGTCATTGTTAGCACCAATAACCTCCTGGCTAAGCGGGACGAGGTCAGCTTTAAGGAACTGGCGGGAGAACGTTTCATCAGCTTTGACCAGCAGTACGTCCACCAGGCCGCCTTTCGCGCTTATTGTACCTATGCCCAGATCAACCCAACCGTCGCTATGTACCGGATTCCCGATATCTCCTGGATCAAGGAATTGGTTCGCCAGAATATTGGGATTAGCTTGATGGCGAGGGATGCCGTGGCGAATAACGAACCCGGCATCAAATTCGTTGAGATTACCGATCCGCTGCCGGAACGTTTCTACATTTCAGTGGCGACCCGGGAAGGCTACGTCCTGAGTCCTGATGAGCAGGATTTCATCGATCGCTTACGCAGGCTGCACGTGGAAAATTAGGGCAGCCGTTGGCAGGGGGCGTATAATAATTAATGATATTTTGACAAACTTGATTAATTGATTTTGGGGGACATTAAAAGTCATGAGCAAAGACGATGAACTGATGTCGGAATTCGAACCGGCGCGGCACCTATCCGCAAAACACCACATGGCTATTCCGTGGCAGGATTTCTTCACCAACGATAACTTTACGCCGGCGAGTGAGGCCAACCTGGTTGAGCGGGCGGCAATTGTCGGCCGCATCGGGCTGATGATGCTTTCCTATGGAACCGGGGCCTGGCGGGTGCGGGACTCGATGAATATCGTGGCCCGGAAGCTCAAGATGACCTGCACGGTTGATATTGGCCTGGTGTCGCTCGAGTACACCTGCATGGATGCCCATCATAGCTACACGCAGGCGATTTCGCTCCCCAGCACCGGGGTCAACACGACCAAGCTGGCTAAGATGGAACGCTTCATCGATGACTTCAACGACCACGGGGATGAGATGACGATCGGTGAAATCCATGCCCACCTGGAGAAGATCGCTCACTCAAAGGGCAATTACGCTCCGTACCAGGTCGGGCTGGCCGCGGCCCTAGCCTGCAGCGCCTTCGTTTTCCTGCTCGGCGGTGGCCCGATTGAGATGATCTGCAGCTTCATCGGCGCCGGGCTGGGTAACTTTGTCCGGCGGAAACTGATTGACCGCCACATCACCCTGTTTGCCTGCATTGCCGTGGCAGTCGCGGTGGCTTGCCTGACCTACCTGCTGTCGCTCAGCGTCTTGCAGCTGGCCCTTCACGTCAGCTCACGGCACGAAGCGGGTTACATCGGGGCAATGCTCTTCATCATTCCGGGATTCCCGTTCATCACCAGCGGCCTGGACATCTCCAAGCTGGACATGCGTTCGGGCCTGGAGCGGATGACCTACGCGGTTGCCATCATCCTGGTGGCAACGCTGGTTGGCTGGATCGTGGCGTTGGCAGTGAACCTGCGGCCGGAAAACTTCGCTGCTTTGCCGCTGTCGACCATGGCAATGCTGCTGTTACGGATTCCCGCCAGCTTCTGCGGGGTCTTCGGCTTCTCAATCATGTTCAACAGTACGCCGCGAATGGCGGCCATTGCGGGCCTGATCGGGGCGGTAGCCAATACGACCCGGCTGGAACTGGTTGACCTGACGTCGATCCCAGCGGGGGCCGCGGCCTTCATCGGGGCCCTGGTAGCCGGCCTGCTGGCGGCAGTGGCCAAGCGGAAGGTGCGTTTCCCACAGATTTCCATCACCGTTCCTTCGATTGTTATCATGGTGCCGGGGCTATACCTGTACCGGGGAATGTACAACCTCGGTCTGACCTCCATCAGTGTGGGAGCTCTCTGGATCACCAAGGCCCTGCTGATCGTGGTCTTCCTGCCGCTGGGGCTGATCGCGGCCCGGATCCTGACCGATACCAAGTGGCGGCATAACGGCTGACGGGGGTGCGGCGATGATTATCGAGTATCCCACCGACCTGTTGGCAGACGTCAAGAAAGCAACGGCGGGCCGTCGTTTAACGGGGTTTACTCCCGGGCAGGGGCCTCGTCATCCGGAACTGATGCTGATCGGGGAGGCGCCCGGGCGGCACGAGGAACAGGTCAATATTCCCTTTTCGGGAGCGTCAGGCCAGGAATTGATGAAACTGGTCGAATCGATTGGCTACTCCCGGCAAACCGTCTACATCACCAGTGTTGTCCGCCAGCGCCCGTACTCGATCAAGCGAGTACGGGATAAAAAGACGGGGCAGGTTGTTGAGAAGACCCCGAACCGGACCCCGACCAAGGGGGAGGTGCGGGCCTTCGCACCGCTCTTCGACTGGGAGCTGCACTACGTTGACCCGCAGGTGCTGGTGCCGCTGGGCAATACGGCCCTCCAGCGCCTGCTCGGTCCTCAGGCTAATATTGGCCAGCTGCACGGCCAGGCGATCACGTCGGCAATTCAGGAGGCGGACCCGGCCGGGAAGGGATACCGGTGGAGCAAGCGCCAGTATCGGCTCTTTCCGATGTACCACCCGGCGGCCATTCTCTACGCTCGGCGTCTCCAGCCCACCGTTGAGGCCGACTGGCAACGCCTGGGGCAGTTCATGCATAATTTGCATCGTCAAGAAAACAAATAAGGCAATATACTTTTGGCCGTTTTGCCGGTATAATATAGAAATAGATTCGGAAACTTCTTGCTTGCAAGGAGTTTTTTTAGTTCTGTGGATAAATGGGAGGATGAGTTTTTGTTAGAAAATCAACGTCGGACAATTGTGACGGGAGCCCTGCTGCTGTCCAACATCATGGCGGGAATGGACGGGACGATCGTCAATACCGCCCTGCCAGCAATTACCAGCGACCTGCACGCCCTGCAGTACATGGGCTGGATCGTGGCCACCTTCCTGCTGGGAATGGCGGTGGCCACCCCGCTGTGGAGCAAGTTTGGTGAGCACAAGGGAAACAAGGTGGCCTATATCTGCGCCACGACCATGTTCATGGTGGGAGCCATCTTTCAGGGCCTGGCACCCAACATTTTGTGGTTCATCATTGCCCGGACTGTGATGGGAATTGGGGCCGGGGGGATGAACACGATCCCCTTCATCGTCTTTGCGGAGATTTACGAGAACCTCCGCAAGCGGGCCGAGGTCCTGGGGATCTCCAGCGCCTGCTTCGGGACAGCTTCGATCATTGGGCCCCTGCTCGGTGGGTGGCTGGTTGATACCTGGAGCTGGCACTGGGTCTTCTACGTTAACGTCCCGATTGCCATCATCGCGATTACGATCATTGCGATCTTCTACAAAAACTCGGGCCAGCAGGCAGCCGGCAAGCCGGTTGACTACCTCGGCGCGACCCTGCTGGTGACCAGCCTGACCACGATTTTGGTTGCCGTGCAACTGATCGGTTCGGTTTCCTGGCTGGTCGTGGTGGCCCTCTTGGCGATTGGGGTGGCCCTGCTCTGCTGGATGGCGCGGATCGACAGCCGGGCGCCGGACCCGATTGTGCCCAGCCGGCTCTTTAAGAACCGCGAGCTGGTAATCGACTTTTCCCTGTTCGTGATTATCTGGGGGTCCTTCATTGCCTTCATCACCTACATTCCAATGTGGGGGCAGGGGCTATTGGGTCTGAGTGCCCTCCTCGGGGGGATGACCCAGATCCCGGGGGCCGTTACGAACTTTATCGGCTCTGAGCTGGTGCCATTCCTGCAGGACCGCTGGGGGAAGTATTGGATCGTCACCTGTGGGGCGGCTTCGATCTTCATTGCCTTTCTCGGGATCCTGATTGCGGGTGAGAGGGCGCCGTTCTGGCTGCTCCTGACGATGGGGGCCTTTGAAGGAATGGGGGTCGGTTTGGTCTTCAACATCCTGCAGATCAGTGTCCAAACTGACGCGGAACTGCGTGATGTGCCGATTGCGACCTCGATGGGGTACCTGTTGAGGATTCTCAGTCAGACCCTGATGGCGGCGGCCTACGGGGTCATTCTGAACAACCAGCTGTTCAAGGGCGTTCAGCACTCGCACGGCATCACGATGACCATGCTGAATAAGCTGTCGAACGCCGAGACAGCCGATTCCCTGCCCAAGGCGCTGGTCCCGACGATGCGGACCATCCTCTACAATGGTTACCGGGACATCGTGATTGCGGCGATTGTCCTGATCGTGATTTCACTGCTGATCGTGATCCCGCTGGGCTGGAAGCATCACCTGGCGGCCCAGCAGCAACAAGGCTAGAATAATCAAAACGGGGCTGTGACAAAAGTCCCTTGAAATAAAAGAACCATTCGGAATTTCCAAAGAAATTCTGAATGGT
>DWZB01000022.1 GCA_019118405.1 Candidatus Limosilactobacillus gallistercoris
CGCTGGACGAAGCAGCGCAAGATGATGATCATGGCGGTCGCTGACGACCCAACCCGTTACATTGACATTACCGGTGTCGACCAGTACCTGCGTCAAGACTACCCAGGGCTCAGTCACAATACGATTTATCGTAACTTCAAGGAATTTGAGGAGTTGGGAATTGTCGAGTTGCGTCAGCACAATGACCAGATGCAGGTCAAGTATTGCTGTGATTCGGTTCATCACCACCACTTCATTTGTGACCGGTGCGGCCGTGTCCAGGAGATTAAGATGATGCCAATTGATGATGCTTTCTTTGAAAAACAGCTGCCGGGAATTAAGATCACCGGTCATAGTTTTGAATTGCACGGGATTTGCGCTCGGTGTCGTGCTAAGGAACTGAATAAAAAATAATCTTCACTTTTCCTTAACACTTTTTAGGATAAAAGAGTGTATGATATTAGCTGAGAAAAGGAGAAAAGTAATATGGCAGGAAAGATTCCACCTTTAGTAACCCCCTTTGCCCTGGTATCACTAGTTTTGGCGCTGGGGGCAACCAACGTGGTTGTAAACAAGACTACTCATACTAACGAAGGGGCCAAGGTTAGCCGGGTTTCTTCGCAGCGGCGGCCAGATGAGTCCTTACCAGATGACAGCCAGAAGGTTTCAAAGAGTTCTAGTCGTGATGATGATGACGATGCCAGCGGCAGTTCTGCTCAGCAGCGTAATAATAACAATAACGACAATGATAATCAGGCCACACGGACGAGCAACGCTGATAACGATGACCGGGGAGACAATACGCAAACAAACGAAAATACTACCCGGTCGACTGGCAATACCAACCAGGGGAATGATCAGAGTACCAGCGGCAATCGTTCGACCGGCAACACTGGCGGCACCCAAAGCAACAGTGGCGGCGGCAATACCAGCCAAGGAACAACCGGCAATACTGGCGGTACTACGACTACGCAGAGCAATAACCAATAGGAGGTGTTGAATTAATATGTTTAGTTTTCTTGATATGATTAATTCATCACTGAGCTACTTCAACTTGGACGTTAAGCTGAAGAGTCGGATTTACATCGGAATTGCGGCCCTGGGTGACATCTACCTGGTGTACGTAACTTTTCGTCTATTCATGAACCATGTCTGGTTGCGGGCCTTTCTCTACCTCTTGGCAATGGTTGCGATCACTTACTTCCTTTACCTTAACTTTGTTTTCTATTTTCTTGGCAAGACCTCACAGCTGGATTTCTTGTCCCCGCGCTTTGCCAAGATCACCGGGCAGAAGTTTGAAACTGGCAACAGCACGCAGCCGTCATTCAAGGCGCAACAGCAGCTTGCCCAGGAACTGGCCAACAATTCTAATGGCGTGTTCAATGGCGCGGACACCATCCCTGCGGTAGTGGCGATTGACGACCATGAACAACGCAATCTCCAGGCAGTGGTCGACAATCTCTTGGAACAGGGGATCTTCGTCAACGACTACAGCGGCCTCAGCGATCAGGATATTGTTGAACAGTATGCGCAAACCAACCAACCAGTGCCGGCCCTAAATGCCCGTTCGGTCCCGCCATACTTTGAACTGGTTCATGATCCGATTCGGCATCGGCTGGAGATCTACATCGGGATGAATCAGATGGAGCGGCGTGCAGTTGGTCACATTGTCAAGATCGGCCTGACTGATGCCTCGACGGCTCACCATCGCTACCGGATTTATCTGGCAAACCTGGCGGTGGTCGGCGGCCCTAACAAAATCCCGGGGCGGCGGGGTTCAACCATCATGACGACCGCCGATTACGGGTTGAATGCCCAGGTTGCTTACCGCGAACGGCAAAAATAATAATAGCAAATTTATCTAGCAGCTTATTTGTCATTAAATGGCAGATAGGCTGTTTTTCTTTTATAAAAAAGGTGATACAAGGGGCGCAAAAACACAATTACCCTTTGTAATCGTTTTCGCGATGTGATATTATACACAACGTTAGTTTAGTAAAGCGGTTTACTAAAACGTTAAACTGAAAAATACTATTTGGAGGATTGATTTGCAATGAAGAAGACCGGAATCATTAACTCAGAGATTTCCGCAGTTGTTGCCAACATGGGCCACATGGACTGGCTCTCAATCGGTGACGCCGGAATGCCGGTACCGTTTGGAACCAAGAAGATTGACCTGGCCCTTGACAAGGAGCTGCCAAGCTTCATCGACGTTTTGAAGAACGTCCTGAAGGAAATGAAGGTGCAGAAGATCTACCTGGCTGACGAGATCAAGGATCAAAACCCTGATCAATTGGCCGCCATCAAGGAACTGTTGCCAGACGTTGAAGTTGCTTTTGTTCCCCACAGCCAGCTGAAGAAGGATCTGGCCAAGACCCACGCCTTCATCCGGACTGGTGAAATGACGCCATACTCCAACATCATCTTGGAATCCGGCGTAACGTTCTAGGAGGTCACTCATGGATAAAGCAAAACACCAAAGTTGGGAACAGCTGCCAAACGGTTACCTTAGCCGGACGCCAATGTTCCAATTCGTTATCTTATGTCTGATCTTCCCATTGTGGGGGGCTGCCGCTAGTCTGAACGATATCCTGATCACCCAGTTCAAGACGGTTTTCACCCTGAACGATACGGCCACGGCCTTTGTTCAGAGTGCCTTCTACGGTGGTTACTTCCTGATGGCTATTCCAGCCTCAATCCTGATCAAGAAGACATCCTACAAGCTTGCTATTTTAACTGGTTTGTTATTCTACATCATCGGTTGTGGGATGTTCTTCCCGGCTTCACATGTGGCCACTTACAGCATGTTCCTGGCGGCCATCTTCGCTATTGCGATCGGTCTGAGTTTCCTGGAAACCAGCTGTGATACTTATGCCACGATGTTCGGTCCCCAGGCCACGGCCAATAAGCGACTGAACGTAGCCAACGTGCTGATCCCACTTGGGGACATCATGGGGATTGTCCTCGGTAAGTACCTGATCTTCGGTGAAGGTGGCAACATTGCCGACAAGGTTGCCAAGATGTCCAAGGCTGAAGCAGAGGCTTACAACCAGCACTTGCTGCAACTGACTCTGCGGCCATACAAGTACATTCTGATCGTCCTGATCATTATCTTCATTGTCTTAGCCGTTACTAAGATGCCACGGGCTAAGGCACTGTCCACCGGCTCTGCGGAAGCACAGCCAAAGCTTGGCGAAACCTTCAACTACCTCTTCCACAACAAGCGGTACATGAAGGGGGTTCTGTGCCAGTTCATCTACGCCGGGATGCAGACCACGGTTTGGTCCTTCACCATCCGGTTGGCCCTGCGGCTGGACTCCCACATTTCCGATGCCGCCGCATCAACTTTCATGATCTACAGTTACATCGCTTGGTTCTTCGGTAAGCTGGTTGCCAACTGGTTCCTGAACCGTTACTCCATCACCAAGGTATTGACCTGGTTCTCCCTGTTGGGAACGATCTCTCTGATCGTGACCTTCACGGTGCCGAACCTGACTGCCGTTATCGCTGCCATCACGACCAGTTTCTTCTTCGGTCCAGAATGGCCAACGATTTACGCCCACACCCTGGATCAGATCCACGAAAAGAAGTACACCGAAACTGGTGGGGCCTTCATCGTGATGTCACTGATCGGTGGGGCCATCATCCCTGCTGTTCAGGGACGGGTATCCGACCTGAGTGGTTCAATGCAATTCTCATTCATCGTGCCAGCAATCTGCTTTGCCCTGATCACCCTTTACTTCTGGACAGAGCACCGTTGGGAAAAGCAACACCCCAATGAAGTTCACGATGGTGAATAATCCTAATTGAAATATATAAAAAGAACACTGTTCTGGAAGATTTTCCCTCCGCAGAGCAGTGTTCTTTTTGGTTATTAATATGATATTTACTTACGTTCCTTGAACTCGCCCTCAACGACGCCATCATCCTTGTCGTCGGCATCAGGCATAATCAGTCCGGCAACCAGGTAGATCAGGCCGACCGGGAAGAATCCGGTCATGACCAGAAGGACGAGGACAATCAGCCGAACTACAGTTGGGTCAACGTGCAAATAGTTGGCAAGGCCACCGCAGACCCCGAGGAAAACCTTGTTCTTAGACTTCGTTAATTTCTTCTTCATAGTCAAAACCTCCAATCCAGACGGCATCAATAACTACCTTAATTATATCATTTCTTTAGGCAAAGTACTCGTAACGCAGTTGGAAGTGTTCAGGGTGACCAGGGCGCAGCGCAATATCACCAAACTGTGGGTGGTGCGGGGCGTCCGGCAGAGTTTGACCTTCGAGGGCGATGGCAAACCAGCTGCCAGCGGGACGGTTGTAGTCGTCGACCTTGAGCCCGTTGGCAGTGTAAACCACCAGACCGTTGCGGTCAGAGTACATCTTGATCTTGCGGCCTGTGGCGGCATCCATCAATACGGCGACCGGTTCGTGGGCCAGCCGGTTGCTTGGCAGGACCACGAAGGTATCGTCAAAGCCGCCTTCTGGATTGTGTTCCTCTTGCAGGTGTTGGAGAGCGGTCCCCAGGACAGTTGGGTAGCGGAAGTCGTACGGGGTGTTCTTGTTAAGAATCTTCTTTCCCGTCGGCAATTTCTCGTTGTCCAGCTGCAAGTGGTACTTGGAGTTGAGCGTCAGAACGTGGCCCTGGATCGTCTTGGCCTCACCAGACAGGTTCCAGTAGGTGTGGCTGGTAGGGTTGAAGAGGGTCTTCGCGTCGGTCTGGCCGTCGAAGTCGATGGTGACGCTGTTGTCATTGGCCAGGGTGTAAGTAACCTTGACGTCTTCCTTGCCTGGGAAGTGGTCGGTGGTCGTATCGATACTGGTAGTCAGGATGGCTTGCAGCTTGTCGCCATCCTGCTTAGTTTCGACCTGGTAGAACTGCTGAGCAAGACCGTTGGCACCGCCGTGGAGAAGATTGTCGCCTTCGTTAGTTGGGACACTGTACGACTGCCCATCAATATCAAAGTTGCCGCCAGCAATTCGGCCAGCAACCCGGCCGACGATCCGCCCGGCGTAGAGGCTGCCGTGTTCGATGTAGGGATCGAAGGTATCGGCGGCGAGGAGGAGGTTGACGCGGCCGCCACGGGTATTAGGAACCATGTAGGCCTGCCAAATCCCCGCGAAGTTGAGGACACTGATGCTGACATTGTTATCATTGGTCAGGGTGTACTTCATGACATCCTGGTTGCGGTATTCACCGAATTTTTCCGTTGCAATCTTCATGATCAAACGCCTCCTGCATATTTGCTTTCACTTGCGATTGTAGCATATTCCCTGGGATATCCATTGCAATTTGGCCAATTCTAATCTAAATATAGGATTTTTATGCATATTGGGACAAAAAGATTAGATACTCATTTTAATAAACAATCACCCAATTCTCGACACAATTTTGAACCATTGTCTTATCCGAAAACAAACATTCTTAAAAAGCTCTGTTGTTGAATATTAGAACGTTATATAGTATTTATGATGAAAACGTAACAGAAGGGAGGAATAGTTGATGCGTGTTACACGGACAGTTCGGGATTTTCAAAATGCCCTGCTGGTTTTGCTGGAAAGCAACTCGTTTGACCACTTGACGGTCGACCAGATCTGTAAAGAGGCCCTGCTGCACCGGAGCAGCTTTTACCGTTACTTCAATGACAAGTACGACCTGTTGGAGCAGACACTGAAGACCAAGGTGGTGCAGATTGTTGATAATGGCGATTCCGAGGACGACATTCTTAAGCAATTTATTATTTATATTAATCAACACCGGAATGTGGTCCGGCACTTGGCAGCCAGCGATTCGCACAGTTCGCTTTACTCCGAAATGCTGCAGATTCTGACGCAGATCTTCTTGGAGCGGCGCGAACAGGAGAGCAAGGATCCGGTTATCCAGGCCCTGCAGAAGACGGACAATCCGGAACTATTGGCTTACACACTGAGCGGCTCAATCTTAGGTGCCTTCCACTGGTGGCAAAGCAAGAACTATGATGTGCCCGTTGAAGAGATTATCAGCTTCGCACGGGAGACCGTTCACGCCCTTTCGGAGCAACAGTAAGCAACTAAATAATTCGAGGTGAAAAGAAAAATGTGGGAAATGATCAAGCAGGAGTTTAAGAACATCTACCACAATAAAGTCCTGCTGGTTTCGACCCTGGTGATCTGTGTGATCCCCTTTCTGTACAGTATCTTCTTCCTGAAGTCCGTATGGGACCCCTATGGGAATACGCAAGACCTGCCAGTCGCGGTTGTCAATAAGGACATCCCGGTTGAGTACCAGGGACGCAAGATGGATGTCGGTAATCAGACAATCAAGAACTTGAAAACCAACCATGCCCTGAAGTGGGAATTTGTTTCCGCTAAGAAGGCCCAGGACGGTCTGAAGGGGCGGAAGTACTACACGGTGGTTACCATCCCAAAGAACTTCTCCAAGAACGCCACAACGGTGCTGGATAAGCATCCGAAGACGATGAAGCTGAAGTATGAGACCAACGACTCACTGAACATGATCGGTGAGGTTATTTCCCAGATGGGGATGCAACAGCTGAACACCAAGATCCGGGCATCGGTTACTAACGCCTATGCCTCCGCTATGTTCAAGGAACTCCACGTGGTCGGCAAGGGGATGAACCGTGCCGCCAACGGGGCTAAACAGCTGGACAGCGGAATCGTGACCCTGAACGACGGGGTTAACCAATACGTTGCCGGGGTCAGCCAAGTCAACAATGGTGTCCAACAGCTACGGGTCGGCGTTGCGCCGCTGGCCGCGGGTGCCACCCAGCTGGCCAACGGTAGCCAAACCCTTGCCAACGGGATTCAACAGTACACTGGCGGTGTTAGCCTGCTCGGCGCCGGGGTCAGTCAATTGGTTGCCAATTCCGGTGCTTTGAACAGTGGTGCCAGCCAGCTTCAATCTGGTGTTGGCCAGTTTGCCGGCGGGGTTAACCAACTGAATGCCGGTCTGGGGACCCTGGATAGCAATGGTGCTGCGCTTCGTCAAGGCGGCGCTCAGCTTGCTGGCGGGGCTGGGCAACTAGCAACTGGTGCTAATACATTGGCAAATGGAATTGCTGGTGGAACTAGTCAGCTTGCCAATGGTGCTAATACAATCAATAGTCAGGTAACCAGTTCTCTTAGTGGAATCAATACAGAGGGAATTATGGGAGCCTTGAACCAGGCTGATCAGATGAAGGGGAGCATTGCCCAGCTAAGCGGCGCCCTGAGTCAGGCTAAGACATCATTGGGACAAGCTTCCGCAGCTGCCGGTGAACTTCAGGGAGCTGGAAGTGCCATCAGCAGTGCCCAGAGTGAGCTTGGCAAACTGAGTGGTGTTGCCGGCAACGATGCCAAGATTGCTTCTACTGCTGCCGCCCTTGCTGGAAGCACAAGTGACAACAATATTAAGGGACAGCTGCAAGAGATTGCCGGAATGGCCAAGTCCAATGCGGAGACTATTCAAGGCATGTCTGGGGCCCTGCAACAGATGAGTGCCCTCAGCGGCAGCCTTAACAAACTCCAATCCCAGTTGGGCAACCTAAGTAACATGTCTGGAACCCTTGACCAGGCCAACCAAGTTTTGAATCAAGCTAACCAATTGCTTACTCAGCTTGACGGCTACAAGGGAACCATTGCTGGATTACCAGGCCAGATCAAGGCCCTGCAAGATGGGACCGCTCAACTGGCAGCCGGTGCCAACCAGCTTAATAGTCAGGCTACGGCCGGTGCTAACCAGTTGAATTCTGGTGCTAGCCAGCTGCAATCTGGTGCGCAACGTGCTCAAGCTGGTATAAACCAGTACACGGCCGGTGTCCACACTGCTGCCGCAGGTGCTGGTCAATTAGCTGCCAATACTAGTGCCCTGCAATCCGGTGCTAACCAGCTTGCCGGCGGGGTTCGTCAGTACACGAACGGTGTCGGTCAACTTGGCAGCGGGATCAGTCAGCTGAACGCTAACAGCGGTCAGTTGAACTCTGGTGCTATGCAACTGGCCGGCGCGCTGGGGCAGCTCAACAACCAGATTCCAACCCTGGTTGCCGGAGTTAACCAGTTAGCCGCCGGAACCCAACAGCTTCAGGACAATTCACCAGCCCTGATCTCCGGGATTGCCCAGTTGAATGCCGGTGCTGGTCGCCTGGCTTCTTCGCTGGGCAAGGGGGCTAAGGCCATCAACGGTATCAAGCCGACTGCCCGGACAGCTAAGATGTTTGCTGAACCAACGAAGCTGCAACACAAGAACTACAGTTACGTACCGAACTACGGTCACGCCCTGGCGCCTTATGTTCTGTCTGTTGCCCTCTACGTTGGGATGCTGGTCTTCAACTTCGTCTACCCAATTCGGCGGGTCGCGGCACCGGGCAAGTCCGCAACTGCTTGGTGGGGTAGTAAGGTTGTGATCGGTAGTACCGCCGCGATCGCCATGGCGGTTGTCGAAGATGCAATCATGATGGCTTGTGGCCTGAATGTTGACCACGTCCCATCCTTCTTCCTCACCACGATCTGCTTCGGGTTAGCCTCGATGGCGATTGTGATGTTCCTGTCGATGACCTTCGATAACCCTGGTCGTTTCCTGGCCATGGTTCTGCTGATGCTGCAGCTCGGTGGTTCCGGCGGGACCTTCCCAATGGAAGTTACCATGAAGTTCTATAACGTGATCCACTGGTTCTTGCCGATGACTTACTCCATCCAAGGGTTGCGGCAGTCAATCAGTAGTGGTTTGGGACAGCACTACGCTATGTTCTGCAATTCCGTCCTGTTAGGGATCGCGGTGGTCTTCTTCCTCTTGCTGTGGGCTTCAATGATTGGGATTCGTTCCCATACATTCAACCTCTTCCCACGGATTGACAAGAACCAGAAGTTCCTCGATAAGATGGAAAACGATGGCGGAATCCAGTCTAATGAGGATAACAAGTAATTAATGAAGCGCTCGTTGCCGCAATGGTAACGGGCTTTTTTGTGTCTTATGCCAGCACTTATTGGGCAATCTTTAGAGTGACGGCTGATAAGTTAAGTATTATCCTATTAATGTAAGAGCTTTCATAAAAAGGAATGAGTATTATGCAGATTATCATGTACGGCACTGGAAACGCCGAACGAAAATATGTTAAGGAATGGATGGAGGAGACCGGCAACGAGGTCAAGATGGTGACTGAGCAGCTCAATGCCCAGACCGTTGATGAGGCGCAGGGCTTTGATGGAATCTCAACCCAGCAGACGAAACCGCTGGGCGGCCCGGCCCTGTACAAGAAGCTGGCGGCAATGGGGATCAAGCAGATTTCAACGCGGACAGCCGGTTTTGACATGTTCGACCTGAATGCTTGCCGGGACAATGGAATCACAGTGACCAACGTAGCTGTCTACTCGCCGCGGGCCATCGCGGAAATGGGCCTGACCCACGCGATGTACCTCCTACGGCGTATCGGCGATTATACCAGCCGGATGGAAGAAGGGGACTTCTGCTGGAACCCTGAGCTGATCAGCAACGAGATCTATAACCAGACGGTCGGCATCATCGGCCTGGGCAATATCGGTGGGGCCACTGCCCAGATCTACAAGGCCCTCGGTGCCCGGGTTTTGGCCTATGATCCGAACAAGAACGTCGAGTACGCACCATACGTTGAATACACCGACCTCGACACGATCATCAAGACTGCCGACATTATTTCCCTGCATACGCCGCTGTTGCCAAGTACGAAGAATATGCTGGCGGCACCACAGTTTGCGGCGATGAAGAATAACGCCATTGTCATCAACATGGCCCGGGGTGCGCTGATCAACACCGCTGACCTGATTGACGCCCTCAAGAACAAGGAGGTCGCTGGGGCTGGTTTGGATACCTTGGCGGACGAGACCGGCTTCTTCAACCATGAGGTCGCTGTTGATGACCTGCCGGATGATTACAAGCAGCTCCAAACGCTGCCAAACGTTCTAATCACGCCGCACGTGGCCTTCTTCACCCAGACTTCCATTCGGAACATGGTGGAGATCAGCCTGAATGACGTCGTCAAAGTTGTTAACGGTCAACACTCACGCAACGAGGTCCGCCTATAAATAAGTAAAGCCATCGCAAACCGGTGCTCCTGGTTTGCGATGGCTTCTTTGTCGTTTAGAGCTGTCCTTGTCATCATTCTGGTGGTCCATGATCGAGGCGGTTGTGGCCTCGTCGACAACCTGGCCTTCCACGATGCCGTGTTCAAAGGTGTGCTGCTCACCAAGCTGGCAGATGTGTTCGACATCCTCGGTTACCTGGAGGGCACCGAGGTAGTCGCCTGCCGCGTTGCGGATGGCATAGTAGCGGATGAGCGTCCGGTGGCCGTCCATCACCTGGGACGATTCGACCATGTCCTTCTCTCCACTGTGAAGGAGGCTGAGGACCTTCTTGACCATGGGAACCACCTGCTTTGGATGGCAGCCCAGGACCGAGTGGTTGAGTCGCTCGTCGTCACGCCAGGGATTAGGGGAGTACCAGATGTACTGATCAGCGGCGTTGACGTAATCGAGTTCGTAGGGCATTGTCTTGAAGATTGCGTGGATATCTTCCAGGTTCACCCGGCCGGTGGGAAAATGGAAGAAACTGTCGGCTTGAAATGGAATATTTGTCATAATAGGATCCTCTTTTGAATTGAAGATAACGTTCTGTGAAAGTCAACCACCACGCCCTAAAGGACGTGGCTTGTGAGCAAACACCCTTCTGATGAGTGCTTGAACCACAATTTGCATAGATAGGCCACTGCGAACAGTTCTACGAACTGTTTCGTCTTACACGGCAATT
>DWZB01000005.1 GCA_019118405.1 Candidatus Limosilactobacillus gallistercoris
CTTTTTTTGTTCTCGCTGGGTATAGAAAAACTGCTATACTAAGAATAGAAACATATTGAGAAACGGGGGAGCCAGATGAGCGAGCAGGTTAATTATCAAGAATTGGAACAATTGGTTAGTGACCAGTCACGGGTCCACGATGCCGCTTTCTATCGCGATGCACGGCCGCGGACCCAGAAGATTTATGATCAGACGATTCAGATGGGGCAGGATATCCTGGCTGATCGTGATGAGGCCCAGCCGTCACCCCAGACGATGGTAGACATGGTGGTTCAATCGATTAATACGGCGATTAAGGCCCTAAAGAGTAATCCCGTCTTGAGTGCGTCAGCGCCTAAATCAACGGTGTCAAACGCGGCACAGCCCGAGGTGAGGCCGTCAGAAGCGGTTACGCAGGCAACGGCACCACATCAACCGTCTGCGGCGCCCAGTACCCCGACTACATCGGCGTCAGCTAGCTCCCAGCCGACGCATTCACAGTCGACTGCAGCTGCCCAGTCAACATCAGATGCCGATTCAAGTACCAGCGCGAAGGCCTCATCGAATGCAGTCTCTTCGCCATCAACACCTCAGCAGTCGACTACACCGACTCAGTCACCGACTCAGCCAACGGAGGCTGAGCCGCCAATCACGTCGGCCCAACCGATTACGGCCGCAGAGATGAGTAGTGATCAGGAAAGCGCGCAGAGTACAGTGGCAGCTTCAACGGCTCCAGAATCGGCCACCGCTGAGTCTGCAGCGGACAAGGTCGCCTCGGATTCAGCTGCTGGTTCGGATGGCTCAGAATCCGCAACCGCCGAAAAAGCAACGGATAATTCCGCATCGACACCAACTAAATCGGTCACTTCAGAAAAAGTAGGAGATGAGGCTTCGGCTGCGTCCACCACACCAGACGCAGCTGCGTCGTCATCAACAACTCCAGAAAAATATGAGTCCACTTCGGAAACCGCAACTTCAGAAAAGGCAGCGGATAAGGAAGCCGTCACCCAGTCAGCTACCCCTGAATCAGCAAAATCTACGGCAAAGACTCCGGCGGACTCGTCTGCTGAATCTACTTCGAGTTCAGCGGAAGAAGAAAAGAATTCCGATGATGAAAAGAAGACGGAGACCACAGAGAAAAAAGCTGACGCTAAGTCCAACCTGCCGATGGTGGTTCGCCAGAAACCAAACTGGCATCTATTTCCCCAAGCTATTTGGCGGGGACTTCAATGGACACTTGGCTCCAAGAAAGTTCTAAAAATTAGTAAATAACAAAACAAAGGATCGCAACAGTCGGATGTTGCGATCCCTTGTTTTAGAATTAATCTAAATTAGTTCTTGAATATCAGCCGTGATTAGCTATAATGAAAGTGTAGTTAAGAATGATTCTAATTTAAGGAGTGGATATTCATGAATTTTGTCGGACACGAAATTGAAGACTTTAAGGTTAATGCATATCAAGATGGCAAGACGGTTGAAGTTACCAAGAAGGATGTCTTGGGCAAGTGGAGTATCTTCTTCTTCTACCCGGCTGACTTCTCATTTGTCTGCCCAACGGAACTGGAAGCTCTGCAGGACAAGTACGAAGACTTCAAGCAGGCCAACGCGGAGATCTACTCTGTCTCCGAGGATACCGAGTTCGTTCACAAGGCATGGGCAGAAGCTTCTGACAAGATCGGTAAGATCAAGTACCACATGCTGGCGGACCCTGCCGGCAAGCTGGCCCGGATGTTTGATGTCTTAGACGAGGATGCCGGTCAAGCCTACCGTGGTGTCTTCATCGTCGACCCTGATGGCAAGATCCAATCTTATACCATCAACAACATGGGCATTGGCCGGAGCGCGGACGAAATTCTGCGGACCCTGCAGGCGGCTCAATTCGTTCGTAAACACGGTGACCGCGTATGCCCAGCTAACTGGAAGCCAGGTCAGGATTCCATCAAGCCAAGCCTCGACCTTGTTGGCAAGCTTTAATCTGGTGACCGCCAATGACTGAACAACATTTATACGATTTAATCATCGTCGGTGCGGGTCCCGCAGGCCTGTCTGCCGGGCTCTATGCCGGGCGGGCCACCCTGGATACCCTGATTATCGAGGGTGACACGGTCGGCGGCCAGGTGACCACGACATCCGTGGTTTACAACTACCCGGCGGTTGAAAAGGTCGACGGCACCCAGTTGATGAACCAGATGCAGCGGCAGGTAACCGACTTTGGTGTGGCCATCAAGCATGACCAGATCGAAAAGTACGACGTGACGGGCGAGGTCAAGACGCTGACCGGGAAGAGCGGTCAGACCTACCAGGCCCGGAGCGTGATCATTGCTACCGGGGCTAACCCGCGGAAGGTCGGCTTCTCTGGTGAAGATGAATTCCGTGGTCGCGGGATTGCCTACTGTTCGACCTGCGATGGCGAGCTCTTCACTGGCTTGCAGATTTTCGTTGTCGGCGGGGGCTACGCAGCGGCTGAGGAGGCCGACTACCTGAGTCGGTTCGGCAAGCACGTCACGGTCTTGGTTCGTGGCGACCACTTCACCTGCCCACCGCTGACCGCTGCCCGGGCGCTCAACAACCCGAAGGTCAGTGTGGAGTACAATACCGAGGTCAAGGAGGTCGCTGGTGACGACTACCTGACCAGTGCGACCCTGGTCAGCAATAAGACCGGTAAGGAGACCGTTTACCACGTCGACGAGGGTGACAACACCTTTGGAATGTTCATCTACATCGGCACCCAGCCGGCAACCCAAAACCTGAGCGGCATCGTTGAGCTGGATTCTAATGGCTACATCAAGACTGATGATGAAGGTGCCACCAACGTCCCTGGGGTCTATGCCGCGGGTGACGTGATTGTCAAACCGCTACGACAGATCATCACGGCCGCTGCGGATGGGGCCACTGCGGCAACGGCTGCTGAAGCCTATGTTACTGCGCAGAAACAGAAGCAGGGGATCCCAATCCATGCGGCAGTTGCCAAGAAGCCTGCTAAGACGGTTGGTCAGACCACCCAGCTGGATCACCAGGAAGAGGTTGCGCCGCACCAGGGCAACTGGCTGACAGCGGATATCGACCAACAGCTGCGACCGATCTTTGACCGCTTGACCAAGAATGTCACCTTCCAGGTCAATACCAACGATAGTGAACTTAGCCAGCAACTGGTCAGCTTTGTCACGGAGTTTGCCGGCCTGGATGACCCCTTCACGGTGACGACCGTCAAGGGGAACGATCAATACCTGCCAATGCTGAAGCTGTTGGACGGGGATGGCAATGATACCGGCCTGCACTATGCTGGGATTCCAACCGGCCACGAGCTCAACTCCCTGGTTCTTGGGGTCTACAACGTAGCAGGGCCTGGTCAGACGATTGCCCCGGAGATGGTTGATCGGATCAAGAAGCTGGGCCCGGTTGACATCCGGATCGGGGTTTCATTGACCTGTCACTTCTGCCCAGATGTTGTGGCCGCCTGCCAGCACATGGCGGCTTTGAATCCGGGGATCACGGCCACAATGATTGACCTTCAGCACTTCCCAGAACTGCGGAAGGAAAAGAAGATCATGTCGGTACCAGCTACGATGATCGGTGCTGATCCGGTTATCTTTGGTAGCCAGTCCCTGGAAGAACTGGTAACGGCCGTCGAAAAGCATGAACAACAATAATAGACCATATGAAATAAGACCGTAACAGAGTTTAAGATGCTACGGTCTTATTTTTCACTGAAGTGCGTTTTTTTCAGTGGAATTAAAAGAATTAATCTTGATGAACCGCCCGCACGGAACCCAACTATAATGAAAATGGACATGGTATTGGTGCTGATTGATATCAAGCATTGCTATATTTCGGGGAGAGTTAATTGTAAAATGCAGGACCGTGATGGGGGAGCACCGGTCCTGCCGCAAGTACCAATATCATCCTTAACCAAAAAGCATGAACCGCCAACAACAGCGATTCATGCTTTTAATTTTATCGATATTATTCTTCTTCCTGCAACTGGGCGATCTCATCGTAAGCGGGGGCCAGCAGCTTTTCCACTTGCTTGAAGATCGGCAGGCACTTCTGGTAGGTCGCAACCGCATCGGCATCGGGCAGGTATGATTGGACGTCCCCGATGAAGTCGGTAACTTCATTGAGCTGGTGAATCATCCCCAGACTCTCCATCGCCATGGTGATCGCACCGAGGCAGCCGGATTCAAAGGACTCGGGGATGTCGACCCGGCAGTCCAACACGTCCGCCAGCATCTGCCGCCAGACCATCGACCGGGCAAAGCCACCGGTGGCCGTGACACTCAGCGGTTTGCCGGCCACGTCGCTGACGGCGTCGAAAACGGTGGCAATGTTCATGCAGATGCCCTCCATCACGGCCCGTAGCATGTCCGCCCGGGTATGGAGTTCGGACAGGCCGAAGAAGGAACCGCGGGCGTTGGCGTTCCAGAGTGGGGCCCGTTCACCGCCGAGGAAGGGGTGGAAGATCAGCCCATGCGCACCAGCGGGAACCCCAGCAATTGCGTGATTGGCAAGGGCGTAGGGATCGACCGGCTCATTCTCTGCCGCATTTACATCGACTAGGTTCTCCACCGCCCATTGAAAGACGTCGCCCCCGTTGTTCAGCGGTCCACCGACGACCCAGCGCTCGTGATCGACCGCGTAGCAGAAGAGCCGCTGGTGGGGGTCGATGACCGGATGATCGGTGACGACCCGGACGCCGGCAGAGGTCCCGATGGTGATGGCGACCTCGTGGGACTGGATGGCACCGACGCCAAGGTTGGAGAGGGCCCCGTCAAAGGCCCCGTAGACGAATGGCGTGTCGGCAGGGATCCCCATCTTCTCCTGGGCCACCTTCAACAGGCCGGTCTCCCGGGTGGTGGTGGACACGATCTCCGGCAGTTGGTGCCGTTCGATCTTAGCCAGCTTGAGGGCCCGTTCGTCCCAATCCTGGGTCCGGATGTCCATCATCCCGGTGCAGGAAGCGACCGAGACGTCGAGCTTGAAGACGCCGAAGAATTGGTGGAAGAGGTAGGCTTTCAGGTCCCCGTAGTAAGAGGTCTGGGCCACCTTGGCGGGGTGAGCGCGGTGGAGCCACATGATCTTGGTCAGGGGCGACATCGGGTGGATCGGGGTTCCCGTCCGCTGGTAGATGATCTTCCCCAGCGGTAAGTACTTCAGCCGGCGGGCAACCTTGCCGGCCCGGGTGTCGGCCCAGGTGATGAAGCGGGAGAGGGGCCGGTAGTTCTTGTCCAGCATGATGACGAATTGGTTGGCGCTGGAAAAGGCGACGGCGAGCAGCTTGCCGTGCTCCAGGTCCACCTTGGCCGCCGCGTCGTGGATCGTGGTTTCCACGGCGTCGACAATCGTGGCGGGATCCTGCTCGGCCATGCCCTGGCTATTGCGGTAGAGGGCGTACTGCTTGCTGAAGTGACCGAGGACGGTTGCGTGTTCGTCGTAGAGGACGGCCTTGGTGGCGGTGGTGCCGACGTCGACACCGATTAAGTAATTCATTGGTATTTCTCCTTCCATCTGAGTAACTGAAGGTAATATATTATCTACCCAGCCCCAAGTCAACAGAATTGCCGATGATATAAAGAAGACATAAAAATTCCCGACCAGCCGTACGCTCGTCGGGAATTTATCATCTAATATTAAAGATTTTCGTCGGTCTTGAAGTTCAGTTCGCAGTAGTCGGTCATCTTGGTGATCAGCTCCAGAGCCAACTTTTTGTAGGCGTTCAGGGTGTCGATCGCGTAGCCGTTACTCTGCATGGTCAGGTAGGAGTCCCGGCTCTCACCCCGCATCGTCTTAACGGCCTGGTCAGTCTCGGCAATCATCTTGATCGCGGCACTGTTCCGTTCCTTCTGGACATCCCGCAGGAGCGGCAGGAAGTCGTGCAGGTGACTGTCGACGAGGACGCTGGCGTGCTTGAAGATCCAGTAGGCCGAATTGAGCTGAGCCGGTAGCTTGCCACGCTTGTACGGAGCCGGCACGTCGGTGATCCCGTTGAAGAATGGGACGTAGGTACTCTCGGCCGCAAC
>DWZB01000023.1 GCA_019118405.1 Candidatus Limosilactobacillus gallistercoris
CTGGTTCTTCCAGGACCTGGCCTATTTTGGCAAGAAGTTCGTGAATACCTTCGGGGTGGTCCTCGAAGCTCAATTCTTCATTGCCATCTGCAACACCGCCATCACCACGGTCTGCCTGCTGTTCATGAAGATGCCGCAGATCCTGGCCCTGGCCCTGATTGTCTTTATCTTCAGCCTGGTTCCAGTGGCCGGGGTAATTATCTCGACAATCCCCCTCAGTCTGGTGGCCTACTCGGTCGGTGGGATCCGTGACGTCATCTACATTATTATCATGGTGATCGTTATCCACGCCCTGGAAGCCTATGTCCTCAACCCGAAGTTCATGTCGAGCCAGACCGACCTGCCGATCTTCTATACCTTCATCGTCCTCCTGGTCGGTGAGCATTTCTGGGGAACTTGGGGTCTGATTGTCGGGGTCCCAATCTTTACCTTCCTGTTGGATATCCTGGGGGTAAAGTCAATCCACCAGGGATCACGATTGCGGCGATGTGCAGCTGCAAATCCTGGCAGTGAAAAATAAAATTCGGAAATTAACCTTTACTTATCACTGAGATTACAGTATCTTAATGATATATCCTTATATTAAATAGTATTTAACATTTTTTGTTCGTATTTCAAGGAGGAAGCCAACGATGATGACTGATATTGAGATTGCCGATCGCGCGGAAATGAAACCGATCAAGGAAATTGCTGCCCAGATTGGCCTGGGCGAGGATGACATTGAACAGTACGGCAAGTACAAGGCGAAGATCACGCTGCCAGTCAAGGCCCATCCAGATAAGAAGCACAAGCTGGTCCTGGTAACGTCAATCAACCCGACCCCGGCCGGGGAAGGGAAGTCAACGGTCCTGGTGGGACTCGGTGACGCCATGAACCAGCTGGGCCATCAGACCATCATCGCCATGCGGGAACCATCGATGGGCCCTGTCTTCGGGATCAAGGGGGGTGCTACTGGTGGTGGTTACAGCCAAGTAGTTCCAATGGAAGACATCAACCTCCACTTCACCGGTGACCTCCATGCCCTGACCAGCGCCAATAACACCCTGGCGGCCCTGGTGGATAACTACATTATGCGAGGAAACGAACTGGGACTTGATCCCCGCCGGATCATCTGGAAGCGGGTCGAGGACGTCAATGACCGGGCCCTGCGGAATGTCGTTACGGGCCTGGGCGGCATCATGCAGGGGGTCCCACGGCAAACCGGCTTTGACATCACGGCGGCCTCAGAACTGATGGCCATCCTGTGCCTGTCTACCGACCTGATGGACCTGAAGAAGCGGGTGGGCCGGATCGTGGTTGGTTACACCTATGACAAGCAGCCGGTCACGGTGGCCCAACTCCACTTTGCGGATGCCATCACCATCCTGCTCAAGGACGCCATCAAGCCGAACCTCGTCCAGACCCTGGACCACACGCCGACGATCATTCACGGGGGTCCATTTGCCAACATCGCCCACGGCTGCAACAGTGTCCTCGCTACTAAGACCGCCTTGCAACTGGCGGACTACACTGTCACTGAAGCCGGCTTCGGTGCCGACCTGGGGGCCGAGAAGTTCATGGACATCAAGGAACGGGTCCTGGGCAAGAACCCTGATGCCGTAGTAATCGTCGCTACGGTCCGGGCCCTTGAATACAACGGCGGGGCCAAGTTAGCCGATCTGAAGGAAGAACACCTGCCAGAACTGAAGGCCGGGCTGGCCAACCTGAACCGCCACATCAAGAACATGCAACGGTACGGGGTGCCATTGGTTGTCGCTATCAACCACTTTGTGAGCGACACGGACGCCGAGATCCAGATGATCAAGGACAATTGCCAGCAGCTCGGGGTCAACGTGGTCACGGCGGATGCCTGGGCCAAGGGTGGTGCCGGTACTCAGGACCTGGCCAAGGAAGTTGTCCGGCTGGCTGACCAGGACAGCGACTTCCATGAACTCTATAGTCTCGATGCAACGCCAGCAGAAAAGGTTGAAACCATCGCTACTAAGATCTACGGGGCCGAGAAGGTTGAATTCAGTCGCAAGGCCCAGCGCCAGCTTAAGCAGTTTAGCGAATTAGGCTGGGACAAGCTGCCGGTCTGCATCGCTAAGACCCAGTATTCCTTCACCGATGACAAGAACTTGCTGGGCGCGCCGGAAGACTTCACCTTCCACATTCGGGAGTTCGTGCCAAAGCTCGGTGCCGGCTTCATCGTGGCCCTGTCTGGTAACATGATGACTATGCCGGGGCTATCAAAGGTGCCAGCTGCGGTTAATATGACGATCGACGCGGACGGCAAGATCACCGGATTGTTCTAGATTTGAAATTCAAAAGGGAGCCGAGACTGCTCCCTTTTATTTTACTTGCGAATAATACGAACTATATTGCACTAGATATAATAAAAGTTCGATAAAACTATTGAAGTTGAATGCTAGCTTTGTTATCTTTAAAGCAGATTTAAGGAGGAATCAAAGATGAGTCAGATTAGTGTGGTAATGGGTAGCAAGTCCGACTGGCCAACCGTTAAGGAAGCCTGCCAGATCCTCGATCAGTTTGGTGTTGACTATGATAAGAACGTCATTTCCGCCCACCGGATGCCGGACGAAATGTTTGCCTTTGCGAAGGGGGCCGTGGCCAATGGAACCAAGGTGATCATTGCCTGTGCCGGCGGGGCTGCCCACCTGCCGGGGATGATCGCCGCCAATACGCCGCTGCCAGTCATCGGTATTCCGGGGCAGACCCGGGCCCTCGGCGGGATGGACTCCCTGCTGTCAATTGTTCAGATGCCGGCTGGAATTCCGGTCGCTACGACGGCCATTGGGGTTGCGGGCGCTAAGAATGCGGCATTGCTGGCACTGCAGATTCTGGGAATTACCGACCAGAAGATTCAGGACCAGATCGTCGCCTACCGGAAGCAGATGCACGACCAGGCGGCAGAAAGCGGGGCGCACCTTGACTAAGATGATTCAACAGGGCCAGACGATTGGGATTATCGGCGGGGGCCAACTCGGTCAGATGATGGCCCTCGATGCTAAGCAGACTGGGATGAAGGTCATCGTCCTTGACCCGACTCCCGCCTGTCCAGCCGGTCAGGTCGCGGACGACCAGATCGTCGCTCCCTACGCCGATGTCAAGGCAATTACGGAACTGGCCCGGCGTGCGGATGTTCTGACGTACGAATTTGAAAATGTCGACCTTAATGCCCTAGAAGACGTGGCAGATAAGGTCTATGTTCCGCAGGGGACCCACCTCCTCTACACGACCAAGAACCGGATTCGGGAAAAGACCTTTCTGCGCAATGCCGGCCTGCAGACGGCCCCCTTCATGGCGGTCAAAAATGCGGCTGACCTGAAAAAGGCAGTCGCCGAAATCGGCTACCCGAGTGTCCTCAAGACTTGCGAGGGCGGCTACGACGGTCATGGTCAGGAGGTCCTGCACAGTGATGCTGACTTGGCAAAGTGCGCGGGAATCCTCTCGACTAAGGACGCCATTCTGGAAGGCTGGGTCCCGTTTAAGCTCGAGTGTTCCGTGATGGTGGCCCGCAACGAAAACGGTGAAGTGACCGTCTTCCCCGTTTCCGAAAATATCCACCACAACGAGATCCTCCACCTCAGCATTGTGCCCGCCCGGATCAGTCCGGCGCTGCAGGAAAAGGCCCAGGAGATGGCGGTTAAGATCGCTCATGCCATCGGCCTGCGCGGGATCCTGGGGGTTGAGATGTTCGTCACCGCCGATGGCCAGATCTACATCAACGAACTGGCACCGCGGCCGCACAATTCCGGCCACTACTCGATTGAGGCCTGCAACTTCTCCCAGTTTGCAATCCATAACCGGGCGATCTGCAACTGGCCATTGCCGCAGATCAAGCTCCTCCAGCCGGTGGTGATGGTCAATGTCTTAGGCCAGCACGTCGCCGGTATCCGCCAGCAGATCGCTAAAAAGCCTAACTGGCATTTCCATGACTACGGAAAGGCGGAGATTCGCCACAACCGGAAGATGGGGCACGTGACCATCCTGACTGATGATATCGAAGCTACCTTGGAAGAAATTGACAATACTGGGATCTGGCAGGAATAAAGTTCGCCTTTACGCCGAATGGTAACCTGTGCGATAATGATGAGGAATAAGAATAGAGAGGATTTTTAACTGATGATTGATCGTTACACAAGTCCAGAGATGAAGAAGATTTGGAGTCTGGAAACCCAGTACCAATGCTGGCTGGAAGTCGAGATTGCGGCCGACGAAGCCTGGAGCAAGCTGGGCCACATTCCGGCAGAGGATGTTGAGAAGATCAAGAAGAATGCCAAGTTCAGCGTGGAAGGGATCGCCGAGATCGAGGCTGTTACCCACCACGATGTGATTGCCTTTACCCGGGATGTCTCCAAGTCCCTCGGTCCGGAACGGAAGTGGGTCCACTACGGTATGACCAGTACCGACGTGGTTGATACTGCTCAAGGGCTGCGGTTGAAAAAGGCGAACGATATCATCCGCCAGGACATCGATAACTTCATGGATGTGCTGAAGGAAATGGCCGAGAAGTACAAGTACACCGTCTGCATGGGCCGGACTCACGGGGTGCACGCGGAACCGACGACCTTTGGGCTGAAGGCGGCCCGCTGGTACTCCGAGATGAAGCGGAACAAGGAACGGTTCGAACACGCTGCCCGCGGGGTTGAAGCCGGGAAGATCTCCGGTGCGGTCGGCACCTTCGCGGAAATCAATCCTTTCGTTGAAAAGTACGTCTGCGACAAGCTCGGTCTGCGGGCCCAGGAGATCTCAACCCAGGTCCTGCCTCGTGACCTGCACGCCGAATACATCGCCACGATTGCCCTGATCGGGACCAGTATGGAAGAGATGGCCACCGAGATTCGTTCTCTCCAACGAACCGAAATCCACGAAGTCGAGGAACACTTTGCCAAGGGGCAGAAGGGTTCTTCCGCCATGCCACACAAGCGGAACCCAATCGGCTCCGAGAATATCTGCGGCTGTGCCCGGGTCCTGCGGGGCTACATGACGCCGGCCTACGAAGACGTTTCCCTCTGGCACGAACGGGACATCTCCCATTCCAGTGCAGAACGGATGATCCTGCCAGACGCTACCTCACTGATCGACTACATGCTGCGGCGCTTTGGCCGGATCCTGAAGAACCTCGACGTCTTCCCAGAGACGATGAAGAAGAACATGGAGAAGACCCTGGGCCTGATCTACTCTGGCCGGGTCCTGCTCAAGCTGGTCAACTCCGGGATGTCCCGGGAGTCTGCCTACGACCTGATCCAGCCATACACTGCCAAGTGCTGGGCTGAACAGATCCCATTCCGGCCACTCCTGGAGGCGGACCCAACGATCCAGAAGCAGCTGACCAAGCAAGACCTCGATGATGCCTTTGATTACCACTGGCACCTCCGTCACGTTGACGATATCTACAAGCGGATCGGCTTGGACTAATTGCAATTAGTAAAAAATGGTTTATGACAATTTTTGCCATGGACCATTTTTTAGTTTGATTAATTAGCCAGCGTGTTGAGATGACTCGCTGGTTATTTTTTAATAAAACACGAACTTTAATGTGAAGAATATTTATTTCGTTCCTATAAACTATTGAAAAAGCTCAACCTGCTTGTTATACTTACTCCATAAATAGCGAATGGTTTTGTGTCATTTTAATTTATTGTTCGTATTTTAATTTAGAAGGAGACAACTGAGTGATGGAAAAGTTACTGTACACCGGTAAAGCAAAACAGATGTGGCAAACGGATGATCCCGAAGTCCTGCGGGTGGTCTACATGGACCAGGCAACCGCACTGAATGGGAAGAAGAAGGACCACTTCGCCGGCAAGGGGGCCGCTGCCAAGGGGATCTCGGACCTGGTCTTTAACTACCTGATTGAACACGGGATTGCGACCCACTTCATCAAGCAGCTGTCGCCAACCGAGGACCTGGTCAAGAAGTGCCAGATGTTCCCCCTGGAATTTGTCACCCGGAACGTTATCGCGGGCCACTTCGCCAGCCGTTACGGTCTGAAAGAGGGCAAGGTGCTGGCGGAACCGGTTGAGGAAACCTTCTACAAGAGTGATGAACTCGATGATCCATTCATCAACGAGTCCGCCACGATTGCCCTGGGCATTGCCAGTCACGCCGACCTGGAGAAGATGTGGAGCTTCTGCCGGGAGGTCAACGCCCTGCTCAAGCCGCTCTTTGAAAAGGCCGGGATGCAATTAGTCGACTTTAAGCTCGAATTTGGTCGCCTTGCTGACGGTCAGATTGTCCTGGCCGATGAGTTCTCCCCAGATAACTGCCGGTTATGGGACCTCAAGACCGACCAGCACCTCGACAAGGATGTCTATCGGCGCAAGCTCGCCGATCTGACCAAGACCTACGACGAAGTATTGGACCGGCTGAAGGGTGCCCTAGGAAAGGAGAACTAATTATGACAAACGTTCGGATTTTCGTAACTTACAAGCAATCAGTGTTTGATCCTCAGGGCGAGACGATCAAGGACGCCATCCACAGTCTGGGCCACGATGAGGTCACCGCGGTCAAGGTGGGGAAGTTCTTCGACGTCACGATCGATGCCACCGGGGACGCCGTTGATAAGACCGTCAAGGAGATCGCTGACCAGCTGCTGGTCAACTTCAACATGGAGACCTACCGCTACCAAGTACTGGAGGAAGCAGAATGAAAATCGCCGTAATTGTTTTTCCGGGTTCGAACTGTGATGTCGACCTGTATGAAGCATTAGGCAGTGTCTGTGGCGCGGACGTCGAGTACGTCTCCCACCACGAGCACAGCCTGGCGGGCTTCGATGCAGTGATGTTGCCGGGGGGCTTTTCCTACGGTGACTACTTGCGTGCCGGGGCAATTGCCCGTTTCACCAACATCATGCCGGCAATTATCAAGATGGCCAATGAAGGCAAACCGGTCTTTGGCACCTGCAACGGGTTCCAGATTCTGACTGAAGCGGGCCTGCTGCCGGGAGCACTGAAACGTAACGACAGCCAGCGCTTCGTCTGCAAGACCGTCCCGCTGGAAGTGGTCAATAATCAGACCCTGTTCACGAGCCAGTACCAGCCGCATGAACGGATCAACTTACCAATTGCTCACGCCGACGGGAGCTTTTACGCCGACCAGGCCACCCTGGATCGGCTGGAGGCTAACCACCAGGTCGTCTTTCGTTATGCAGAGGAGAATCCAAATGGTAGTTTGCGAAATATTGCTGGAATTACTAACCAGCGTGGCAACGTTCTGGGAATGATGCCACATCCCGAACGCGCGGTTGAAGCAATCTTAGGAAACACTGATGGCTTGCGGCTGTTCAAGTCGCTGCTGGCTAACGGACGTGTGAAAGTGGGGGAATAAGCAATGGAGCAGGCAATGACGCCCGAAGAGATCAAAGAACAGAAGCCGTACCTGGACTGGAGCCTGAGCGAGGACGAGTACAACTACATCAGTGAAAAGCTGCTCGGCCGGCTGCCCAACTACACCGAAACCGGTCTGTTTGCGGCGATGTGGAGCGAACACTGCTCCTATAAGAAGTCCAAGCCGGTTCTCCGCCTCTTTCCGAACAAGAGCGACCGGGTTATCCAGGGCCCTGGCGAGGGTGCCGGGGTTGTGGACATCGACGACGGTCAGGCGGTGGTCTTCAAGGCCGAGAGTCATAACCACCCAACCACGGTTGAACCCTACCAGGGGGCCGCAACTGGGGTCGGTGGCATCCTGCGGGACATCTTCAGCATGGGGGCCCGGCCAGTAGCATCGCTCGACTCACTGCACTTTGGCGAGCTCGACAATGCAACTACCCGGATGAAGGTCGATGGCACCGTTCGCGGGATCGGTGATTACGGTAACTGCATGGGAATTCCAACAATTGCCGGTGAGACCACCTTTGACTCCTGCTACCAGGGCAATGTGCTCTGCAACGCAATGAGTGTCGGTCTGATGGACCAGAAGGATATCCAGCAGGGGAAGGCCGCCGGGGTCGGCAACGCTGTGATGTACGTCGGTGCTAAGACCGGCCGGGACGGCATTCACGGGGCTACCTTTGCCTCCGCAGACTTCAGCGACGAAAACGCCACCCAACGGTCCGCCGTCCAGGTTGGTAATCCCTTCATGGAAAAACTCCTGCTGGAGGCCTGCCTGGAACTGATTACCAAGCACCCCGACTGGCTGGTCGGAATCCAGGACATGGGGGCCGCCGGAATTGTTTCCTCCAGTGCCGAGATGGCCTCAGAAGGGAAGAGCGGCATGGACCTCGACTTAGACCTGGTTCCGCAACGGGAAACCGGGATGTCCGCCTACGAGATCATGCTGAGCGAATCCCAGGAGCGGATGCTGCTCTGCGTTAACAAGGGCCACGAGGAAGATGTTAAGAAGATCTTTGACTTCTACGACCTCGATGCCGTTACGATCGGGCGGATCACGACTGGTCACCAGTACGTTCTCCACCACGATGGCCAGGTGGTCTGCGACATTCCGGTTGCCAGCCTGACTGATGATGTCTTAGAAGAAGCCAGCGAAGAACGTAAACCGGCCCGAATCACTGCGGCTGAACAACAACCGGCCTGGCAGCCCCAGATTGATGATCCGGCTGCCACCTTGAAACAACTGCTTGCTCAGTCGACCATTGCCGACAAGAGCAGCTTCTACCAGCAGTATGATTCCCAAGTCCGGACCTCGACCGTGGTCGGCCCCGGAAGTGATGCGGGAGTCCTGCGAGTGCGCGGTACCCACAAGGGCCTGGCAATGACCACCGATGGCAACGGCCGCTTCGTCTACCTCAATCCCGAGGTGGGTGGCCAGATGGCGTTAGTGGAAGCTGCCGCCAACATCATTTCAGCCGGCGCCCAGCCCCTGGCGATCACCGATTGTCTGAACTATGGTGATCCGAACGATCCGGAGATTTTCTGGGAACTCCACCAGTCAGTTAAGGGGATGGCCGCAGCCTGCCGGACCTTCGACACGCCGGTGATTTCCGGGAATGTCTCCCTGTACAACGAGAACAATGGTCAAGCCATTCACCCAACACCGATGGTCGGAATGGTCGGCCTGATCAAGAACATTGACCGGGTGGTTCCAAGCTTTGTCCAGCATGCCGGTGACCGGGTTTACCTGGTTGGCCAAACTCGCGATGACTATGCCGGTTCGGAGTTGCAGAAGATGCTGACGGGCGAGATCAGTGGGGTCGTTCAATTCTTCGACCTTGGCCGGGTACACGACTACATGACCCGCCTGCTGCATACGATGGAGAATGGGCACGTGGCCAGCTGCCACGACCTTAGCGAGGGTGGCCTCGGGGTGGCCCTGGCAGAGACCCTCTTTAAGACTGACCGAGGATTAAGCCTCAATCTCCGCCACCTAACTGGGGCCCAGCTGTTCAGCGAGACGCCGGGACGCTTCGTGGTGACGGTGCGGCCCGACCACGCAGCAGCGTTTGAGCAGGACCTCGGTGATGCCGCCCAGCTAGTCGGCGAAGTTACTAACACCCATTGGTTAGAAGCCCACCTGGCTGACAGTGAATTGAACCTCAACGTTGATGAGTTACAGCAGATCTGGGAGGAGGCAATCCCGTGCCTAATGAAATCAAAGGACTAAATGAAGAATGTGGGGTCTTTGGCGTCTTCGGGGCCCCAGATGCCGCCCAGCTGACCTACTACGGCCTCCATACTCTGCAACACCGGGGGCAGGAGGGGGCCGGAATCGTGTCGACTGATGGTGAAAACCTCTACCAGCACCGTGACCGCGGACTGCTGGCCCAGGTCTTCGCCGACCCGGCCGAGCTCAAACGGCTGGTTGGCGACTCTGCCATTGGACACGTCCGTTACGGTACCAGCGGTCATAATTCGATCGCCAACGTCCAGCCCTTCCTCTTTCGTTTCCATGACGGGGACATCGCCCTGGCTCACAACGGCAACCTGACCAATGCCGTTACCCTCCGTCGCCAGCTAGAGGACGACGGGGCGGTTTTTCAATCGGATTCGGACACGGAAATCCTGATCCACCTGATCCGCAAGCACATCCGGGAAGGCTTTATTCCCGCCCTCAAGAAGAGCCTTAATCAGGTGCACGGCGGTTTTGCCTTCCTGCTCCTGCAAAAGGATCGGCTGGTGGCGGCACTGGATCCCAATGGCATTCGGCCCCTTTGCATCGGCCAGCTGGCCAACGGTGCCTATGTGGTGGCCAGTGAGACCTGCGCCCTCGACATCGTTAACGCCAGCTTTGTCCGTGATGTCCAACCAGGGGAGCTGATCGTGATCGACCGGGACGGCCTGTACATCGACCACTACACCACCGATACCCGCTTGGCGATCTGCTCAATGGAATATATCTACTTTGCCCGTCCTGACTCCATCATCCACGGGGTGACGGTGCACAACGCCCGCAAGAAGATGGGGCGGCTGCTGGCCCGTGAGCACCCGGTTGATGCTGACATGGTGATCGGGGTACCAAACTCCTCACTTTCCGCGGCCAGTGGTTATGCCGAAGAGTCCGGCCTGCCATATGAGATGGGGCTGATTAAGAGCCAGTACGTGGCCCGGACCTTCATCCAGCCGACCCAGGCCCTTCGTGAGCAGGGAGTGCACATGAAGCTCTCCGCTGTTCGTGGGGTTGTCAGTGGTAAACGGGTGGCTGTGGTCGACGACTCCATCGTCCGCGGCACAACCTCTAAGCAGATCGTCAAGATGCTCCGTGATGCCGGGGCCAAGGAAGTTCACCTGTTGATCTCATCCCCACCGTTCCGTTTTCCATGCTTCTACGGGATCGACATTTCAACCCGGTCGGAACTGATGGCGGCGCACTACTCGGTTGAGGAGATGCGCCAGCAGATCGGGGCCGACAGCCTGAACTTCCTGAGCGTCGCCAGCCTGATCAAGGCTATCAGCGTGCCCGATGCTGGAGATGCCCCTGACGGCGGGCTGACGGTGGCCTACTTCACGGGGAAGTACCCGACCCCGCTCTATGACTACGAGGCTGGGTACCTGAAGTCGCTGAATGAACAGGAATTGCGTGCGCAAAGGAGGCAGTGAGGATGAATCGATACCAAGAAGCGGGCGTTGATGTCAACGCGGGCTATGAGCTAGTCCGCCGCATCAAGTCTGCTGTTAAGTCCACCGCGCGACCGGGGATGATGACTGGAATCGGGAGCTTTGGCGGCATGTTCGATTTAGGCGCGTTACACGTGAAACATCCCGTGCTGGTTTCCGGTACCGATGGGGTGGGGACCAAGCTGCTGCTCGCCCAAAAGCTGGATAGGCACGACACGATCGGTATTGACGTCGTAGCAATGTGTGTCAACGACGTCCTGGCCCAGGGTGCCGAACCGCTCTACTTCTTGGACTACATTGCCACGGGTCATAATAACCCAGCCAAGATGGCCGCGATCGTCAAGGGGGTAGCAGCAGGCTGCCGTGACGCCGGGGCTGCCCTGGTCGGTGGTGAGACCGCCGAGATGCCAGACATGTATGCCAAAGAAGAATATGACCTGGCTGGCACCATTACCGGGGTTGCCGAGAAGGACCACCTGCTGACAGCCGAACTGCCCCAAGATGGCGATGTCCTGCTGGGCCTCCCGTCCAGTGGTCTCCACTCTAACGGCTTTTCCCTGGTGCGGCAGATCCTCTTCAAGGATCACGACGTTCAATTGACCGACCGCCCTGCAGCACTGGGTGGTCAGACGGTGGGCGACGTCCTGCTGACCCCGACTAAGATCTATGTCCGTCAGGTCTTGCCGCTGGTGCGGGCTGGCCTGCTCCACGGGATTAGCCACATTACCGGCGGCGGCCTGATCGAAAATGTGCCCCGGATGTTTGGCGACCGGCTTCAGGCAGTGATTGACAGTCAATCCTGGCCGCGGTTGCCGATTTTCGAATACCTGAAGGACCTCGGCCGCCTCGATCCGGCGGACTGTTTCCAAACCTTTAACATGGGGATCGGCATGGTTCTGGCTGCAGCGCCGGCCCAGGCCACGACTGTTCAGCGGCGGTTGCAGGATGCTGGTCAAAAGAGCTACCCAATCGGTCGGCTGCGACAACGGCCGGCGGATGAAGCAAAGATTGTAATTAAGTGAGGCGTTTGAGATGAAAACCGCAATTTTAGCGTCTGGTAACGGGACCAACTTCGAAGTCCTGGCCAAGCATTTCCAAGCAGGCGACCTCCCCGGTGAGCTGGCCCTGCTCTTTTGCAATCACCCGGATGCGCCGGTGATGGCCCGGGCAAAGCGCCTGGGCGTCCCCGCCGTCAGTTTTACCGTCAAGTCCTGTGGCGGCAAGGCGGCTTACGAGGAGAAACTATTAGCCGTCCTTCAGGAGTATCAGATTGATTTCATCGCCCTGGCCGGTTACCTCCGGGTGGTGGGACCGACGATCCTGGAACATTACGACCACCGGATCATCAACCTTCACCCGGCCTGGTTACCTGAATATCCCGGCCTCCACTCGATTGAACGGGCCTTTGCTGACCATCGTTCCCAAACTGGGGTGACGGTCCACTACATTGACGCCGGCCTGGATTCCGGCCCAATCATTGCCCAGTGTCACGTCCCCATTCTAGAGACGGACACGGAGGAAAGCCTGGAGCGTCGGGTTCACGATACTGAACACCAGCTTTACCCGTTAGCATTGAAACAAGCGTTGGCTGCATTGAACAAAAAGGAGAATTAACTCATGAAACGTGCATTGGTAAGTGTATCTGATAAGACAAACCTGGTTTCCTTCGTCAAGGGACTGGCCGCAAACGGCTACGAGATTGTTTCGACCGGTGGAACCAAGAAGGTCCTCGATGACGCTGGCATTTCAACCATCAGTATTGAAGACGTTACTCACTTCCCAGAGATCCTCGACGGCCGGGTTAAGACCCTGAACCCGTACGTTCACGGCGGTCTGCTGGCCCGGCGCGAACTGCCGGAACACATGGCCACTTTGAAGAAGCTCAACATCACCCCAATCAACCTGGTCTGCGTCAACCTCTACCCATTCAAGGAGACGATTGAGAAGCCGGGTGTCAAGCTGGCCGATGCCATTGAAAACATCGATATCGGTGGCCCATCGATGGTGCGGTCCGCTGCCAAGAACTACCGCGACGTAACTGTCGTGGTTGACCAGGCCGACTATGACACGGTGCTGGGCGAGATCAAGGATGGCGGCGACACCACCCTGGATACCCGGGCCAAGCTGGCAGCCAAGGCCTTCCGCCACACTGCCGCCTACGATGCCCTGATCTCCCAGTACCTGACCAAGCAGGTCGGCCTGGAGGACCCTGAACAACTGACGATGACCTGGGACCTGAAGGAAACGATGCGCTACGGGGAAAACTCACACCAGAAGGCCTGGTTATACGAAGATGCCCTGCCAAAGAGCTACTCCGTCCTGAGTGCTAAGCAGCTGCACGGGAAGAAGCTTTCCTACAACAACATCAAGGACGCCGACGAGGCCCTGCGCTGCATCCGGGAGTTTGATGAACCAACCGTGGTCGCCATGAAGCACATGAACCCGTGTGGAATTGGCCGCGGTGAAACCCTTGAACAGGCCTGGGACCGGGCCTACACCGCCGACCCCGTTTCGATCTTCGGTGGGGTGATCGCCCTTAACCGCCGGGTCGACCTGGCAACGGCCCAGAAGATGCACAAGATCTTCCTGGAAATCGTGATTGCCCCCGGCTTTGACGACGATGCCTACGCAATCCTGGCCAAGAAGAAGAATATCCGCCTGCTCAGCCTGGACTTCTCTAAGAAGGACGAACCAGCCCGCCACGAACTGGTCACCGTCATGGGTGGGGCCCTGATGCAGGAACAGGATACCCTAAAGGAGGACTACCACGACTGGAAGTGCGTCACCGATGTCCAGCCAACCGAGGAACAGCTCAAGAACCTGATGTTTGCCTGGAAGGCCGTCAAGCACGCCAAGTCCAACGCCATTGTCCTGGCCAACGACGAGCGGACCCTGGGTGTCGGCGAGGGTCAGCCGAACCGGATTGACTCCCTGAAGATCGCCGTCAAGCACGCTGGTGACGCGATCGATGACCAGACCGTCATGGCCTCAGACGCCTTCTTCCCGTTCGGTGACTGTGTCGAATACGCCGGTAAGCACGGGATCAAGGCTGTTGTTCAACCAGGCGGCTCCATTCGGGACCAGGAGTCAATCGACATGGCAAACAAGTATGGAATTGCGATGGTGACGACCGGTATTCGTCACTTCCGTCACTAGAATAGGCTGGGGTGTCATAAATGGTAGAAGAAGTAAACGTACTAGTTGTTGGCGAGGGTGGTCGTGAATTTGCCATCGCCCGTAAACTCCAGGAGAGTCCCCGGGTTAAACAGGTCTACTGCGCGCCCGGCAACGTGGGGATGCCGGCAGTCGGCGTCCAGCCGGTGGGCATTGCCGAAACTGACTTTGCCGGCCTGATCCGCTTTGCCAAGGAGCACCAGGTAACCTGGACTTTTGTGGGCCCCGAGGACTGCCTGGTCGACGGGATCGTCGATGACTTCCGGGCGACGGGCCTGCTGGCGTTTGGTCCGACTGCCCGGGCGGCCCAGCTGGAGGGCTCCAAAGACTATGCCCTCAATTTCATGAATAACTACGGGGTACCAACCGCCCGCCATGCCTCCTACCGTGACCAGGCCAGTGCCATTGCCAACGTCGACCAGTTCGGCTTTCCGGTGGTGATTAAGGAAAACGGCCTGGCTGGGGGCAAGGGGGTCGTGATCGCCCCAGACAAGGAAACTGCTGTCCAGACAATCAAGGAGATGTTCGATCGTGGGCAGGCCCGGCTGGTGTTGGAAGAATGCCTGACGGGTCCCGAATACTCTATGTTTGTCCTCTTGAGCGATGACCAGTACCGGATCCTGCCGATGGCCCAGGACCATAAACGGGCCTTTGACGGTGACCGCGGCTCTAACACCGGGGGCATGGGCGCCTATAGTCCGCTGCCCCAGCTGAGTGCAGCCGACCGCCAGGCGATGATCGACCAGGTGGTGGAACCGACTGTTCATGGCTTAGTAGCGGGAAATTATCACTACCATGGCATCCTCTATATTGGCCTGATTATGACCTCGGCTGGCCCTAAGGTGATCGAGTACAACGTTCGCCTGGGAGACCCCGAGACTCAGGTGATCCTGCCGCGGCTGAAGACCGACCTCTTTGAGCTGGTGGATGCCGCACTGCATGATCAACCGCTGCCGGCAGTGGCGGTTAATCCGGCTGCCTGCCTGGGCGTCGTGCTGGCTTCCAAGGGCTACCCGACCAATCCGCTGCACGGGCAGCTCCTCGGTCGTCTGCCTCAAGCGGTGGGAATTGACCTGGACTACGCCAACGTCACTGGCAGCTTAGATAACCTCCGGGGCAACGGCGGTCGTCTGCTGATGGTGCTCGCGCAGGCGGATAACCTGCAGGCGGCGCATGACCGGGTTTACAATTACCTGGCGAATCTGGATGAGCCGGATTGTTTCTACCGTCACGACATCGGTGCCAAGGCCGGATTAAATTAATTATAAGAAGACTCCCAACTGCTATTGGCTGGGAGTCTTTCTTACTACAATGGACTTACTAAATAAAGAAATGAGGAGATGACGATGAGAAAAAATAATAACCGCCTGATTGGCCTGACAGTACTAGCCGTTGTAATCATGCATATCCTGGCCGAAAGCAACCTGCTGGCCGCCGGCTGGTCACGCGTCCTTGACACGGCCGCCTCGCTGCTGGTGATGGTTGCCATTGCCTACATTGCCCTGGGCAAGCACGCCAACGTGAGCATCCTCAGCGGTTCCCGGCGCGAACTTGCTGGGCAGCACCAAGATTTACCTCGGCCCCGGGGATGGTCAGGTGGTGATCGATGCCAGCTTCATCAATATCATGGGTGGCGGCGATATCTACCTGCCGGCCGGCTAGCGGGTGGAGGACCATTCACTGAAGCTGCTCGGCGGGGTAACCGATAAGCGGTGTACCCATGTTACCGGCCCGGCGCCGACGATGCGGGTGAGTGGCTTCCTCCTGCTCGGCGGGGTGACCATCCGGGAGCTTCCTCAGGCGGCGGCCAGCCCAGCATCGTGAGCTGTTTCACGAAAAGCCAGCATTTTGCGGGGCTGCCTATTGGCATTTATCGGTGATTGGATTAAAATGATAAGGAAATGCAATTGCATGGTATTTTAAGAAGAAAGAGGTCAAAGATAATATGGCTAAATTAGTACTGATTCGTCACGGTCAAAGTGAATGGAACCTGGCTAACAAGTTCACTGGTTGGATCGATGTTGACTTGAGCGAAAAGGGTGTTGAACAAGCTAAGGAAGCTGGTAAGGCCCTTAAGGAACACGGGATCGAGTTCGACTACGCTTACACTTCTGTTCTGAAGCGTGCCATCAAGACGTTGCACTACGCTCTTGAAGAATGTGACCAACTTTGGATTCCTGAAACTAAGACTTGGCGTTTGAACGAACGTCACTACGGTGCTCTGCAAGGCCTTAACAAGAAGGCTACTGCTGAAAAGTACGGGGACGAACAAGTTCACATCTGGCGTCGTTCATATGATGTTCTGCCTCCATTGCTGAAGGCTACCGACGAAGGTTCTGCTCTGCACGACCGTCGTTACGCTAACCTGGACCCACGGACTGTTCCAGGTGGTGAAAACTTGAAGGTTACCCTGGAACGGGTTATCCCATTGTGGCAAGACGAAATTGCGCCAAAGCTTTTAGATGGCAAGAACGTTATTATCGCTGCCCACGGTAACTCCCTCCGTGCTTTGAGCAAGTACATCGAAAACATTTCCGACGAAGACATCATGAACTTGGAAATGGCTACTGGTCAACCAGTTGTTTACGACTTCGATGACAAGCTGAACGTTCTCAGCAAGGAAAAGTACTAAAATAGCGACTTTTCGCTAATATAAACTACTGCTGGCCTGTTTGCCCAACCCGCAGCCAGCAGTAAAAGATTCCCGACCATTCTCGATGATCGGGAATTTTCTTATCTTTAAAATTTTGAAAAGATTGAGAAGATCTTTGGGAATGAATTGTGGTCCGAGTCAATTGTGTTATGATGGAAAATAAATTAAATGTAGATGGAGTCGATTTGTTAAGATGAAAAAGCAACATAGTTTACCGTTAAAGAGCTTCATCAAGGAGCTCAAGGCCCTGGTAAAGCCTGATTATCTCAAGGCGATGTGGCCAGTCGGCGGGATTGCCATTATTTTTATTGCCCTGACCTGCATCCTTAGTTTCCTTGCTGCCAGCGTGATGTCATCAATGATGATGAGCGTCATGATGATCATGTATGGGATGGCCTCACCGGTTGCCCTGCTGATGGGACTGTTGGAGGTCCTGGGGGCTGCCGCAATTTCAATTGCCCTGTCCTTCTTCTTCAACTTCTTCATGGTGGCCATCCAGTACACCTACCAGGATCGGCTGGCGCACCCTGAACAGCCGGTCAGTGCCGGTTCCATCTGGATGCACTACAAGCACCTGCGGAAGAACCAGGTATGGCGGATTGCCCTGTACATCGGATTGTTCATCTTCCTGTGGAGCCTGCCGCTGGACATCATCGGCGGCCTGGTCGGCGGGATGACCAAGAGCACCGTTTGGCCGCTGATCATCCGGATCGTCAACGACATCGTGATCCTCTGGAAGGCCCTGGAATACTCCCAGTCCTACTTCCTGTACCGGGAGAAGCAGCCGCAGTTCCTCGGCCAGTCCATGCGGCACGCACTGACGGCCAGCCGGTGGTTCATGGATAGCCGCAAGTGGAACTACCTGTGGATCAACGTGGTCTGCGAGGTACTGCCAGTCCTGATCTGGGTCCTGATCTTCGGTGGGTTGGCCTTCTACGGGAACTACACCGCTACCTATGTTCTGACCTACGTAGGTCTGGCTCTGGTAATCATTGGGATCGCCTGCTACTTGCCAGTGATCCTGGCGGCGGGGACTCTGTACTATGTTAAGAGCAAGGATGAACCGGATCCGGTTGACATCGACACGGCCTTCAAGGATACTTTCAAGCCTGTGGCCGAACTGACTGGTGAAGCATATGTTCACGAAGTTTACACGCCTGCTAAGCCCAAGAAGCAACCATCACCAGTTGCTAAGAAGGACGACGAACCCAAGCGCGAGGCTAAAAAAGACGAATAAAAATTCTTTAAGGAAGCAGCCGCATTGACTGCTTCTTTTTTGTTTGGCCTTGACATGGTTGTGAGCTAGCTAGTACAATAACGGCAATATCAAAGGCAATGCGTTGGGCATAGTAGCCGGTCTGGTGGACAAGAAGAGAGTTCGCGGTTGTTGCAAGCGGACCAATCCGGGCTGGTAAATTACACCGAACGGGCCTTTCACACTGAACGGATCGTCTCGTTATCGACGGAGAGTGGTGGCCCCCAGCGGGTCGCAATTCAAGGTGGTAACGCGGTAAATCGTCCCTGACTTCAGCAGAAGTTGGGGACTTTTTTAGTATCCGGGACTTTTAATAAAATGGAGGAATGGCAGATGAACATTATTGACGAATTGAAGTGGCGGGGTGCGATCAACCAGGGCACGGACCTTGATGCGTTAAAAGAACTGACGGATAACAATAAGATTGCCCTTTACTGCGGGACCGATCCAACCGGGGACAGTCTCCATATCGGTCACCTGATTCCGTTCATGATCCTTAAACGGTTCCAGCTAGCGGGGCACCACCCGGTTATCATCATTGGTGGGGGTACTGGTGCGATCGGTGACCCGTCTGGGCGGAAGTCCGAACGGCAGCTGCAGACGATGGACCAGGTTCATCATAACGAGGAAGCTCTGACCGCGCAGATGAAGAAGCTCTTCGGGACCGAGAACTTCACGATTGTTAACAACTACGACTGGCTTTCCAAGATCAGCCTGCTGGACTTCCTGCGGGACTACGGTAAGCTGTTCAACATCAACACGATGCTGAACAAGGAAGTTGTCGCTAGCCGTCTGGAAGCCGGGATCTCCTTTACGGAATTCACTTACCAGATTCTGCAGTCCGTCGACTTCCTGCACCTTTACCGGAACAACAATGTCCAGTTGCAAATCGGTGGTTCTGACCAGTGGGGTAACATCACGGCCGGAATTGACCTGATCCACAAGGTTGAAGGTCCTGACACGAAGGTATACGGCCTGACGATTCCATTGATGCTGAAGGCGGACGGTACCAAGTTTGGCAAGACCGCTGGTGGGGCTGTCTGGCTGGATCCGAAGAAGACGTCCCCATACGAGTTCTACCAATTCTGGATTAACCAAGATGACCGGGATGTTGTGAAATACCTGAAGTACTTCACCTTCCTTTCCAAGGAGGAGATCGACGACCTGGCAGGAAAGGTTGAGAAGGAACCTTGGAAGCGGGAAGCCCAACGCCGCCTGGCCGAAGAAGTGACAAAGTTCGTTCATGGTCCGGAAGCAGTTGAAGAAGCCGAACGGATCAGTAAGGCTCTCTTCTCCGGCGATGTTGCCGACCTGTCCGTGGATGAGATTGAACAGGGCTTCAAGAACATGCCATCAGTTGACGTTGAGAATAAGAAGGAAAACATCGTTATCTGGCTAACCGATAACGGAATTGAACCTTCTCGGCGGCAAGCCCGTCAGGATGTTTCCAATGGTGCCATTCGGATCAACGGTGAGAAGGTTGACGATGTTGATGCTGAGATCGATCCAAGTACTCACTTCAACGGTAAGTTTGTGATTATCCGGAAGGGGAAGAAGCACTACTTCCTGGCCCGGGTAAAATAAATGAAAAATAAATAGTTAATAAAACGACGATTTCTCCATGCTATTCGATGGTGAGATCGTCGTTTTTTAGTTAAAGTGGAACTTTTGTTTGATATGAGCTATCAATATTTCGTAAATCGTCAGATTTTGGACTGATGACGAGAAATTGGCGGTTGACGGGTAGAGCGATTCACGGTATAGTAGTTTACGTTGTCACGGAGGTTGAGTAATCAACCGGGTTTAGTTAGCAAAATTTGTTGTTGACGAGCTGGTGACAACATGATATATTATTTAAGTTGCTTGTTGTTCAGTAGTTGAGGAAAAGTTCTTGACAGCTTTAGACAACGGTGATAAAATAAATTTGCTAGTTATCTACTAGCGAGGTAGACCTTTGAAAACTGAACAAAGTTTTGACGAACTAAATGTGTAGGGTCTTCAATCACTTCGGTGATTAGAAGCAAAACATTTGCGAAGTCAATTCGCTTAATTAATTTGAATTAGAGCTATTCAAGTTCTTATATTTTATATGAGAGTTTGATCCTGGCTCAGGATGAACGCCG
>DWZB01000024.1 GCA_019118405.1 Candidatus Limosilactobacillus gallistercoris
TGTCTAAGACGCTCCAGTCAATTCAAAAGTGATTAAGTTGTCGAACCGCCGTATACGGATCCGTACGTACGGTGGTGTGAGAGGTCGGTAATTGAAATAATCAATTACCTCCTACTCGATTTGAATTGTAAAGGCGTTAGGCCAGGGTCCCCATTGGATCCCATGGTTTCAGGACGATTGGCTCTTGGGTCTGGGCCTGGCGCTGCTTGTCGGAGAGGTACTTCTTATTGATGACGATCTGGTAGCAGTACTTGTCCATCCAATCATCGCTCATCACGAAGTAGCCCTTGTGACCGACCTTGTTACCCCAGGAATTTTCAACCTTCCACTTGGTTGGCTTGCCGTCAACAATGTCAACCCCGGTCAGCACCATCGCGTGGTCCATCATGCTCTGACCGTAATCCAGCGCATCGGCCTTGGTCATGTCCAGATCCATGTCGAAGAGGGCGTTGTAGTCGTAGGTGTTTAGAGCCATGATCCCCAGCTTGGTCTCGGAGTACTTGACGACATCGGAACCAAACCAAACACTCTCACCATGCTTGAGCTGCTTGATGGCCAGGTCCTTGAACTCGTCCATTGGCAGGTTCAGGTGCTTGATCTGCCGGCCGCCGACCACGTTGCCGAGCATGTCGATCGTGTAGGTCTTGTGGTACTTCTTGTCAGCGGTTGGAGCCTGGATGATGGAAACGTAGTCGTCGAGGTTCCAGCCGATGTACTTCTTGAAGAATTCCCGTGGCGTCAGGTTGGCATCACGGTGGAATTCGTTGGCCTTCTTAGTCCGGTATTCGAAGTCGAAGTGGGTGCTTGGTTCACCAAAGGCGTAGGCCAGCATCCGGTAGACCTCGTTCAGCATCGTGGTCCGCTTGGCGTCCAGCTCATCCTGGCTGGCGTGGTCCTCGTTGACCATCTTACGGAGGATGACGGCATCATGACGCAGCTTATTGTTGAGGACACTGTCGATGCCCCGGGAGTTGTTGGAATTGAATGATTCTGGCATGGCAGACTTTGGCATGACCCCGTACTTTTCGATCAAGGCACAGAGCATGTCCCACTGGCCACCATCGTTTTGCGGTTCGGCCATCAGCCAAGCGACCTTACGACTATCCGTGGCCTTGTGGGCCGTCTTCAGGACGTTTTCGTAGAAGTAGTTGGCCTTTTCAAACTTGTCCCAGAAGAACTGGTAGGACTGGGAGAGTTCGAAGTCGTCCGGCAGGTTGTACTTCTGCTGCATTTCGTGGCGCATGGTGTTCAAAGCGGCAAACATCCAGCAGCGACCGGACTGCTTCTGGTCAGCAACATCCCCGGTCTTCAGGTCAATTGAGAAGTGGGGATCGTTGTCCTGGATGGCGTGCCAGTTGAAGCTCGCGTTGCGGACCCCGTTCTTGGTGACTGCGTTTTCGATCACGTGGCTGTCACGGCGGTTGTCATAATCGGCGCGGAAACGTTTGATATCATCTTTTTTAATCTTAAAAGCCATAAAAAGACCTCCTCATTATTCTTACTAATCTATTATAGGGGAATCGGCGAACGGGGGAAAGCCGGACCGCTTATCGTTACCGAGTGTTAAGGAATGACAAGAAAAAGAGCCCTCAGCAATGTGCTGGGGGCTCGATTCTTGATTATCGAAATTTAATTTTAACGGGCGTGGAGTACCTTTGGACCTTCGTCGGTACCCACGATGACGTCGTTAACCCGGTTGAGGAAGAGACCCGTCTCAACAATGCCGACCATGTGGATCAGTTCATCGGCCAGAGCGGCTGGGTGGTCGATCTCTTCGAGGTGCAGGTCGATGATGTAGTTATTTTCATCAGAACGGAACTTCTTGTCACCGTCCATCCGCCAGGTTGGCTTGTAGCCCTTCTTTTCCAGACGGTTGAAGACATGTTGACTACCGAATGGGATGACTTCAACGGGAAGCGGGAACTTGCCCAGCTTGTGGACCAGCTTGCTTTGGTCAACAATCCACATTACCTTGTCGGAAGCGTTGGCCACGATCTTTTCCCAGAGGAGGGCGCCACCGCCACCCTTGATTCCTTGGAAGTCGTCGCTGATCTCGTCAGCCCCGTCGATGGTCAGGTCGATGTGGTCGACGTCATCGAGGTTCTTAATGGTGATGCCGAGGCTTTCGGCTTGCTTGGTGGTCCGGCTGGAAGTCGTTACCCCGATGATGTTGGTCAGGTTACCGGCTTGGACCTGCTTACCGAGCTCGTCGACCATGTAGCGGACGGTGGACCCGGTCCCGAGGCCGACGATCATGCCGGACTTGATGTACTTAACTGATTCCTTACCCGTTTGGGCCTTTAATTCGTCTTGGTTCATTTAGTATTCCTCCTATGCTAAAAACGATCTTCTGGTAATAACAAACGCTGATATTCCGGATGCAGCTTGAATTGCTGGGTTGCGTAGGGACACATCAGTTTGACGGTCCATCCCTGGTCGCTGGCGTACTTGATAAAACGTTTTATGAGAACAGCCGCGATCTCCCTACCACGGTAGTCAGGATGGACAAAGACGCGTTCGACAACGACCCGGTCGGGGTAGCCATCGACTGCGGGGAAACTGATCTCACCAACAAATGGCTGGTGGTCATCGCTGGCAACAATCCGGTGATCCTCAATTTGATATTGCAAAGTGATCACATCCATTCATGATCAATTTTCCGTAAAGTAATCGCAAAAGTCAAGCCTAAGCAATACCATTACTAAAGGTTCTATCTTATAATATTTAAACAGTGATTTAATTCGATGAGGTGAATGCAATGAAACGCGGATTTAAGGTAGTTTCCAAGAGACAGGGGCAGGGAATCAACCTGCCCCAGCGGCAGACGGCCAACGCGGCCGGTTATGATTTCGAGGCAGCTGAGGACTTTACCTTGCCATCTATCTGGAAGGGTAACTTCATCAAGGCCCTCTGGACGATCTACCAGCAAAAGAAGTTGACGGATGACGACTTTACGGCTGCTGATGCTGCCCTGAAACCCTACTTAGTGCCGACGGGCATCAAGGCCTACATGCAGCCGAACGAATTTCTCCTACTGGCTGATCGGTCGAGTGGTCCCCTGAAGCGGCGCCTGGTCCTGCCAAACGGGGTCGGGATCGTGGATGCCGACTACTATGACAACGACAGCAACGAAGGCGAGATCTTCTTCCAGCTGATCAACTATGGCCTGCGGGACTACCACATCAAGAAGGGCGAGCGGATTGGTCAGGGGATCTTCATTCCTTATCTGCTCGCCGATGATGAGAAACAGCCGACTGCCCAACGGACGGGTGGCTTTGGTTCAACCCAAAAGTAAGGAGCAAAGATAATGGCAAAGGTAAGAACACAGTATGTTTGCCAAAACTGCGGCTATAACTCACCGCGCTACCTGGGCCGCTGCCCAAACTGCGGGGAGTGGAACACCTTCGTCGAGGAACAGGTGCAGAGCAGCGGTTCCTCGACCACCAAGGCCAAGACAACTACGCTGACCGGCCTGGTAGCCAAGCCGCAGAAGATCAGCGAGATTAACAGCCAGGAGACCCCCCGGGTGAAGACCCGGCTCAACGAACTCAACCGGGTCCTCGGGGGCGGAATCGTGCCCGGCTCCCTGATCCTGATCGGTGGGGACCCCGGGATCGGAAAGTCAACTCTCCTTCTCCAGGTTTCCGGCCAACTGAGCGATGACCACCACAAGGTCCTTTACGTTTCAGGGGAAGAGAGCGGCACCCAGATCAAGATGCGGGCGGAACGGCTCCACGTGGCTGGGGATAACTTCTACGTTTACCCGGAGACCAACATGGACAGCATCCGCGACACGATCCACGACCTCAAGCCGGAGTTTGTCGTGATCGACTCCGTGCAGACGATGCAGGCCACGGATGTCAGCTCGGCGATCGGGAGCGTCTCCCAGATCCGGGAGGTCACGGCTCAACTGATGCAGATCGCCAAGAGCAATAACATCACGATCTTCGTAGTGGGCCACGTCACCAAGGGCGGGGCGCTCGCGGGACCCAAGATCCTGGAGCACATGGTGGACACGGTTCTCTACTTTGAGGGGGACCTGCACCACACCTACCGGATTCTGCGGTCAGTGAAGAACCGTTTCGGCTCCACCAACGAGCTGGGGATCTTCAAGATGCACACGAACGGGCTGACCGAGGTTAAGAACCCATCTGAGATTTTCCTGGAGGAACGCCTGCGGGATGCCACCGGATCAGCTGTGGTGGTCTCACTGGAAGGGACCCGGCCGATCCTGGTCGAGATTCAGGCCCTGGTTACGCCGACGGTTTACGGAAACGCCCAGCGAACCGCTACCGGTTTGAGCCGGAACCGTGTATCATTGATTATGGCGGTGCTGGAGAAGCGGGCTAATTTGATGCTGCAGAACCAGGATGCCTACCTGAAGGCGGCCGGGGGGGTTAAGCTGGATGAGCCGGCGATTGACCTGGCCATTGCCGTGGCAATCGCGTCGAGCTACCGCGATAAGGGAACACGACCGAGCGATGCCTTTGTCGGGGAAGTCGGGTTGACCGGTGAGATTCGCCGGGTCAACCGGATCGAGCAGCGGGTGGCCGAGGCCCAGAAGCTGGGCTTCCAGCGGATCTTTGTGCCGAAGAACAACCTGAAGGGCTGGAATCCGCCGACCGGCATTGAGGTCATTGGGGTGACGACCCTGCGTGAGGCCCTGCGCCTGGCACTGGCCTAAAAATTTAATAAAGGAGGAACCAAAATGCGAAAACGGATTGTAGTTGCAATCTACGTCCTGGTTGGGGCCATGGTCGGTTTCTACTATCTGCCCCTACTGTGGGACGTACTGAAGTTGCACTTTGCACTCCCGTTGTTGGTATTTTTAGATATTATTATTGGTGCACTTATTTTCTGGCTGCTAGGATTGCTATTGGCCAAACCAACAATGAGACTGCTTGCGCAAATTGAGCGGGAACTGACGAGGAAGAACCCGCTCTACCTGATTTTCGGTGCGTTGTTGACGATCCTTGGTCTGGTCCTGGCGGTACTGATTTCAATCCCGCTCTGGCAGACCAATATCCCGGTAGTTAACAATGTTTTGCCGATCCTGTTGATGTTGCTGTTCAGTTACCTTGGCTTCCGAATTGGGACCACCCGGGTAGATGAATGGAAGAAGCTGTTAACCCGTAAAGTCCAGCGCAACGATGACAATAGCGAGATGATTGACCGCCACGATGCCAATTACCACCATTACAAGATCCTGGACACCAACATCCTGATTGACGGCCGAATTTACGACCTGGTCAAGACGGGCTTTCTTGAAGGGACCCTGTTAGTGCCTAACTTTGTCCTCTATGAGTTGCAATACATTGCTGACTCGGGTGAAAGCATCAAGCGGGTGCGGGGCCGGCGCGGTCTGGACATCTTAAATAAGCTGCGGAGCGAGAAAATTGTGCCCGTTGAAATGTACGAGGGGGACTTCGAGGATATCTCCGAGGTTGACAGCAAGCTGATTGCCCTGGCCAAGAAGGTCAACGGGGCGATTGTCACGAACGACTACAACCTCAACAAGGTGATCCAGTTCCAGAACGTCGATGTTTTAAACATCAATAACCTGGCGAAGTCACTGCGGCCCCGGGTCATTCCGGGCGAAACCCTCAACGTCGTGGTCGTCAAGAAGGGGACCGAACGGCAGCAAGGGGTTGCCTATTTAGATGACGGAACGATGGTCGTGGTTGAGGATGGCCGCTACTTCATGAACAAGCCGATTGAAGTTGAGGTCACCAGTGCCTTGCAGACGGATGCCGGTCGGATGATCTTTGCCCGGCCGCTGCACTCCCAGCGGGGAATCGATGAACAGTCCAAGTCTAAGGACAAGGGTAATTCCAATAATTCAAAGAAGAAATAGTAAAAAAGGAGATCGCACACGGGGCGATCTCCTTTTTGAGTCAAAATAGCCAAAAGAAAAGGACGGCCTGGGATCAGCCGCCCTCATAATAGGGAGTATTACGAAAACTTGGGGGAGATTTCGTAATGATTATTTTTTCGGTTACTATTGGGAGGAGTAATTGAAAAATAATAGGTTTCATTGATGTAGCAAAGCTCTTTCTTTACTACGCTTATTATACTAACAGCAGAATGTGAAGAAATTATGACCAAAGTCTTAAAGAACTTTTCAACCGCCGAAATTCTCAATCGGGCGCGGATCGGAACGGTTTGTGGTAAGATTAAAGAAGCAATTTGCAAGTAAATTATGAGGGAGCAGATAATATGCTAACAATTTATAATACGCTGACCAGGAAAAAAGAAGAGTTTAAGCCGCTGCATCCAGGCGTTGTTAACATGTATGTCTGTGGCCCGACGGTTTACAATTACATTCACATCGGCAATGCCCGTTCGGCAATTGCTTTTGACACAGTGCGGCGCTACCTGGAATTTAAGGGCTACAAGGTGAACTACGTCTCCAACTTTACCGACGTTGATGACAAGATGATCAAGGCGGCCCACGAGCAGGGTATTACGGTGCCCCAGCTGGCAGAGAAGTACATCAATGCCTTCATGGAGGACACGACAGCCATCAATATTGAGCCGGCGACCCTGCATCCGCGGGCAACGGAAAACATCCCCGACATCATTAAATTCGTCAGCGGCCTGATCGACAAGGGCTATGCCTACGAGAAGGACGGCGACGTTTACTACCGGGCCCGGAAGTTCAAGCACTATGGACAGTTATCCGGCCAGTCGATTGACGACCTTGAAGTCGGGGCCAGTGAGCACGTCAGCACCGATGAGGTCGATAAGAAGGAAGACCCGATGGACTTTGCTCTCTGGAAGGCCGCTAAGCCTGGTGAAATCAGCTGGGATTCCCCATGGGGCAAGGGCCGTCCCGGCTGGCACATCGAGTGCTCCGTGATGTCCACCAAGTACCTCGGCAAGACCATCGATATTCACGCCGGGGGCCAGGACCTCGAGTTCCCGCACCACGAAAACGAGATTGCCCAGAGTGAAGCTGAGAATGGCCAGCAGTTTGTCCGCTATTGGATGCACAACGGGTTTGTCACCATCGGCAAGGACAACGAGAAGATGAGCAAGTCCTTGCACAACTTCATCACCGTCCACGACATCATCAAGCAGGTCGACCCGCAGGTACTACGCTTCTTCATGGCGACGACTCAGTACCGGCGGCCAATCCAGTACAGTGAGGATAACCTAGTTGATGCCAAGAACAACCTCGACCACATCCAGACGGCCTATGACAACCTGACCTACCGGGAACAGGATGCCCAGGCCGGCGGGGATGCTGAGGTGGACGCCAAGCTGGCCGCCTTTAAGCAGCGCTTCACCGATGCCATGGATGACGACATCAACGTTCAAAATGGGATCGCCGTGGTCTACGAACTGGTCAAGTATGCTAACGTCTATGCCCAAAAGGACCAGGTCAACGCTGATGCCCTGGCAGCTCTGAAGTCCACTCTGGCGACGCTGATGAGCATCTTCGGGGTCAAGCTGACGGCTTCCGATAACCAGATCGATGACGACCAGATCAAGCAGCTGATTGAGGAGCGGAACGAGGCCCGGAAGAACAAGAACTTCGCCCGCAGTGACCAAATTCGGGACGACCTGAAGAAGCAGGGGATTATTCTTGAAGATACCCCGCAGGGAACCCGGTACAAGAAGGAGTAAATTAATCATTACAATGGAAAAAGCAGACTATCGACAACTAAACGGCATCGCTCTGGCCTACCTCGGTGATGCGGTCTACGAGGTGTTCATTCGCCAACACCTGCTGAGCACGGGGCTGAGCAAGCCCACCAAGCTCCAGCACATCGCCACCCACTACGTTTCCGCCAAGGCCCAGGCAGCGTTGATCGACCTAATGAAGGAAGACGACCTGTTGACGGACGAGGAGTGGGCCTACTTCAAGCGGGGCCGCAATGCCAACAGCCACACTCACGCCAAGCACACCGCCGTTCTGACCTACCGGATCTCGACCGGCTTTGAGGCCCTGATGGGGTACCTCCAGCTTTCGGGCCAGCAGGAACGGCTGAACGAACTGGCAGAATGGTGCATCAAACAAGTGGAAACGGGGCGGACAAAACATGAAGACTGAAAACACTGACTTTATCATCGGCCGGCACCCGGCGATCATGGCCCTCAAGTCGGACCAGGAGATCAACAAGGTCTTTATCCAATCAGGATTGAAGGCTGATGCCATCGCCCAGATCATCAAGCTAGCCAAGGAAAAACGGCTGGTCATCTCCAACGTTCCTAAGAACAAGCTGGATATGATGACCGACCACCAGAACCACCAAGGGGTTGCCCTGGCAGTGGCGGCCTACCAATATGCCACCATCGACGATCTCTTCGATAATGCGGCCAAGCACGGTGAGGATCCCTTCTTCTTGATCCTGGACGAACTGGAAGATCCTCACAACCTGGGTTCCATCATTCGGACGGCCGACGCAGCCGGGGTTCACGGGATCATCATTCCGCGGCGGCGGGCAGTCGGCCTGACCTCCGTGGTGGCCAAGACCTCGACTGGGGCGATCGAACACGTTCCAGTGGCCCGGGTTACCAACCTGGTTCAGACAGCTAAGGAGCTCCAGGACCGGGGCGTTTGGCTCTTCGGTACCGACATGAAGGGGAAGGACTACCGGACCTGGGATGCCCATGGCGCCGTGGCATTAGTTATCGGCAATGAAGGGAAGGGCATTTCCGCCCTCCTGAAGAAGACCTGCGATGAGATGCTGACAATCCCGATGATCGGGCACGTTCAGAGTCTGAATGCCAGTGTGGCGGCCAGCCTCTTGATCTACCAAGGATTCAACTCCCGGCACCCGTTAAAGTAAAATAAGAAATGACGAAGGGGCGGCTTCCTGATGAGAGGCCGTCCCTTTTGTGTCCGCTTTCACTTATCGCTATTCAGTGAGTTGCGAATATTGAAAAAAGAAGTAACTATAATGATCAATTATCCCTTTTGTGTCGACTTATCGCTGGGTATACCGTTCGATTAGCCGTTCCGTTAAACCAAAAAAACGACTATTGCCTGATGAGACAGTTTGTTAAATTAATATCAGACACGTGGATTTTACGAAAATAGGCGCTAAATTGAAAGCGCTTTTCGACGGCCGATGGGGAAGGTAAATACCATGCTGGGCGGAAACTAGCAGGTGACGAGCACTAGTTGAAATCGTGACGGGTCAATTACTTTAGGAGGGGGCAATGCAGATATGCACTGCACCGATAAGACCAAACATAAGTTTCAAGATCAAAAGGGAGTAAAGATCCTGGTGGATGCCAGGAAAGGCAAGGACAAGGAATTTCAAGCCCTGTTTAAGCAGTACTGGCCGCTGGTTCGCCGGCTCTGGCAGGAGTATTATGTCGCCGACCTGGAACTTGACGATTGGCACCAAGAGGCTGAAATAGTCCTGGTGCGGGTCCTCAAGGGCTACCGCGGCGGTTCGATGATCAAGTTCGCCGGTTTCTATAAGCAAAGTCTGATCAACCGGCTGCTGGACCTTTACCGGGCCCGCCAGGCCTGCAAACGAATTCCGGCTAGTCAATTGTCCTCATTGGGGGATGAGGACGCTAACCTGCTGGTGGATGGACACCACGACCGGCCGGAAGACATCGTATATTGCCAGAAGTGCTTGGCGGCCTTCATGCAACGGTGTTCAAACTTTGAGCGGCAGGTGATCATCCTGCTTCATCAGGGTGCCAGCATAGCCGAAATCGAGGAAAAACTGGGTTGCGATGAACGCAAGATTCGCAGTGCACTGACCCGTAGCCGGCGTAAACTGATTGCTGAGTTGCGGCAGAAGTATTAAGAACTACTGATGGCCAGGCAGACAGGAAAACCGCTGCCTGGCTTTTTGAATTGATTTGGTTGATTTAAATATAAAACTCGTGCTAACCTATTACTGAATGGAGGCGGCAGTATGTCCCAACGAAAAGTTGCCTTGGAATGTACCAAGTGCGGTGCGCGCAATTACACGATCACCGCTAATCCGCAGCGACAATCACGATTAGAACTACGTAAATTCTGCAAGCACTGCGGTGAATACACACTTCACCGTGAGAGCAAGTAGGTGGAGGCAAGGATGCACTTAATTCGATTTATCAAGAGTGTTAACCATGAGATGAAGCTGGTTGTTTGGCCAACTGCAAAGGAAAACCGGCGCGACACGACGATCGTCATTTCACTGACGTTGTTCTTCGTCCTGTTCTTTGCCCTGTTTGATTGGTTGATTCAATTATTAATGAAGCTGTTTGTCTAAGATTAAGATGTGGTCAAACAGCGGGTTGTCTGTTATACTAAGCTTTGGTGAACTTCGTGACGAGCGGGGTTTTTTATTTTGGTAAAAATTCAAAACAGCATTAATCTTTAAGGAGGATTTATCGTGGAATCACATGAAAAACGTTGGTATGTCTTGCATACTTACTCCGGTTACGAAAACCGGGTTAAGAGCAACCTGGAATCCCGGGCACAGTCAATGGGGATGCAGGACTACATCTTTCGGGTAGTTGTCGCAAACGAGACCGTTCGGCAAGTGAAGGATGGCCAGGCCAAGGAAGTCGTTGAAAATACCTTCC
>DWZB01000025.1 GCA_019118405.1 Candidatus Limosilactobacillus gallistercoris
CACGATGATTCCAAGGAAGCTGACATCAAGTTCGCCACGGTCCGGGTACCGGAGATCTACAAGCGCCTGGTCCGGCTGCCGGGTGAGAACAACTTCATCCTGATCGATGACCTGATCAAGGAGTTCCTGTCCCTGCTGTTCCCTGGCTACCAGATCATCAAGACGGCGACCTACCGGGTAATGCGGGACATGGACCTCGATGTGGCCGAGGAAGATACCTCCGACCTCTTGCGGGCAGTCAAGCACCAGCTCCGGGAACGTGAACACGGGCAGGTGATGCGGCTCGAGGTTGAGCACGACATCGACCCCTGGCTGGAGGACCAGCTGATCGATAACCTCCACGTCACCGAGCGTTCCCTCTACCGGGTGGACGGGCCGGTCGACCTGACCTTCTTGAAGAAGCTCTCGGGAATGGTCGATGGTCACGACGACCTGCGTTACAAGCCGTTCAAGCCGTACCTCAACCCGGCCCTGGACATGGACCACAACATCTTCCAGTCGATCCGGAAGAAGGACTACCTGGTCCAGCACCCGTACGATAACTTCGACGCCGTGGTCAACTTCATCCATCAGGCCGCTCTGGATCCAGAAGTCCTGGCGATCAAGATGACCCTCTACCGGGTTTCCGGCAATTCGCCGATCATCAAGTATCTGGGGATGGCGGCCCAGCGCGGCAAGCAGGTCACGGTCTTGGTCGAAGTCAAGGCCCGGTTCGATGAGCAGAACAACGTCCGCTGGGCTCAACGGCTCGAACGGATGGGCTGCCACGTTATCTACGGACTGGTTGGCCTGAAGACCCACTGTAAGGTGGCCCTGGTCATCCGGCGGGACGAAGACGGCCTGCGCCGCTACATGCACCTGGGAACCGGGAACTACAACGATGTCACGGCCCACTTCTACACCGACATGGGGCTCTTCACCTGCGACCATGAGCTCGGCATTGACATGACGAACCTCTTCAACATGCTGTCTGGGTTCGCCCGGCCGCCGTACTTCCACCAGTTGCGGGTTTCTCCAGATGGTATCCGGGAGTTCATCAACAAGAAGATTGATGAGCAGATTGAGGTTGCCAAGAGCGGCGGCTCAGCCCTGATTCGGATGAAGATGAATTCCCTGTCTGACAAGCAGATCATTGCCCGGCTGTACGACGCGGCCGCCAATGGGGTCAAGATCCAGCTGCTCGTGCGGGGGATTACCTGCCTGCGCAACGACCTGCTGGAGCTGCACGACAACATCGAGGTGCACTCGATCGTCGGTCGTTTCCTGGAGCACTCCCGGATCTACTACTTTAAGAGCAACGGGAATGAAGAGATCTACCTGGCCAGTGCCGACATGATGACCCGGAATCTTAACCGGCGGGTCGAGGAGCTCTACCCAGTCAAGCAAGCTGATACCAAAGCCCGGGCTATTCAGATCTTCAACATCATGTGGAAGGACAACACTAAGGCCCGGATCCTGGAAGGCGACCACTACGAGCGGATCGACCGTGGAGACGCGGCACCGTTCAACTCCCAGGAATACTTCGTGGAAGAAGCGGAGAAGATGAACAAACAGGAACTCCACCAGCACAAGAACCAGCGGCACTTTACTTCGGTCTTTGAGACCCTGTCTAAGCACGTTCCATCCCTGCACCTCAATAATGAAAAAGGTGATGCCGATGAATAAGTACCTCGTGGTGATTGATCTGGGATCCAATTCGATCCGTCTCAAGATCAGTGAGCTGCAAAAGGACGGCCAGGCGGTGACCAAGCACTACGAGAAGCGCTACGTCCGGCTGTCCTCGCAGATGGGGTCGGAGAAGATTCTGAAAGCGGAACCGATTGAGCGGACCCTGGAAGCCCTGCGTGACTTTCGTCAGATCTGCGACCAGTACCAGGACAAGAAGGTCGTGGCGGTGGCTACAGCCGCGGTTCGCCAGGCCAAGAACCAGCAGGACTTCTTGAAGCGGGCCAAGGCGGCCAGCGGCTTCGATATTCAGGTAATCTCCGGTGAGCAGGAGGCCTACCTGGACTATGTCGGGGTTACCAATGCCCTGCCCCTGAAGCGGGGAATCATTATTGACACCGGTGGGGCCAGCATGGAGCTGATTGCCGTTGAAGACGGGGCGGCCGAGGAAACCGTCAGCATTCCCTTCGGTTCCGTAACCCTGTCCCAGCGTTACCACCTGGGCGACCGGGTGAACGCGGCCGACCTGTTTGATGCCATGGTGGAGGTCGACGAGGTCCTGTCCCACCAGCGCTGGCTGAATCGGTTCCGGCGGACCAAGATCATTGCCCTCGGCGGGAGTAACCGAGCCCTGGCCAAGATCTACCGCTGGCGGAATGCGGTTGACGGCAAGGCCGCGCCGGTCCAAGGGCTGACGCTGCGTTCAGAAACTGCCTTTGCGATCATGCACCAGCTCCTGGAGGTCGACCAGGCGACCCGGGCCAAAATCCGGGGCGTCATGAAGGAACGGGCCGATGTAGTGATTGGCGGGCTCCTGCCGCTCTTAGCCTTGATGCGTCAGCTGGCCATCGACGAGGTCTGCTTCAGCAACAGCGGCCTGCGGGAGGGGGTTCTGGTCAAGTACCTCGAACATGCCAAGGACCTGCCTGACCTGACCCCGGAAAAAGGCGGTAAATAAAGCGATTACGATTTTACGTAATTTTTACTAAAATTTACTCGCCCTGGTGGGTAAACTGTGCTACAATGCCAATTGAAGGATAAATCAGATAAGCCGATTATGTGCTTAGCTAGTTGACACAAGGAGGAATTTGGTATGGCAATTTTAGTTGCTGGTGGTGCCGGATACATCGGTTCACACATGGTTAAGGATTTAATTGAACACGGTGAAGACGTGGTCGTTGCCGATAACCTTTCAACGGGTCACCGGGACGCAATTAACCCTAAAGCAAAATTCTATGAAGGGGACATCCGGGACCGGAAGTTCTTGGACAAGGTCTTCGATAATGAAGACATCACTGCCGTTGTTCACTTTGCGGCCTTCTCAATTGTTCCAGAATCAATGAGCAAGCCGCTCAAGTACTTTGACAACAACACTGGTGGTATGATCACCCTCTTGGAGGCCATGCGTGACCACAACATCAAGTACATCGTCTTCAGTTCAACCGCCGCTACTTATGGTGTTCCTGAACACATGCCAATCAAGGAAACTGATCCGCAAAACCCAATCAACCCATACGGCCTGAGCAAGCTGATGATGGAAAAGATGATGGCCTGGGCGGATAAGGCTTACGGCATCAAGTTCGTAGCGCTGCGTTACTTCAACGTTGCCGGGGCTGCTCCTGACGGCACGATCGGTGAAGACCACGGTCCAGAAACC